>ONAG01000034.1 GCA_900315745.1 uncultured Prevotellaceae bacterium
TCAAATCTTTACAAATCAAACAAATTGCTATGATGAAAAAATATAAAGATTTGTCAGATTTGAATTGATTTGTATGATTTCTGCCCGTTAGGGCACTCCATGAAATTATTCGCTGAACTGTTACTGCCTTTAAGGTCTTTTTTCTCGCCCATTTTAAAATGACGGGGCATGGCGTCTTTTGGAGCTTATCTTTGCAGTGATTTTAGGATAACCAATTAAAAAAAGCAAAACATGAGCAAGATGAAAGATGCCGGATTCACACGCGCCGGCGAAGAACGTTACAAGGGTACGACAGAACCACATTCCACCGCAGGAGCGGCAGCACTCAACCCCACCAATCCCGATGGAATACTCACTCAATCCTACGCAAGGGCAGATGGCGATGACGAGATGTATCAAAAAGACATCGACGAGCGAATAACGCGCATCCGTCCCATGGCAACCCCTATCGACCAGATTTCACGTTATGCCACAGCACAGAAAGCCAAGTCGTTTGAGGTGAAATACTACAGCGTGGGCACGCGTCCGGTTAAGACCACCCTGAGAACCGCAGTCGCTGCTTCCAACAGTGTGTCAACAGCCATTGTCGTTGCCGACCCAGACATGTTCACCCTCGACGACACCATCAGAGTGGTGGGAGTGAAAGCAAAGTACAACTACAAAGGAGTGGAGTACGATCCCAATGATGTCAACACGCCCGACCTCGTGCTGTGCGTATGCGGAAGAACATCCGACGGACAACCCATCGTTTTCGCCGTAAACGGCAACATGGTCGGCACACAACCTATCGGAGTGCCAGCGATAGAGGCAAACACCACACTCATCAGGATGGGAAAGTCGTGCGGTGAACTCGACGTACAGACGGGCAGGTTCAACAACATCCCAACTTCCGAGTTGCAATATTGTCAGAACTTCATGGCGCAGATAGAGCAATCGACACTCGACAAGATTGCGGCAAAAGAAGTGGATTGGGGCTTCTCCGATCTCGAGGAAGACAGCATCTACGACATGAGATTGGCAATGGAAAACTCATTCCTCTTTGGAGACATGAGCATGGTGAACCACTCGGTGAAAGACGGCATGACGCAATGGTTCACAAAGGGCATCTGGTGGCAGGCAGGAAAAGACATTGAGGTTGGCTCCTATGATTCCAACAAGCAGACCACAGTCATCTCCGACAACGACCTTGTGGACATATCCAAGGACCTCTTTGTGGGAACAGGCATAGGCAACAAGAGAAAGGTGTTGCTTTGCGGCTCCGACTTCCTGGCAGCCTTGTCAAAAATCGACAGCGACAAGTTCCGCCTCAAGGACACCGTGGAGATATGGAACCTGAAGTTCAAATCATGGGAAACCGACTTCGGCGAAATCCTCGCCATGCACGACGAGCTCTTCGACCTCAACGGGATGGCAGACTGCGCGTTCGCACTCGACCCCGAATTCCTCACAAAGAAGACATACCTCAGTTGGAGCAGGAACATCCTCGACCTCAAAAAGGCTGGAGTGCGCAACACTGACGCCGTGGTGATACAGGAAATCAGTTGCCTCTACCTGAGATACCGCAAGGCACATGCCAGACTCCAACTGGCACAGGAATGAAAAATGACGAAATTGTTTGAACTATCTACAACTCCAAGACATGCTTAAAACTTATTACTCTTCTTCGGAGATATGCATCAATGTGAGAGTGGGTGACAACAACATACACTTGTCGTTCACCCCCCTCACATTGGGAGGCTCCACGTTCACCACCTCTGATGCCAACATGCAAAATGCCATCGAAAAGCACCGTTTCTTTGGCACACGTGTGAAACTGATGCCCATGGATGCTGAAAACCATGCGGCAGAAAACCATGACATGCCCGACAGTCAGGAAAAGCCAGAAGTGCTGCATTTCTCCTCAATAGCCGATGCAAAGGAATATTGCGCCGATACGTTCGGCATCTCTCGCACCATGCTCCGCTCCAGTGCGCAAATCATTCAACTGGCGGCAGAAAAAGGATATGTGCTCGAAATAGAACCACCCAATTCATATACCGGCACAGTCCGAAAAGAATGCGGCTCAAATATTTTATGAAGAAACCGACGACGATGAAAACATACCATGACATACACTTTGGCAAAAATCATACGCGACACGAGAGTCATGCTCGACCTCAACATCTGCGAGAGACCACTCATTGCTCCTGACCGTTATGAAAACCTCGACATCGACAGCATGATACGTGCGGTGCTCATACCTGCCGCCCTTGAGGTGATGGAAGAGAGCGACGACATGTTGCTAACACCAGGGAAACCCATACGAGCCTTGCTGGCATGGCAAGAAGGGACACCAGGCATGGGAATGGCTATACTGCCCCTGCCCGATGACTGCCTGAAACTGATTGCCGTGAAGCTCACCGACTGGTGCAGGCAAGCACAAATAAAGAAAGAGACAGATGCAGAACATGCTTGGCAGTCATCACCTTTTCCAGGAGTAAGGGGAAATCCCGACAGACCAATGGCGTTCATCTGCCAACGTCCTACAGGCTTGGTTGCGGAGCTATACAGTTCCAACACCCCAAATGGGGTGGGGATTGAATATGCGCAATATGTGCCCAAGCCACATGTGGAAGCCGACGACACCATAAGGTTGCCAGATGCAATCTATCATGACGTCATTGTTCGGACTGCTAAGAAAGTTGCCGACATCATAGGAGATGCAAGGCAATGACAACACAAAGCATGATGTAACGAAAAATGCAAAAACATGAAAAACAGAAAAACAAATGACCTCGGCACTTTTGATTCGCTTGCCCATGTGTGGCTTTGCCTTCCACATGGAGGAAACCGAGGAGACTTCATACATATAGGCAACGACATATACATCTGGGATGGACACCAGCACAATTGGCTGCTCGACTCCTGGACCACCACCGACTCATATCATTTGTTGCACCAAACAGGAGACTTGCACCTTATGGGCGACCTTAGGGTGGGGGGACATGTCATCACGCAACAGCGAGCCGTTTTCAAGGACGATGTTGTGGTGGAAGGCAGACTGCTTTGCCATCATCTTCAGGGACACGACAGAGGGTTCTTCACCACTGAAGAACGTCTGCATGAAGCAGTACCCAAGCCAAAGGTGGGCGACTGGGCACTTGTGGGAGTGTCGGCATCCCCGCAAATGTGGCACTGCACACGGCATGGAATATGGGAGATGGTTGGGGACGTAGAGTTGGAGAATGCTTTCGACCTCGACAGATATGAAGAGGCACGCGCCATCATAGACGATATCGTGGCACAAGGATATGTGTTCGCTGGCGTGGCAGATACAACCACCCAGCCTCATTGTCCCAGTGGCTATAGAGTGTTCTATATATCCTCTCGGCCAGGACGTTATGTGCATTTTGACGGTATCGAGGTGAAAGGCTGCTCAGTGTTGATGTGGAATCCTGTCAACGATGATCCCAATAGGGGAATGTGGACCGCCAAAGCCATTGAAGGCATTTTCTTGGTAAATACAGAAAACTTGGCAGATGGAGCGGTGACGTTGGAGAAGACCACGGGACTGACGGAGTATGTAGATACGAAGATGCGGACCGCCATAAAGTCGATAAGCGTGAACGGCGGCGCGGTGCACACCCCGAACATCTTAGGGCATGTGAATCTCGTCGTTGGCGGTGGCGGCAGCGGTGGCGAGGACGATCCCGGGCTTTCCGGTCAGGTGGAGCAGAACACGCGAGACATAGAGCGGTTGGGAAGCGACGTGGAAGATCTCGGCACTGACGTGGGAGAGCTTGACATGAGGGTGGGAACCGTGGAAGGAGACCTGCCCGACTTGAAAGCCGGCCTGCGGCAGACGGTGGTGATGCTGAACTGGGTGCAGGCCGCGACGCCGGTGATAATGGGCGACGATGTTAGCATAATGTCCCGCTTCCCGAGAGGATTGTACTGGCTGAACACTCAGACGGGGAAAATATACGAGTCGCGGAAGGTGACCGGAGGCCAGAGGCAATGGGTGGAGGTGACGAGCGAGGAGGCGCTGTACGTGGACGCGATAAACAAGGTGCTCTACGTGCAGGTGCTGAACGGCACGAACACATATTCCTTGGTGCAGATTCCGGCTGCTGGAGGCGGCGGTGGCGGAACCGACGGCGACGGTGGCGAAGGTGGCGAAGGCGGAGAAGGCGGCGGAGAAGGTGGCGGCGACGTGACGCCCGAGCC
This sequence comes from uncultured Prevotellaceae bacterium, assembly GCA_900315745.1. Classification (GTDB taxonomy): domain Bacteria; phylum Bacteroidota; class Bacteroidia; order Bacteroidales; family Bacteroidaceae; genus Prevotella. Next base: position 4,207 of record ONAG01000034.1, read on the forward strand.
CGAGGACCCGCAGCTGTTCGACTACACGAAGGGGAACTTCGGGGCTTACACCAAGGGGATATTCGCCAAGGCACCCGAGGACGTGACGGAGGAGGACGTGAGGAACTCGCTGAGCCTCGGCGGTCTGCATCCCAACGCCGCCGTGGGCTTGGGCATCAACAGCGCCACGCCCCACATCTGGACGGAGGACGAGATGAACGCCCTCGGCGCCACACTCTCCCCGGCGCTGTCGCTCGTGGAATACGACGGCGACACCGCCAGCACGTACTCGAACGCCACAGGAGGCTCGAACGCGTCGCTGCTGAGGGCGGTGCTCAGCCATGAGGTGAACGGCGTGAAGACCTGCATCGGCATGAAGCTGACGAAGATGTACTACGTGTATGTGAACTGCTCGTCGAGCGCGGCTTACCCCGACAGCTACAAGACGAACGCGATAAACCTGCCCCACGACTTCGTGATAGACGGCGAGGTGGAAGGTGCCGCCACTGGCGGCTTCGTGGTGAAATGCGCCCTGTTCTACACGGAGCACTCGCTGAACCTGCGCAAGGTGAGGCTGCTGCGCCGCCATGCTGACAGCGTGCGCACGATATACATACGCACCAGCATGACCGACGCCATCCGCCAGATACAGGTGACGGGGTGCGACTTCGGCAGCGCCGCGGGTGTCGCCGGCGGCTACTACATCTACATGAGATGCTACAGCGGCTCAACCAGCCAGCCCTACGAGGACAGCAGGGAAGGCTTGGGCGAGAACATGCGCCGCGTCCTGGACAGCAACTGCATCGACCACATGATGATTTCCGACAACATCTTCCGTGGCTCGAAGAACATTGAGAGCGCCGACCTCCGCGTGATGAGGAGCTTCCGCGTGGTGGGGAACACGTTCTTGGACATAGAGCGCGCCGGCATGTACTTCGGTACCGTGAACAGTTCGACGAGCTACGGTCAGACGAACTGCTACCTGAGCTGCCCGATGTTCGTGGCGGGCAACACGTTCAGGGGCAAGGGCGTGGTCTTCAAGAACCGTTCGTGGAACGACAGGGATTCGGTGTATTGCTGCGGCGCTCTGATAGAGACGAGCGTGGTCTATATGCTCCACAACGACATCCGCGACATGATAAGCGGCGTGTCGCTCGTGGTGGACCCGACACAGCAGTACGCCGGCAGCGAGACCGACCACATGTTCTTCTCGCATTGCGAGACCTACGACGCCTACATGAACTGCGTGCAGGTGTATTACGCGAACAACACGGTGAGGAACATAGCGAAGTTCGACTACAGCCGCCTGGATCCCTCTGACGTGAGGGGCGCCACGACGCTGCGCCACGTGTGGAACGGCGAGCTGAAGCCGTTGGGATGGCCCACGCACGTGAACTCCGGCATCTTCAAGGCGAAGAGCACGAACACCAATTACGTGAAAGGCGGCCTTCCCAAGCGCGACCTTGTGCGCTACTTCAAGCACAACGACTATGCGATAGACTGCGCCTACCTGAAGAGGGTGTGGGCAGCCTGGTATGACTCGAACAAGCCCGCCGACGGCGCGAGCCCCGACGATGACTGGGACGGCGACCGCTACTTCTACGAGAAGATGCACGACAAGGTGGTGAACGACGTGCTGACGGGCGACGACGCGTCGGAGGCGGCGAAGATACTGACGCTGCTGATAAACAGCACCACGCTGACGAAGAACAGCAAGATAGAGAGGGATGGCGTGACATACTACTTCCGCTTCAAGGAGGTGAACTTCTCGAACAACGTGGTGAACGCCGGCGAGGGCGGCATTGTGGGCGACTCCGCAGGTCAGGTGCCCGTGACGCACTTCACGATGAGGGGGAACACGTTCGTGAGCCGGTACATCACCGGCGGCGACTGGAGGAACTCCGACGGTTGGATGATGCGCCCCGACGGGAACAGCAGCTACGCGAACCGCGAGGCACTTTTCAACACCTACCTGTTCCGCGCCACCGGCGCCGACGACAGCATCGACTACACTACCGTTGACGTGCGCGACAACGTTTTCGACGGCATGGGCGCCGTGAGTATCTGCCCTCTGCTGAATCGCTTCGACGCAGCGTCCCCCGCCGGCACCGTGTCGCTGAAGTTTGGCGACTACCTGACCTGGAGGGACAACATCATCCCGGCTGGCGCGTCGTTCAGATACCTCTACAAGAACTTGGGAGCCGACGACTATCCGACACGAAGCCTGACGGAGGAGCAGATAGCCGCATACGAGAACTACGTGCCGCCGACGGAGCCGCAGGAGATGGCGGAGCCGGAGGAAGACGTTTAAGAGGAAACAATAGGGAAAAATGAAAAAGACAAGAGTGGATGTGAAGAAAGCGGTTGTGATGCATAGGGTGAAGATGGCAACCGCTTGGCAAGGAGTGAAAGATGAGGAAGCCGCCACACGTTACGAGCGTGTGGCGGTGGTGGATGCCGACTTGCCAATATTGGAAAACTATTGGCGAGAAGGGTGTGCCATGGTCTGCCAAAGACTTCGAGAGTGGTTGGGCGGCGAAGGCATCTTCCATGTGGATAGGGATGGCTGCAACACCGTGTTGCAGATGCCAGACAACTGGGACGACACACAGAAAGGAGCATTGAGGCAGAGGATGGAAGACTATCTCACAGCCATGGTGCTTGCACGATGGATGGCAACGACGTGGCAAGAACGGCAAGGCATGTACGACGAGCAGGCACGACAAGCTCTGGACGACGTGGAGAAGATATTGTGGAGCAGGAAAAGACGTCCTGCATGTGCGTTTCGTGTTGTTGCAAAAAACAACGACCAGACAGAGGAAAAGGAGGAATCATGAAGAGACATACAGAAGTGACGATAAGATTGTCGCGTGGAAGGATAATCTACAACTTGTCGAACAACGCCTATGTGGTGGGCGATGTCCTAACCCCAGGACATTGTCAGCATCAAGTGCGGGACGTTGTGGAAGGTCAGAACCTTGACCATGTGGAAAGGGTGCTGTGGAGAGCCTATTGCCATGTACGCAAGATGTTCGAACCCTACCTTATAGACGAAGAACCGTCGCCTGTGGAGGGAGATGCGACAATCCTTCCTCAGCATTTGGAAGCAGGTGACTATGTGTTGCATCTTGACATTCCGGGAACCATATCTAAGGCTACTGTGGACTATTGGGCGATATTGGCAGATGAATACATCACCTCGACAGCCATGTGCGAGTGGTTGGAGATTGTGTCGCCCGAACAAGCCATGCCGTGGCGACAGAAGGCGGAGCGTGCCAGCCAACAATTGAGAGAGAGCCTCCTTCTCGTTTGTCGTCGTGTGAGAAAACGCATGGAAAAGGTGTGAAACACATATTTTCCATGACATATTATTTGGAAGAATGGTTTTTTATGAATAATTTTGCAGCAGAAAAACGAAACAATATGTTTGGAACAATTATCGCATTGGCGGTGTTTTTCGCCGCCGCATTGGTTGGGTGGGCAATAGCCGAGATGAAAGGCAAGGCCTGCGAGTATGTGCAAAATGAGGAAGAGAAGGCTGTTGACGCCCGTATTGCACAGCAATTGCATGAAGATGGCTTTCATGAACTGACCATCAAGGACGTGATGAAGAGCATCAGCACCAAGGGTTTCGACGCTGTTTGACGCTTGGCTTGCAAAGGAGGCTCGAATAATGATTACGAACATGGGCGCGGAGATTTCCGCGCCCATGTTCGTGGTATGCTGTCACTGTTGAATGTCCCTAATCTGTTGTTGTGCCGATGGCTTCTTGATTTGTGCCTGACCATGTTAGTTGTTGGGCAGAGGTGTGGGGGGAACCACCGGCTTGTCCTGTTGTGGGAAGGTGGATTGCTCCGTGCCTACCGGTTGCGCATCATTTACCACTTTTTGCCTATTTGAAGGTTGTGAGGGAGAGTTGGGATAAGCCACGTCGCCAGCTGTGAGAGCGCTCCTTGCCAACTTCTCATACAGGACTTGCAGGTCGAGGGTATTGTGGTCTTTTGTGACCTGTTCGAAAATCTCTTTTGCCTTGTGAGTCTTCACGTTGTTTGGCACTATGAAGTCGCTCCATATCTTGCCCCAAAGTTCATTTTCTATCACCTTGCCATTGTAGCCCTTTAGCTTTATTTCGCTGGTGCTGCCATTGTAGATGGTGTTGAGAGCTTCTTGATATTTGTTGCTCCTTATGGAGTCCTTCCTCCAGATGTTGTGCGTCTTGAGATAATCATTGTCGGCTTTTTCGAGAGAGAATTGGTCGTCGTCGTTGATGATCAGTCCACTTTCGTCATCGTCGTCCTCCACTTTTGTCACCACGCCTTCTTCGTTCACTTTCTGCTTCACATTCGTCTTCTTCATCGTAGAAGTGGCTTGCTCGATGGGCCAGGGCCAGTGTTGGGTGAACAACCATGTAGCCAAGGAATATGCCGCGAGTGTGAAAAACACCATGAATCCGAACTTGAGCAGTCGCAGAGTGTTCTTTGAAGCCTTTGTCAGTTTTCTTGGAATAAACATGTGATATTCCTCCCCACGCTTCTTCACGGGATATCCTTTTACCTTTCCCCCTTCCAGTTGGTGGAACAGGCGGTCGTTTGTCCCCACGTCAACTGTGGCGTGGATGGGTCTGCCGTCGTTGAAGTCGAGAATCACCCGTGTGAGACCATGCTGTGGGTCTGGTGTGAAGACAAATTCTTGCTGTTTCACTATGCCTGGGGTGACTTGTATCTTGTCATCCTTGAAACCTTCTCCGGAGAAGTAGATGTATCCTGCATCGTTCACCTGGTCTTCATACACCTTTATGAGGTAGCATCCGTTGCTGTCGGGTATTATCTGGTCGCCATGATACCTCACCAAGCATGACCTTAGTTGCCTGCCGTTGAATTTCACTATGAATTTCAGTTCATAGTAGAACTTGATGGCTCTTTCGTCGATGCGTATGGTGTTTGTCGTGGTGTCGAAATAGCCATACGGACTTGGCTTCGTGACATCACCCGCCACCTCGGTTGTCATGGGCAGCATGCCTTCCTTTCCCTTCAAGTGAATTTTCACGGTCTCGCCCTCTTTCACTTGGCCGTATTCATATCCTTGGGGCGACTTTATCTTGAAGGTGCGTAGCACGAGTGAATGCACGTGCTTGCATCGTTGCGGAAATGAAGGGTTCACGTTGTCGGGAATCAAATATACGGAGGATGTCTTCTCGAAGAATTCCTGGTCGGGATAGTGCATCAGAGTGGCAACCTCGCCCAAAGTCTTGTATTTCATGTAGTAGGTCAACGGCTCCTCGCTGTCCTCCTTTGCCACCTTCAGTGGTGTGGGGTAGCCGGGCATGGCTTTGTCGGAAAGTTTCTGGAAGATGTCCGTCACGGCTTTCATGAAAGACTTGTTGTTTCTCGGCTGTGGGTCATTGACAGCTAAAGTGTCGTATGCCTTTGCCAGTTGTCCCAACATCTCTATCACCAAGTTGCCTTCCACGGTCTTGTTCTTGGTGTCTATGAGAATGGCGAACTCTATCAGGTCTTGCTCGAAGCTTTCTATGAGCGATGCCTGTATGTTGCTGCCATCAGGATATATGCGTATGTTGTATGCCGAGTTGGAGGAGATGTTTTTCATGTCCTCCTTGTCATTGTGCAGTCTGAAGTCGTAAGTGGATTCTTGTGGGTATGTGATGATGGGAACCAGTCCATCTCTACCTTGTTGCTTGTGTATGCAAATTCTTATGGATTCCATTATTAGGTGGTGTTCTTGGATTTTGTTGCAAAAATACTAAAAAATAACTGAAAAGGACAGCCTTTGGAGATTAAAAAAGACAAGTTGAAGTGTTTTTTGCTTTTATTGTTCATTATTGATTGGCTTTTTTCTTTTTCATCTGATGTGCAGGTCGTGTCTTGCATGGTATTCTATGCTTGCCCCCTCTATGTTTTCAGATGGTAGCAGTCTGCCTATCACAGCCAATCTTAGCCAAGCATAGGGCGTGCCTCTTCGTTGCTGATGGTAGATGTTGTCGCTTGTGCCTGTCAGATGCCAATGCGTCAGGTCGTTGCTGCCGTAAAGAGCCATGCCAAGATGACTGCCCGTGCGTCCGCTGTCGGTGAACAGTCCACGGATGATGACTCTATGCACTGTTTTCCTCACGTGCGCTGCCTCCAAGGAAAGGGGTTGTGTGAGAATGAATACTGGTCGCCTGCCATTTGCACCGAAAATCAGGCGGCCCACACATGTGTTTCCATCCTTTTCGCTTGTCGCCCAGAGGTTGTTGGCGCCGCCCACCACGTGTGAGATGTTGGATGTTGCTGTCGCCCATGTCTTCTCTTTCAGCGAATAGGTCCACCATGATTGTGTCTCTCCATTGTTGCAAAGGAGCCACAGTTGGTCGTTGGTGTTGTCGAAGACCATTTGCAGAGCGTGTTCCGGGTGAAACGAGAAGTCGCAAGTAGTGTCAATGCCGATGTCGGGTTCTGTGTTTATGATTTCCTCTATGCGTGGTAGTGCTTGCAGTGTTGTGGGGCGCGCAGTCAGTTCGTCGGAGATGCAGGAACATGTGGAGCCTCTGACAATCATCACCCCACGAGATGCCACGAAAGCCACAGCGTCGTTGGTGGCGACAGGTCGGCATCTCTCCACCATGTTGATTCTCGTCACGGCTTGTCGTGCTTGCCATTTGCCGCCATACAGTCTCAGCACATATATTCCCTGGTCGGTAAAGGCATGGTATTGTCCGTCGCCAAAAAGTCCGTCGGCAGTCCTCCTTGTATTCGCCTGCAGGTAGAGCAGCCTTCCGTCGCCCACCAGCACCCTGCTTTGTAGTGGGAATACGAGAGGGTTGTCTTGGCATGATGTGCACAGCAAGGAATGTTGTCTTGTCATCACCCACGATGTCTGCGCCTTTTCATAGTTGGACAAGAAATCCTCTTCGCTCTCCTCATCCCATAGCTCGTAGCTGGTGCAGTATTCCCCGTTGGTGTCATCATAAGTCAGCACCCTCTGTTGTTGCAGCAACAAGGAGAGGAATGCAGGACGTGTCACCCTGTGAGTCAGGTTCCTTGGCGTGTGTATGGCAACAGCCATCCCCTTGTTGTGGCATTTTTCAAGAGGTTGCGTGGTCTTGAAGAACCGACTGCCATTGCTGTTGTCCATCCTGATGTGGTATTCCAGTTCGCGCACATGTCCGTCGGGAAACATCATCATTCCCGGCATGGGATATTGAGTCTGTCCTTTCCACCACATCTCCCTTGTGTTGTCGTCGTCGGTTACCGCCCTCACCACAATGTTCACGGTCTGTCCGTCGTGGTTGTCGTTGATGTCTGCCCTGCTGCCAGCCATCCATTCTCCTTGGAGAGCCTCTTGCTGCTGTTCGGGTGTCAGTTGTTGTCGTTCCTCCCTGCTCAGCGAGGCGAACCTGTATCTTATTCCAATCTCGAAGGGGCTGAACAGCACCTGCGCGATGTCGCCCACCGACAGGCGGTGGTTGTGGCAGTAAGCCCATTTCGCCCCCATTGCCGTGCGTCGGAAGTCGTCGAGGTCTATAGGTGTGCTGTCGGTTGCGATGTCTTGGATTGCCAATGTCTCGCCCAACTGTTGGCGTGTGATGGTCATGGCAAGGTGGAAAGAGGCTTTTTCTATTGACTGCATGGTGTCACGTCGGTTTTGGTGGCGGAACGTTAGTGCTGTTGTCCTGCCTTCTTGGTCTGTCAGCACTTCCACGTTGTTGGTGTCGATGAAGTTGATGGGCTCGCTCAGGAAAATATCTACTCCAGCTATCATGGCAGAGTCGAGGCATTCCCTGTCTCTCATGTCGATGGAGATGGCATGCCTGTGCAGGTAGGTGGTGGCCGACAGCATCCCTCTTTCGTGGTCAGCCTCTATGGTGGTGGTCATGTCAGCCGGAATCAGTGCGAAAATGTTGGAGAACATGATGTGCGTGTCGTCTGCCAGTCGCAGTGCTGTGATGGCGAGGCAGACGTGCTTGAAGCATCCTCCACCTCTGTTGGCTCGCGCTTGGTCTATGGCATGTTCCATGACCTCCTGCAGTTTTTCGACTTCTTGTCCTTGTGCCTGTAGCCACTTCCCGACAGTTGGCGTGATGGGTGTTGACACCGTGACGCGCTCCTGCATGTCCTGACCCACATGGATGTCGTAGAGCAGACCTTCCCTCCGTATTATGCAATAGTGGTTGTCGGACTGCAACCACAATGCCATCACGATGGTGTCGTCGCCTGTCATGCATAGGGTGTCGCCTAATGATGTGAAGTCGTTGAAATGCGATGCGTGTGAGAGTAGGGGAGTGGTGACTTCTGCATCCTCCTCGCTCCAGAGGTAGTCGTACGTCCCATCTCCATTCTGTTGCTCCACGATGAGGTGGCAGTACCCCTCGCCTTGGTGTGTTGCCACCAGTGTCAACCCTTCTCTTAGACTTCCCGTTTCCTCGCAGTAGATTTCGGTGGGGTTTGCTGTTCCTTCACCTGCCACCATGTTGTGCATTATGGTGCAGTTTCCGTCGTTTTTGTCATGGCGTGATGCCATGGTGTTGAATGTTATGTGTTTTCTCATGGTTTTTTAAAATTTTAAATGGTGTGCATTTGTGTTAGTGTGATGATTGGCATGGCAGGTCCTATTCCTTCCAATTTTTCCATTTTGCCTACTCTTAGAGCCACCTTGTCTTCGGCATGGCAAATGCTCAGCATGAATGTTGCCAGCATTTTGCTGAACACTCTGAGGTAGTTGCCTTTGTCCTTCACCCTGTGGCACGTGCAGGCATGTCTGCCCATCGCCTGTTCTTTCCTTCTTGCCACATAGATGTAGTATTCCTTGCAGCAGGTGTCTTTTTCCATGATGTTCACCACGTCTCCAGGCTTTAGGGTGAGCGATTGCGCCACATGTGCTGTGATGTCTATCCGTCCGTTTCGATGGAATGTTATGTCTCCCATCCTTGTTGTTTCCACAACAGGTGATTTTTGTTTCTTGTTTTTCATGGTTTGTGCCTCCATCTGAAAGAAATGGTAGTTACATACACGTATGCGCGAGTCTGTTCTATTCTCTTGCGGTGTTCCAATGCCGACTCTTTTGTCAGATGAATCTCCGATGCCACGTAGTAGCGGTTGCCGCTGCCTCGTTCGCCTATTATGATGGCGTAGCATCGTGTGCCGAACAGGGCTTTTCTTGCTTTTTCGATAAATTTTTTCATGTGTTATCCTTTTTGGTGGGTTGATTATGTAAGTTGTCTCTTTGCTTTTTAGTGGGCGCCCTGCTTCACAGCAAGGCACCCTTTTTGTCACCTGAAAACAATCTTGATTGAAATGAAGATTGGTTTATATTTATTTATATTTTTTCTTTAAAAAAATGGTGTTTTATTTTGGTGTTTTAGACTTTTTACTTATTTTTGCGCCGGAAAACTTCGGATTGCTTTTGCTGATGTTCATTCTTGGTTTACTTAAATCTAAATTTGATGTCAGAAATCGGGTGCAAATATAAAGATTGTTTTGATATACGAAATAAGAAACTTATATTTTAACATAAAATTAACATTTAAGTTTATATTACTTAAAAAGTGTAAATGGTGCTGAAAAAAAGATGGATATGAGAGATAATGACTTGGAAAATGAAAATGCGCGTCTTCGCATGGCTGTATCGTGGTTGTTGGCACATCGTGCCGCCTGTTCGCAGCGCGATCTGGCGTCGATGATGGGCTACAATGCGTCGGCATTTTCACAGATATTGAATGGTCATGTGCCGTTGAGCGACAAGTTCTTGAATCGCTTGATGGTGCTCGAACCGCGTTTGAACATAGAGTGGGTTAGGACTGGCACAGGTGAGATGCTGCATGAGGCGGAGAGCGAAGTGAAAGTCTCGGACGATGATGAGGGCATGGAGTTCTACACGGAGAACAGCAAGGGTGTGCGTTTCTACAAACATGGCGACAGGCTCATCATGAAAGTGAAGCATGTGCCTTACGCAGCTTTCGGGCAGTTTGCCAACGACTCCGACCGTCTTGACCCATATCTTGACGACTGGGAGGAGGAGACATACGAGGTGGACAGGGTGGCTCATGGGAATTATCTCTCTTTCGAGGTGAAGGGCGACTCGATGGACACTGGTACGAGGCAGAGTTTCGAGGCTGGCGACAGGGTGCTTGTTCGCGAGTTGGAGCGTTGTCATTGGCGTGACCGCATACGTTTCAACGACCGTCCTTTCTGGGTGGTTGTGTTTGGCTCAAGCGTCCTTCTCAAGCAGATGGTGGCTCAGGACCTGAAAGAGGGGACTCTCACTTTCCATTCTCTCAACCCCTCGCCGGAGTACGCCGACTTCACCATCAGCGAGAACGACATCCGCGCACTTTACTACATCATCTCCAAAAAGCCGCGTGAGCAGCGCTATGCCAAGGAGTTGTGAGAGCAGCAAAAGAGGTCTGTATCACCATATAATGAATAAGCCCAAGCATCGCGCTTGGGCTTATTTCATGGATTATGTAGATTTATTGCCTGTTGGCATATTCTGATTTATAACTTGATTTTCTTCGGTCTGTTCAGAACCAGCGTCTTTTTTTCTTTGGTTGTTCTTCCATTTGTTGCTGCATCTGTTGTGCCTTGCGCTTTTCCTCCCTTATTATCTGGTGGTAAGTGAGGTTGTCGTGTATCATGTGATATACCACCTCCCAGTCGAGTCTGCCGCCAATGTTGCAGTCGTCCACGTAGATGTCGGCATCTATCTTGCGAGTGTTGTGGCTATGCTCGTTTGTGTCGGCACGCAGTGTCTCGTTTACAGCGGCAAATTCCACCCCTCTCTCACGGCACCACTGCACCGCCTCGTCGAGCAGTTTGCCTTCGCGCACTGTCCACAGCACCAGTTTGTGACCGTCGGCAATGAGTTTCTTTAGTGTCTCTGTGGCATGGGGCAGTTCTTCCCCAATCTTAGGGTATCTGTGCTCTACAACAGTCCCGTCGAAATCAATTGAAATGACCATGTCTTATTTTTTCTGCAAAGGTAGGCAAAACACTTGTCAACGCCAAGCAAAAGGCGACTTTTTACACTTTTTGAGTGCTTGCCCTATTTCTTTTCCTTTATAAGTCTCCATTCGCGTGGTGTGAAGTCGTCGGTTGCTGCCTTCCATGTGGGGTCAGGCATGTACCACCAGAACTGTTCGAACTTTTTCTGCAGCTCCTTCTTGTTGAACACATACCCACGACTGGCATAAGGCAGGTTGCGTGCCAGTTCGTCGGGAATCTCGCGTTCCCATACCATGAAACGGTCGCTGCGGTCGTAGAACCAACCGACAGGATAATTTTGGTCGAAACTGATGAAGGCATCTGCCGACTCAATGGTGATGTCGTCGGAAGGACGGAAGTTTTGTGCATGCCATTCCACCGTGCCGTCGCGCAATGCCACCTCGACAAGTTTGGGGCTCCATCCATATTGCGAGTGTCGAATCTTTCCTTTCCCCTCGGTCACTTTGAACTCATGGGCGGTAAAGAGCGAGTCAGCCATGACGAAGTGCTTTGCTGTCTTCGGGGCGCGTATGCGCAGGGTGAAGTCGCCGATGACACCCCCTTGCCAGCGGGCGGCAGGCTTCAGCCAATAGGGCACTTCAAATGTGCGTCCCACGCCAAACGACATCTGGTAACTGTAGGTGTGGCGTACGTGGTTTATGCCCTCGCGGAAAGTGGCGTCAAAGCAATAGGCGTAGGCATATTGTTCAAACTCCTCCTCCTCTGGGCGGTTGTTTTTCGGTCCGGTGTAGGGCGTGTCAAGAAGACCAGGCTCCACCACGGCATTGCGGTAGGACAGTTTCTGACCGTTCATAACCACTGTAAAGTCCTTGATATAAGGATGGATGCCGGCAGGGTTGAGAGCGTCGTCGGTATTGTATGGCTTCATTGCCTCAAATCCCATTTTCACGGTTTTTGCCTTTCCTTTATTCAGAAACTCGTAATCTACTTCCACCCTTGCCATGCCATCATCACAAAGGCTGATGGTCAGAACTTCTTTCTTTATTGAGATGTCTGTTTCATGAATGGGAACCAGTTGGTTGCCATTTGCGAAATATACAGCGTCATTAGCTTGTACGATGCAGATGTTGGTTAGCATTGCCATTGTGGCGGCAATAGCCAGCAGTCGAGTCTTTTTCATTTTTGGTTGTTTCTTATTTTGTGACTTGTTGTGATTATCACTCTCCGAAGATCTTGCACAGGCTACTTTTCAGGGTGCGGTCGCGGAGGGCGCGGCCAACAATCTTGCCTTGTGGGTCGATGAGGATGTTGTCGGGTATGGCATCAATCTTGTATGCTGGAGCAGCGGCACATTGCCAACCCTTCAGGTCGGAGATCTGCAGCCACGGCATCTTGAGTTGGTCGATGGCTTTCACCCATGCCTCCTTTTTCTGGTCGAATGAAACGCCAATCACCTCGAATCCCTTGTCGTGGTATTTGTTGTATGCCTCAAGCACGTTGGGCATCTCTGCGCGGCAGGGGCCACACCATGAAGCCCAGAAATCAACGAGCACCCATTTCCCCTCGCCAACAAGTTCGCTTATCTTGTGCATCTTGCCGTCAGGGTCTGCCATCTCAAGGTCAGTGAACTGTTGTCCGATAAAGGCAGTCTTCACAGGATCCTCCGGTTGCATAACCTTAGCCACTTCGTCTCTTGCCTTCTTGAGATATGGATGGTTGGAGAACACCAACTTCTCATTGACCAAATTCTCGTACTCCTCCACGCCATTGTCATAGAAATACAGTTCCGAGAAAAGCAGAGGAATCAGTGAATTCTTCTCTTCCTTGAAAACCTTGGTGGCGTAAGCTATCTGTTCATCGAGTATTTTGTTCATTTCAGCCATGATCTCTTCTCCATTTGCCTCAATCTCTTCCTTGCTCATCTTTGACAATTTTGCTCTCAGGGGTCTCATGGGAGCATCTTGCTCAATATCGTACCTGTTGAGACGTTCGTTCAGCGGAGAGCCTTTCAGCGTACTGTCGTTCACATTTACAGTCACTGGTGTGCCGTCGTTGAAGAACGGCGTTGTCCATTCCTTGTCCTCTGCCTTGACAGCCATTATAGCATCCTTCTCGGCAGTGCCGCTGAAAGAGAACTTGCCATTGGCGACAGTCATGCTGTCGATGGCTTTTTCCGTCAGTTTGTCCATCAGATAGACCTTCTTTCCTTCTTCTGCGTATGTTCCACTGACAGAATACTTTACCTGCTGTGCCATAGAAGGCAAGGCTGCAGCTGCGAGAGCAACTATAAAAAACAATTTCTTCATGTTTATTTCAAATTAAGTTTCTTTTTTGCTTTGTCTATTTCATCTTGTAGTTCACTCACCTCTTGAATCAACATTATCTTCTTTTGTTGTTCTTCAGAAATGTTGTTCTCCATTTGCTCCCTTTTTATTCGATAAGCTTCCAGCTCATTATCTTTCACGTCCATGATTTGTTGGCACTGCGCTAATAGGTGCTGCATTTTGGCCAGGAGTACGCCACTAACCATTGCATAGGATTTGTATTGGAGTTTTAGCGCGTCGTTGACAGTTTCAATTGACGTTTTGTTGATAACCTCATTTGTGAGGGAGTCATTTATCAACGTTTTGTATTTCTTGCGAATCTGGTAGAATTCCGCCACATTCTCTGTGAATAGCACGTTGCCCACAGTGTTGATGGTCTCTATGCTCGACGAGAAGATTTGCTCTGTGGTCTCTGTATATTCAGCCGTTGGCATGTTCGTGACCAATTCAGCCCACAAGTTTTTGAATTGTGTGGTGTCTTTTGCAAGTTGCAGCTGGATATGCATTGCTTTGTGGATTGAAGAGTCGGCTTCCTCGATTGACTTCAGCGAATTGTACATGTCGTACATCACCATCATCACAATCTCATGTTTTTCTTTTTGTTTCTTGTTGTTGTCAATCACTGCCGCCGTACCGAAAGTGAGCACTATGGATATGGAGGTGGCGAGGATTGACAGCATGAACTGCTTCCAGGAAGACAAGCCGCTGCCGGTCTTTAAGCTTTTGGGAGTGTGCAACTTGATATTCATTTCAATGTTTCTTGTTGATTCGTTTTGTTATGCCGATGGCTCCTGTGGGGCAGACGAGACGGCATAGGTGACAGCCCACGCACTTTGTGCCTACTATGTGTGGCTGGCGTGTCTCGCTGTCGAAGGTGATGGCCTGGTGTCCACCATCCTGGCACGACACATGGCAACGGCCGCAGCCTACACAGCGGTCGCGGTCTATTTTCGGATATACCATCGTCTCGCGGTCGAGGTCGGAGGGCATCACGAATTTAGGCAGCTGTTCGCCAACAATGTCCTCCAAGTGCTGGATGCCGCGTTCCGCCATGTATGTCTGAAGGCCCAGCACGAGGTCGTCGATGATGCGGTAGCCGTATTCCATGACGGCTGTGCATACCTGTACGTTGTTGCAACCAAGTTGGATGAATTCGAGGGCGTCGCGCCACGTCTCGATGCCGCCGATGCCGCTGAACTGTAGTTGCTTTTCTTTAAGTTCTTGTCCGTCAAGGCTTTGTGAAGGACTGGCAAGTTCGTCTCTGTTTTTTCTGCTTTGTCCATTCAAGATGGGGTTTAAAGCCATTTCGAGAATGAAGCGCAGAGCGATGGGTTTCACGGCACGTCCGCTGTAGCCAGAGAGAGTCTGTTTGCCGCTGACCTCAGCTTCAGGCGACATGGTGACGCTTTTTATGGTGTTTATGGCAGAGATGGCGTCGGCTCCTCCGAAATAGGCACCCATAGCGGGCTGGTTTATCTGCGTGATGTTTGGTGTCATCTTAGGGATGACAGGAATGTTTACATTCCTCTTCACATATACCGTGTAGAATGTCACGAGCTCCGCATCCTGTCCCACGTCGCTTCCCATGCCTGCCAGGCGCATCTGCGGACACGAGAAGTTCAGTTCCACGGCATCGCAGCCCGCATCCTCTGCCATTTTGGCAAGTTCTATCCACTCCTCTTCAAACTGTCCCATGATGGAAGCCACTATCACTTTTGAGGGATAGTTCTGCTTCAGGCGTCTCAGTATGTCGAAATCCACCTCATAAGGGTTCTCGCTCAGCTGTTCCATGTTTCGGAAGCCTGCAAACGACGTTCCGTTTTTCACCGCGTCAAATCTTGGGGACACCTCGCGGATGTCCTGCTTGCAAATGGTCTTGTAGAAGACACCTGCCCATCCCCTTTCCAATGCTCGCGCCACCATCTCGTAATTGGTGCAGATGGCGGAGGAGGCGAGGAAGAAAGGATTCTCGCAGTGGATGCCGCAGAAATCAATGGCGAGGTCAGGCAGTTCACCATTGCTCTTGGTGCCATTAGCAGAAAGCAGTTCCTTTATTCTGATTGGTCTGTCGTAGTGGATGCATGCCTGTTCGGCTTGTTCCAGGTCTGCATCGCTGCAGCCTTCAACCCACCTCCAGGCATTCTTTGCATTGTCGAACCGGATGGCGCGGATGGCACGTGCCGGGTCGCCTGTCTTGCATGCTTTAGAGCAGGGGGCATCATTGCACAACAAGCAGCGTGCCGCCTCTTCTCTGACGTGTATCGATCTTTTCATGATAATATTATTATGGTTTCTTATTGATTTATAACGTAGTTACATGGCAAATTATTTTGCTTGACGACTTTTCTTATTCCAAAGGTGTCTCTGGATGCTGAACGACAAGGGGCATTCCCTTCAAAATTTTCATATTATTTGTGAGTGATACGTATTCTTCTCCGATATGTGGTGCAAAGATAATAATTTTTCTTGAGCTATCAAACTGCCTATGTAGATTTGTTGGAGTGGGGAGGAGAAAAAGAAGCTATCACATCTATCATTTCTAAGCATCTATCATTCTCTATAGCATCTATCATTTCTATAGCCATTTCTATAGCAACTATACCATCTATAGCTTCTATAGCATCTATCTCCTCTACAGCCCCTGGCAATGAGGGGTTTTTTTGCAAATCATTTGGTCATGTCGAGAATAAGGTGTATTTTTGCATCTTCGAGCAGACATGCAACCATTTCAGACAGCATCATGAGAAAAATAATCATAATGGCAGCATTCTTGTCTATGACTGCCACCCTTTTTGCAGGAGAGCCACTCACCATCCCCGACATCACATCTGGCAGATATTCCACTGAGAACCTCCGTTCACTCACACCGCTGGCAGATGGCGTCAGTTTCGCGCAAACCAATGCCAACCACAGTCAGATATTGCGCTATTCCTTTGTTACAGGGAAGCAGACAGGAGTGATTTTCGACGTAAATGACACCAATGGCGACAGCATCGCCTCCGTCGATGGATACATACCCAGTCCGGATGGCAAGAGGCTTTTAGTATATACCGAGACAAGCCGCATCTACCGCAGGTCGTTCAAGGCACGCTTTCTTGTCTATGATGTAGCCACACACCATCTCACGCCGCTGTCAGCAAATGGCAATCAGCAGTCACCGGTTTGGTCGCCCGACGGCAGCAAGGTGGCGTTCGTTCGCGACAACAACATCTTCTTGGTAGATATAGACAAGCAAGAAGAGACACCCGTGACCACCGATGGACGGTTCAATGAAATCATCAACGGCATACCCGACTGGGTCAACGAGGAGGAATTCAGTTTCAGCACCTCGATGGCATTTACACCCGACAGCCGCCATCTCTGCTGGATACGTTACGACGAGTCGGGAGTGAAGACATACTCCCTGCAACTGTTCCAGGGGCTACGCCCACAAAAGACGGAGTTTGCCGACTATCCTGGAGAATATGCCTACAAGTACCCCAAGGCAGGACAAGACAATGCCGTAGTGACGGCATGGCGTTGCGACCTCGCCACCATGCAGTCGCGACAGATACCACTGCCGCTGCCCCATGAGGGATACATACCACGCATTTTCACGGGCAAGGGGCAGTCGGATGTGCTGCTTTATACCCTCAACAGGCATCAGGACTCGCTCACGGTGTATGCTGCCGACGCTTCCACGCTGCAATGCAGGAAGGTGCTGCTTGAGACAGTGCCGAAATACATCAGTGAGGACGTACTCGGGAACATACAATTCAATGCCAATTCCATCGTGTTCACAAGCGACCGCAGCGGCACCATGCAGGTGTATGTGGCACGAGCTGACGGCACTAAAGCCATGCCCATCACCAATGCAAAATATGGCGTGACCAATATCTATGGCTACGACGAAAAGACAGGAAAGCTATATTACCAGGCAGCAGGACTTTCGCCAATGGAGCGCGAGGTGTATGTCACCGACAAGAAGGGCAAGACTACGCAGCTCACACGAAGAAGAGGGTGGAACAGCGCGGTGTTCTCCGCCGACTACAAGTGCTACATCCTCACATGGAGCGACATGAACAACCCCTATGAATGCGACGTGTATAACATAAAAGGAAAGAAGCTTCGCTCCGTGGTGGATAATGAAAACCTGAAGCAAGCGTTGGCAAACATCGACTTGCCGCAGAAGGAATTCTTCTCTTTCACCACTTCCGAGGGCGTGACACTCAACGGATGGATGGTGAAGCCCCACGACTTCGACCCCACGAGGAAATATCCCGTCGTGATGTTCCAATATAGCGGTCCAGGCAACCAGCAGGTGGTCAACTCTTGGGGCTTTGGCTCCATGGGGCAGGGAGGCATGTATGACGCCTATCTCGCACAACAAGGGTTCATCGTGGCTTGCACCGACGGACGTGGCACTGGCGGGCGCGGCGCCGAATTCGAGAAATGCACCTATCTCAAATTGGGTGAGTTGGAGGCACGCGACCAAGTGGAGACAGCCATATACCTCTCCACGCTGCCATACGTGGACGCAGATAACATCGGCATCTGGGGATGGAGCTATGGAGGATTCTGCACCCTTATGAGCATGAGCGAGGGCAGGGGAGTGTTCAAGGCAGGCGTGGCAGTGGCGCCACCCACCAACTGGCGGTTCTACGACTCCATCTACACCGAGCGTTTCATGCGCACGCCAGCGGAGAATCCCGACGGCTACGACACCAACCCCACGGTGAGGGCAGATCAGTTGCATGGCTCCCTGCTCATTTGTCATGGCATGGCAGACGACAACGTACACCCGCAGAACACCTTCGAGTATTCCGAGGCTCTCGTGCAAGCCGACAAGGACTTCAAGGAAATCATCTACACCAACCGCAACCACAGCATCTACGGAGGCAACACACGCAATCACCTGCTTAGGCAGATAGCGCAGTTCTTCGAGGAGAAGATGAAGTGAGGTCATGCAATTATCAGGATGGGCAGGGCTTGTGAGAAAAAATAACTAACATTCAATAAAAAGGATATGAACAAGAGAACAACGACTATCATTTTGGCAATGGCAGCCATGCTGCTGCCAGTGAAGGCAGCCGACGTCACCATAGTGGTGACAAACAACGAACCCATGCAGCGACAAGAACTCGTGGAAGTGAATGCCGGCGAGGTGTATGAGGGGCTCGGCGTGAACAAGGGCACCTCCCTCGTGGTGAAGAACGCCCTCGGACAAGAGGTGGCATATCAGCTGACCTATGACGGGCTGTTGCTCATCGACGCTGCCGTGAGGCCATGTGGAGAAGCCTCCTTCACCGTTACCACAGGAACACCTCAGAAGATGAAGACTTTCGTCACAGGAAAGATGTATCCCGAACGCGTGGACGACATAGCATGGGAGAACGACCGCACCGCCTACCGCCTCTATGGACCGGCGCTGCAACGGTCGGGAGAAAAGGCGTATGGCATCGACGTGTGGTTGAAGAACACTCCAGACTTGGTGGTGGAAGACAGATACCGCGTGGAACTGTCCAACCATGAGCGCATACAGCAGTTGCTGAAGGAAGGCAAGAAGGACGAGGCAAGACAGGTGGAGATAGAGACCACTTACCACTTCGACCACGGCTACGGACTCGACTGCTACAAGGTTGGACCATCGCTCGGTTGCGGCACGCCAGCCCTTATGGAGAACGGTTATCTCGTGATGCCTTATAGCTACAAGGACTACAAGATTCTCGACAACGGTCCACTGCGCTTCACCGTGGAACTCACCTACAACCCCACCACGGCGGCAGGACAGCAGAACATCGTGGAACACAGAATACTGAGCCTCGACAAGGGTTCCAACTTCAACAAGATGACAGTGTGGTATGAGGGACTTGCCCACCCCATCGACATGGCTGCAGGCGTGGTGATACATGAGGAAGACACCAAGACCGTGAAATGTGGTCGTGACTTCGTGGCATACGCCGACCCGACCGACAACCCAGCGGCACAAAATTTCCAGATATATGTTGCGGCACTCTTCCCCAACGGCATAACAGAGACAAAGACCTTGATGCTCGACAAACCGCAGAACGGCATCGCGGGACATGCCGTGGGCATCAACAAGAGATACCACAACGCCGAACGATACACATATTATTTCGGTTCGGCATGGAGCAAGAACGACGTGCGCAACTTCGACGAGTGGCTCCTCAGAATCAACAGCTTCCTTGAGGCACAAGCCACACCACTCGTAGTGGCAATAAAGTAAGTAGGTGATTAAAGAAAAAGTTTTAAATAGAACACATAAATCATTGACATGAAAAAACTCCTTTTAGGCGACGAGGCTATCGCACAAGGCGCTCTCGATGCAGGACTGAGCGGAGTGTATGCCTATCCTGGCACCCCCTCCACGGAAATCACCGAGTACATCCAAGGCTCACCTCTCGCCCAACAACGCAAGGTACACAGCAAATGGTGTACCAACGAGAAGACAGCCATGGAGACGGCACTCGGCATGTCGTACATGGGAAAACGAGCACTCGTGTGCATGAAGCACGTGGGAATGAACGTGTGTGCCGACCCCTTCGTCAACGCTGCAATGACAGGCACCAACGGAGGCATTGTAGTCGTCGCTGCCGACGACCCATCGATGCACTCCTCACAAGACGAGCAGGATAGCCGCTTCTATGGCAAGTTCGCCATGCTGCCCATCTTCGAACCCAGTTCGCAGCAAGAGGCTTACGACATGATAGGCGAGGCATTCGACTATTCAGAGAAGGAACACCTGCCGGTGCTCATGCGCATCACCACACGCATGGCACACTCGCGTGCCGTGGTGGAGGTGAAGGAAACACCCCGTGAGCAGAATGCCCTCAACTACGACTCCGTGGCAGCCAACTGGGTGCTGCTGCCCGTGAATGCACGTCGCCGCAACGACTACGTGACGGCACAGCAACAGCATCTTGAGGATGATGCCGCAGCATCGGTACACAACGAGTTTTTCGAGGGGCAAGATCACACCATGGGAATCATTGCCAGTGGCATAGCCTACAACTACGTGCGTGAGTGCTACCCCAAAGACTGTCCGTTCCCGATACTCAAGATCACACGCTATCCGCTGCCAAAGGCAATGGTGCGCAAGATGACCGAGGAATGTGACAGCGTGCTCGTGGTAGAGGAGGGACAGCCCGTCATCGAGGAGGCTCTGAGAGGCATCATGCCCGGGAACACGATAGTGAAAGGCCGTCTGACAGGCGAACTGCCACGTACGGGCGAACTCAGTCCCGACTGCGTGCGCCAGGCTCTTGGTCTGCCTGCCGGCGAGGGATACGATGCCTGTGCCGACGTGGTAGGCCGTCCGCCAGCACTTTGCAAGGGTTGTGGCCACCGCGATGTCTATACCGCTCTCAATCAGGTGCTGCTCGACTATCCCAATGCACGTGTCTTTGGCGACATAGGCTGCTACACACTTGGTTTCCTGCCGCCATTCCATGCCATCCACTCTTGTGTGGATATGGGAGCAAGCATCACCATGGCAAAGGGTGCCGCCGATGCAGGACAATGGCCCGCCGTGGCTGTCATTGGCGACTCCACGTTCACCCACTCCGGCATGACTGGACTGCTGGATGCAGTGAATGAGGATGCCAACATCACCGTGATCATCAGCGACAACCTGACCACTGCCATGACTGGCGGACAGGACTCTGCCGGCACCAACAAGTTCGAGGCAATCTGCCGCGGACTCGGCGTGAGTGACGAGCATCTGAGAGTGGTGGTGCCCATGCCCAAGAACATGCCAGAGATTACTGCCATCATAAGGGAGGAAATAGAATATCGCGGTCTGAGCGTCATCATCCCGAGGCGCGAGTGCATGCAGACACTCCAGCGTCATCTCAAACAAAAGAAAGCAAAGGAGGCAAAACAATGAAAACGGACATCATACTCTGTGGCGTGGGCGGACAAGGCATCCTCTCCATAGCCACCATCATCGGCGAGGCTGCCATGAAGGAAAACCTCTACATCAAACAGGCGGAAGTTCATGGAATGTCACAGCGCGGGGGTGACGTGCAAAGCAACCTGCGCATCTCGTCGGAACCCATAGCCAGCGACCTCATACCACGTGGACAAGCCGATGTCATCATCTCCATGGAACCCATGGAGGCACTAAGATACCTTCCTTTCCTCAACAAGGAGGGATGGGTCATCACATCGGCTACACCATTTGTCAACATACCCAACTACCCCGACATGGAGACCATCAAGGCAGACCTCGACAAGGTGGCGAATGTCATAGCCATCGACATAGAGCAGTTGGCGAAGGACAATGGCGTGCCCCGCTCTGCCAACGTGATATTGCTCGGAGCCGCCCAGAAAGCTTTGGGCATCGACTACGAGAAGATAGAGGATGCCATCCGCAGGGTGTTCTCAAGAAAAGGTGAAATGGTGGTTGATGCCAATATCAAGGCATTGGCAATAGGAAAGGAAGCCCAGAAATGAGAGAGACACCTATACGTAAAGAACTTGTTGACAAGGCGATAGCCGACTATGGCATACAGGATTTCGCCAAGGCTACCATTCGCGAGGTGAAGGCAGTGGCAGCATTCGCCGAACAGCAGTCGGGGGTGGAGTTCATCAAGATGGAGATGGGCATCCCGGGACTGCCTGCCGCCCAGGTGGGTGTGGAGGCACAGATACAGGCGCTGCGCGATGGCATCGCCAACAGCTATCCCGACATACAGGGGTATCCCGAACTGAAACGGCAGGCAAGTCGCTTCGTGAAGGCTTTCATCGGTGTGGATATAAGTCCTGAGGGTTGTGTGCCCACGGTGGGTTCCATGCAGGGGACGTTTGCCTCGCTGCTGCTATGCTCGCAGGCAGACCCCAAGAAAGACACCGTGCTTTTCATCGACCCGGGCTTCCCCGTGCAGAAGATGCAGTTGCAGGTGATGGGCGTGAAGTTGGAGTCGTTCGACCTCTATGGATATCGTGGCGACCGCCTGGCTCCGAAATTGAAGTCGTATCTTGAGAAAGGCAACATCTGCGCCATCCTGTACAGCAATCCCAACAACCCATCATGGGTGTGCCTCACCGAGGAGGAACTGTCTGCCATCGGCAGCCTCGCCAATGAGCATGACGTGGTGGTGCTCGAAGACCTTGCCTATTTCGCAATGGATTTCAGGCAAGACCTCAGCACGCCTTTCCAACCGCCTTACCAGCCCACCGTTGCTCGCTACACCGACAACTATGTGCTGCTCATCAGCGGTTCCAAGGCGTTCAGCTATGCCGGCGAGCGTATCGCCGTGGCGTGCATAGGCGACAAGTTGTTCCACCGTCACTACGACGCTCTCTCCAAACGCTATGAGGGCTTGCCCTTCGGCATGGTATTCTCCACCCGCATCCTTTATGCCCTGTCCTCAGGTACGAGCCACAGCGCACAGTATGCGCTTGCAGCCATCATGAAGGCAGCGTGCGATGGAGCCTACGACTTCCGCAAGGAGGTGGGCGTTTATGGCGAGCGTGCAAAGAAGCTCAAGGACATCTTCTTGCGTCATGGCTTCCACATCGTCTATGACCAGGACATGGGCAAGCCCATTGCCGACGGCTTCTACTTCACCATAGGCTACAAGGGAATGACCAGCGGACAGTTGGCTCGTGAGTTGATGTACTATGGCGTGAGTGCCATCTGCCTCATCACCACGGGCAGCCAGCAGGAAGGTCTCCGCGTGTGTACCTCTTTCATCCGTGACAACCAGTACGAACTGTTGGAGCAGCGGATGGAGATATTCGAGGAAAACAACCAATGATTCCAACCTGATTAATCATAAAGCCGCCCGAGCATTTAGTTCGGGCGGCTTTAGTATCATGGGGTTGTCACACCAATAGGAGTCCTCAGAGCCTATGTCTTGTCATCGTTTTGGCTTGCGTTTCACCAAAGCCTTGATGTCTTTTGCCTTGCTGCGTGCGGCTATCTCCCCTTGTTCTATCATCTTGTCGATGCTCTTCTTTCCAAAGCTTGTGACATCATAGTCCCATAGGTTGGGATTGATATATACGTCAGCATCCTCCCTGTTTGCCTTGTTCTTCTTCCAGTCAGGGCGCGACACAGCCCAGTCGAGGATGCCACCGATGCCGAATGTCTCTTTCAGGGAGAAGTCACGCTCCTCATGCTCGTCTTGTTCCAAATCTACGGCAATCACCACGTCGGCACCCATCTGTCTCACCACATCCACAGGCAGGTTGTTCATCATGCCTCCATCCACGAGGGTGTGCCCCTTCCATTTCACCGGTCTGAAAGCACCGGGAATCGCCATGCTTGCCCTCATCGCCAATTCCAGTTCGCAACTGTCCATGATGATTTCCTCTTGTGTCTTGATATCTACCGCCACGCATCTGAATGGGATGGGCAGTAGGTCGAAGCTCTCTATGCCGTCGTATTCCTTTGTCAGGCTGTCGAGCAGATGAGTCACCTGCCGACCGCTAAGCAGTCCAATACCGGCCTCGTCTTTCTTAGTGTCTTTTTTTGAGTCTTTCTTGTCCTTTTCCTTACTTGAGAGGATAGGAAAGCCCATGATGTAGAAAGTGCCGTCTTGTTCGCCAAAAATGCTGTTTTTCAAGTCTTTGTTGCGGTTGCTGAATAGTGTGAGCCACTCCTGGCAGCGGAATAGGCTGTCCAGTTCTGCGGCACTGTAGCCACAGGCATACAGTCCACCCACGATGGCACCTATGCTCGTGCCGGCGATGTAGTCGATGGGTATGTCGAGTTCTTCCAGCACCTTTAGCACGCCCACTTCTGCGGCACCCTTGGCGCCGCCGCCACCGAGCACCAAGCCCACACGAGGGCGCGGGGCGTTGTCTGCCATGACAGACGGGCATGACAACAAGAGCAGCATGAAGGCAAGCAATGAGATTATGGAGATGTGGAGTTTGTCTTTCATGTTTGAAACTGTGTGTTATGTTGTTGCAGTTGTCAGTTTTCGTTGTCGATGATGAGGGGATGGTCTTTCCAATACTGTTCTTCGTCGAAGGTGGGTTGCACGTCTATGTCCTCGTAGTCCTGTCGGAAAGTGATTTCCGGTTCGCTGCTTGTCGTTTCCTCATAAGGAGTGGCGATGTAATAGTAGTACCTGTCGAAGTTTTCTTCCACCGTGCTTCGTTTTGCTCCCGGGCTATACCCTTCGTATTCGTGATAAACAGTAGGTTTTTCGTGTTTCTTGCTCCCGAATTTGTCTATCAGTTTGTGCAGCAGCGGGCGGTTGCAGCCACACAGCATTGTGGAGAGGACCAAAACCTCAATCCAGAGGATGGTCTTCAAGGTTTTGGTCTGAATGCCATGAAGTTGTGGTTTCCCATTTCCGCTCATGCGAGCAAAGTTAGTCGTTTTTTTTAATTTGGCAAAATTAGCACCTTTATTTAAGAATAATTATAGTTCCATCATGCTAAAGAATTATCGCGGATTCAACAAGCAAGTGACGCCCAAGGGCGCAAAGAAAGAAAAACTCCTTTCCTCCTAAACTCCTTAGACTATAAAATTAATCCAAGGAGCCAAGGAGTCAAGGAGTCTGGGAATGGCGCCTGTTATTTACAAATCATCACCTTTAGTCAACTGTTCATAAATATAATCTGGGATGCAATATACTAAAGAGACGTAATAGTATGATTAATAATCTACAGTTATTGCACTAATATTTAGCGAAACTTGTCCAAGTAGGCCACTATGTGGGTCATCCGAAATATAAAATTTTGTTTGAAATGTTGCCTCATTATTGGACAATGCTTGCAGTTTTAAAATATCAGATGATGAATGTTCAACATATTCTTTATCGAAAGACTCAACACATGAATATATACTATATTTTTTACTAAGAGCTGATTTCAGTTCGTCATATTCCTCTTTTAATATCTTGAATGAATTTTCTTTAGGAAAATCCACACCAATCATACCAACAATTGTTTTATCATTTTTTAAAGGCAGTATTTTGATAGTACAAATATGAGAATAAAAAATCCCCCTTAAATCGAATATACCATATTCCTCTTCTGTGTATTTCGAATCTTTTGTCTTTTTAAAACCTTTTGATTCAAACCTGTGTAATAAATCAACCATTTTTAAGCCTGGCTTCAATTCTACACCTTTAACTGTGAGATATTTATTAGTAATATTTATAATAGAGTCCCTATAGTCTCTATAATTATCCAAAAACCGTCTTGTTTGTGAGCACAAACAATTATCAAATATAACTAACAAAAAGGCTATAAGAAAAAACTTCTTAATCATAATTCATTATTATAGAAAGTAACAACATTATTTTGCAAATATATAAAAAAAGCATGGATTGGCGACAGAATAAGAACTTTTTTATACAACATCAACTAAATAATTGGAAATAATAGTGTTTAATACCCTTAATTTGCGTCAAAATCACTTTTTTTCTATTTGAATAGACATTAGTTAGGGAAAAATGTTCTCTTGTTTCTTCCTTTTTTGTATATTTGTCCCTGTAACCAAATAACATGAAAAATGGAAAACAAAGATGTTAACCGCCTTAAAGTCGTTTTGGCCGAGAAAAAGCGGACAAACAAATGGCTATCCGAACAATTGGGTAGGAATCCTGCAACAGTTTCCAAATAGTGTACCATTGCCTTACAACCTAAAGTATATAACAAATCTAATATGCAAATCGATTTTTCTCTTTTAAATTTACACAAGGGAAATTCAAAGTGAAACGCTTGAGAAACAAAAGTTTTTACGTGAATTATATGAAAAACCTGATAGAATCTGTACACCAAGCAAAAGACCCGAACGAGAAACCATACAAAACATTGACAAAAAGTTTAACTAAACTAATAACGTAGTCAAATAATTATGAAACGCATATTTTTTCTTACCCTTTTACTGACTCATCTACTATCTGCACCTCTGGTTGCTCAATCTGACGAACGCATTCAGACCGTGACCAGCAGCATCCCCAACAAAGATGCAAAGTTCCTATTGTTCCCCACAAGGAATATTTTCAATTTTCTCAAACTGAATACAAGGAATGGAGAGGTGTATATGGTGCAATTTTCTCTTGACAAGCCCGATAACAGAGTTGAATTGAAAATAGAGTCTTGGGAATATCCCCTTGTCAACAAAGAGGAAGAATCAAATGGGAGGTTTTATCTTTACCCCACCAAAAATATATTCAATTTTTTATTGATGGATCAAATTGACGGTCGTGTATGGCAACTTCAATGGGGCTTTGAAAAAAAGGACAGACAATTGGAAAGGATATCCAATATACAAACCTATATTAATCAAATGGATACAACCATGATTGTCAATCTTGAATTCAAAGATAATCTCTATTATAAAGGAGGTGAGTTGTATACGGGTGAAGCCTATTCTAAAGATAAACAAATAAAATGTTTCTTCTACGAAGGAAGGTATCGCTTCACACAAGTATACCATTTCAATCTTACTAAAGAAGCTTTTACTTTCAAACAAGAAAGTGACATTCCGGACAGTTGTTCATGGTTCGCAGATGACTATGGAAACGATATCTCCAAAGAGGCTTTCATTGAAAAATATCCTGCCGTCATCCGCAAGGCCAAGGAGTTCGCAAATACAATTAAACAGATAATAAAACACTAATAGAGTTTATATGAAAAATGATTTCTTTAAATGTATAAAGGCAATATATTTTATTGTTTTCTCCACCAATTATTGGCCTTTCATTATTAGCTTCAGGAAATTGATCAACATGTGGTGGTTTCTGGAAAGAAACGGATACCCAATATGAAAGTGAAAGAAGTCAGAGGTCATATGAGAAAGAGCAGCAAACACGAAAGCAACAAAATACCATCTGATATCAAAAAGCACCTGTGCAGGAGTCAACTTTTATTAGTAGTTCAAAATCCCCTCACCTGATGATGCATATGAAGATGGGTATGATGATGAATATTAGTAATGATTAGAAGATTAACGTAAAGGCTATAGCCATGGAAGAAACCATGATGATTCCAATGACTAATATGACTTTTACGAAACGAAATACGAAGAAGGGTATGAAGACGGTTATTATGAAGGTTATTATGAAGGGGAGTCACAATATGAAGAAGAACAGGAAGAAGAATAAGAATAAGATATATAAGAGTTTCAATTTATAATTTTGGTGGTTTATTTCTCGATATAATGAATAATGACTACACCACGCACTTTCATAATAATTAAAGGTCAGCCTAAAGCTCTCCAAATAGATAGGATATCTATTGAGCAAGGCGTATATGCCATCAAATTCAAGAACAGTCAGAAAATTTACCATTATCGAAAAAGCGATGTGGTATGGCTGAAAGAAGCTGCTTGGCACGACAATCAAAATGTAAAAGTGTATATTGATGGACGTGAACAGTATCATGTGGCAGATGTACGCTCGTTCCAACAAGGAGAATATACCCATTGGCGAATCACGTTTGACAACGGTTATGTAAGAGACTTTTTGCATGGAAGTATTCAGGTGGTGGAGTCGTGTCTTAGCGATGCTATTGCCCAAAACACATTTGAATACCTCAAACGTATAGCTCAGGTTAATGAATTGGGAAAAGACGAGGAACATGGTGGAATTCTACCTGCCCTTTATGAAAAGATAAATTTCATAGACAAAGAGATGGCCATAGCGCCTTATCTTGACTCTTCCAAGTATAAGGTTCGGCGGATGAAGTCACGTGACCTTATTTTCCCATTTGGATGCAATGCCAGTCAAAAAAGAGCTGTCAAAGCTGCTTTTGAAAATCAAATCAGTGTCATTCAAGGGCCTCCAGGAACGGGAAAAACCCAGACCATCCTTAATATAATTGCCAATATACTTATAAAAGGAAAAACTGTGATGGTGGTGTCTAACAATAACTCCGCCACTTCCAATGTTTTAGATAAATTACAAAAATATGAACTTGGCTTCATTGTTGCACCTTTGGGAAGGAGAGAGAACAAAATAGCCTTCATTCATAACCAGCCAGAAATTCCAAAGATTCTTTTTTCATGGCAAATATCCACAAAAGAGAAATCGCAAATAAAGGATGACATATCATCAACAATAGCAAAACTTAAAGAAATCTATGTACTTCAGGAGGAACTTGCGGTTGTCAAACAAGAACTAAAAGCTGTCGAACTGGAATGGAAGCATTTTAGACTCGACCATTCTTTGGATGAAAATACCTATGCACCCACACGTCGATCCAAGGCCAAACGTCTGATGAAATTATGGCTGCAATACCAAACGTATGCTGAGGATACAATAATGGATTCAAAAGGGTTTTGGGGACAGTTGAAAGACCGTGTGAAATGGACATGGATGAATTTCACTCGTAAATACATACTGGGGATAAAGTCACCACTTGATCCATCGAACATTGAACCAACCATTGTTGAAATCCAAGCCTTGTATTATCTTGTGCGCAAGACGGAGTTAAGCAAAAGAATAGAAGAGATTGAATCAGAGTTGGAATCAGTTGACGCCAAGTCGTTGACCAACGACCTTACATCCATGTCCCTCTCATTGTTGAAAGATAATCTGTTCAACAAATACCACAAAGAGCAGAGATATATCTATAATGATGTGAAGGAATTATGCTTGTATTCAGAAGATGTCTGCAAGCAATATCCAGTCATTCTTAGTACAACATTTTCAGCCCGGACTGCGATACCCAATTGCACCTATGACTATATCATAATGGACGAAGCATCGCAGGTGTCGATTGATACAGGAGCTTTAGCATTAACGTGTGCAAAGAACGCGGTGATTGTGGGTGACACCATGCAATTGCCCAATGTAGTCACAGAGGAGGATAGAATCAAGCTTAACGGCATCTTCGAAGAGTATAAAGTGAAACAAGGCTTTAATTGTGCCGATTACAGTTTTTTACATTCTGTATGTGCCATTCTCCCAAAGGTAGAACAAACTCTCCTCCGTGAGCATTATCGATGCCATCCGACTATCATCAATTTCTGCAATCAGCGTTTTTATGGCGGCAATCTTCTCGTTATGACTGAAGACCATGATGAAAAAGATGTTATGATGGCATTAAAAACAGTACCCGGACATCATTCGCGTGGTCATTATAACCAGAGGGAAATAGATGTTGTAAAAAATGAGATCTTGCCAAAGCTTGGTCAAGCAGAAGATGTTGGTATCATAACGCCATATAATGACCAAGTAAATGAGTTCAATCGACAAATCCCGTCTTTTTCGGCCGCAACGATACATAAGTATCAAGGAAGAGAAAAAGATACGATAATTATGAGCGTGGTGGATGATATCATTACAGAATTTAGTGACGACTCTAACCTTATAAATGTCGCCATATCAAGAGCGAAAAAACACTTTTATTTGGTACTGACAGGTAACGAACAAGAACGAAAAGGAAATATCAGTGACTTGATTGATTATATCGAGTATAATAATCTGACTGTTGCTGAAAGTAAAATTTGCTCAATTTTCGATTATCTCTACAGTCAATATACAAATGAACGAATTGCTTTCCTTGCCGGTCACAAGAACATATCTGAATATGACTCGGAAAATCTCACTTACTCACTACTTGAAGACGTACTATCTGATTATACTGAGTTTAGTCATTTGGGCATATTATGTCATACACCTTTGCGAAACGTCATACGTGACAAGTCGTTATTGAATGAAGAAGAGAAGAAATACATTTCGCATTTCAGTACACATCTTGACTTCCTAATTATAAACCATGTCACAAAGAAACCTGTTCTTGCTTTAGAAACAGATGGATACTCATATCACAAAGAAGCGACTGTACAGCATCAGCGTGATTTGAAGAAAGACCATATTCTTGAACTATACGGATTGCCATTAATACGATTGAAAACTAATGAAAGCGGAGAGAAGGAAAAGGTAATCATAGCTTTACGAAGTATTGTCTATTGATAGGAAAAAGAATGCATGTTGTTTATCTGTATTTATCTCTTCATCGACCTGTCTTCATCCTCATATCCCCGGCTGCCTACTTCCCATTCCCGGTTGCTTTCATTTGAACCACCGCGCTGATTGATAACCATGTTTATAGCGCGACCGATACCATGACCAAAGATTTGTCGTCTCTGGTCTTGATGTTTTTGCACTTGTTTGGGCTGTAGCCATCTTACATCGAGACCATGGTCATTAATGTTGATAATGGAACGGTAGGATAAGTTAAAAAAAGAATTGGTGTATTACACAGGGAAAGATGTCAGGTCGGTTGCTCATCTCTAACAGTTATGCCGGCCCCTGAACCACCTTGTGCTCATTGCATTCCACAGCATGGAACTCCCCCGCGAGTAAGAGATTAAAACTTTTTTCTATGCTATATTTTGTATATAAAGAAAAAAGCACTATTTTTGCAAAATAGTGAAATATGTCAAAAGGAAACTAATTATCAGACGATGAAAAGAATATTGATATTATTGGGAGTTGTCCTCATGACGACTGCGGCTTCCGCTCAGAAACTGAAATTGAATGTTGCGACAGCAGGCACACTATCAACATTGGTTACCAATAACCCTGACGTGGAAAAGCTAATCCTTTCTGGCACGCTGAACGACAATGACCTTCGATGCATCCGTTCGCTGAAAAATGTACGTGAAATAAATTTGACCAAGGTGAAAAACCTCCAACTCGGTGATTCCGCATTTTTTGGAATGAAATCCTTGGAGTATGCAAGATTGCCCAAAAAACTCAATAAACTCGGGCGTTCTGCTTTCGAGGGATGTGTGAACCTTGCTCATTTGGATTTCCCAGGACATCTGGAAAACATACCAGAGAACATGCTGAAAGACTGCAAGTCGCTCGACAAGATATACCTCAGCAACAGCTATGTGAAGAACATAGGAAAAGGCGCGTTCATGAATTCTGGATTGCGCATTGTCGCAATGCCTGAATTGTTGCGCAACATAGAGATGACCGCCTTTGCCAATTGTGAAAAACTTGAGATGATAAGACTTCCCAAGTGGGTGTCTGAAATAGGCGCTTTGGCTTTCGCCAACTGCAAGATGCTCCGCAGCGTTAAAGTGGAAAACGATACACCTCCCACTTGTGCGGACGATGCCTTCCAAGGATTGGATAAGTGCACGCTCATAGTGAAACACCCGGAGCAGTATCGCGACAGAAGTCCATGGAACAAGATCAACCTGTCTTACAAAAACTATAACGGAGAGGAATTCCATAAGTAATTTGGTGAAATCGGGTGCTTTGCACCAACTTATACATGAAGGGAAAGATAATCTTGAACACCTGACATTCAAGACAAAGCAAGACCATAGAGGCGATATGTAGTAGTGTTGTCTCTATTGTTTTGTTAATAATATTACTCTTCTTCAATGAAGACAATGCAAATACAAGAACTACAAAAGACATACGGCAAGTCGTCACAATGTGGAGCCTTGATTAAATGTTTGGAAAAGGCAAACACCCCATTGTTCCTGCAAGGGTTGAATGCGTCGGCAGCCCCTCTTTTTTTCTCTGGTCTGGCAACAAGACAGCCGGCAACCATCCTTTTCATCCTGCAAGACAATGATGAGGCAGGATATTTCTACCATGACCTGACACAGGTGATGGGGCAGGACGACGTGTTTTTCTATCCATCGTCATACCGTCGTGCGGTGAAATACGCGCAGCGTGATGCCGCCAACGAAATCCTTCGCACCGAGGTGCTCACCCGTCTCTCGGCAGTGGGGGAGGGCGCAAAAAAGGTTGGCAGACCCACGTATGTGGTCACCTGCCCTGAGGCATTGAGCGAACTGGTGGTGTCGAAACGCAAACTCGACGAGAGGACAATATCCCTGAAAATAGGACAGACGGTGGATGTAGATAGTGTTTGCGCCACACTGAGGCAGTTTGGCTTCCAGATGCACGACTATGTGTATGAGCCAGGACAGTTCGCCATGCGCGGCAGCATTCTCGACATCTATTCCTACAGCAGTGAATACCCCTTCCGCATCGACTTCTTCGGCGACGAGGTGGACACCATCCGCACCTTCGACATACAGACCCAGCTCTCCCGTGACAAGCGTGAACAGGTGGAGGTGGTGCCTCAACTCACCCTTGTGGAAGACAAGATGCCGTTCACGGCATTTCTGCCATCCGACACCGTCATCGCCGTGCGCGATCTTGCATACGTCTATGACGTCATAGGTAGAACCTACGACGAGGGATTTTCCTCGCAGGCTGTCACCGAGCGCATGGAAGACGCCACGGAGGTGGAGAAAGCCGAAATCCTGAAAGAGCTGAACAGGGAGTGCCAGTTGGTGAAAGCCACGCAGTTCATCGAGGGCATCGATGGCTTCCGTCGCATCGATTTCGGACCGAAGCCCACAGGCACTCCTTCAGCCACC
This sequence comes from uncultured Prevotellaceae bacterium, assembly GCA_900315745.1. Classification (GTDB taxonomy): domain Bacteria; phylum Bacteroidota; class Bacteroidia; order Bacteroidales; family Bacteroidaceae; genus Prevotella. The sequence continues at coordinate 36,774 of ONAG01000034.1, forward strand.
ATCAAATTCGACATCTCGCCGCAACCCATTTTTCACAAGAACTTCACCCTGCTGAGGGATACCTTCGCCGATTACCTGCGGCGTGGGTATCGCGTCTATGTCCTGTCAGACAGCGCAAAGCAGGTGCAACGCCTCAAGGACATCCTGATAGGAGAGGAAGAAGAGGATGCGAAGGACGCCATCACCTTCACCGGTGTGGATAAGACCATTCATGCAGGCTTCGCCGACAATCTGGAGCGCATCTGCCTTTTCACCGACCATCAGGTGTTCGACCGCTACCACAAGTACAGTCTGCGCTCCGACACGGCACGAGCCGGAAAGATGGCTCTTACGATGAAGGAATTGCAGGAGATGGAGCCGGGCGACTTCATCGTGCATGTGGATTTCGGAATAGGGAAGTTTGCCGGACTTGTGCGTGTGGCGACAGGCGGCAGCTACCAGGAGATGATACGCATCATGTATCAGCGGGGCGACACCGTGGATGTGTCAATACACTCGCTCTACAAAATCTCAAAATACCGCAGGGCGGACACCGGCGAGCCTCCACGTATGAGCACCCTTGGCACAGGTGCGTGGGAGCGCATGAAGGAGAAGGCGAAGAAGCGGATAAAGGACATAGCCCGAGACCTCATCAAACTGTATGCACGCAGGAGGCACGAAAAAGGGTTCGCCTTCAGTCCAGACAACTACATGCAACACGAACTGGAAGGAAGCTTCATCTACGAGGACACCCCCGACCAGTTGAAAGCCACCAACGAGGTGAAGGCGGACATGGAGAGCGTGAGGCCGATGGACCGACTGGTGTGCGGTGATGTGGGCTTCGGTAAGACCGAGGTGGCGGTGAGGGCGGCTTTCAAGGCGGCATGCGATGGCAAGCAGGTGGCGGTGCTCGTGCCTACCACCGTGTTGGCGTTCCAACACTACAAGACTTTTACGGAAAGGCTTGACGGGTTCCCCGTCACAGTGGAATACCTGTCAAGGGCACGATCGACAAAACAAGTGAAGGAGATATGCGCCAAACTGAAAGAGGGTAGGGTGGATATCCTCGTTGGAACACACAAGATATTGGGAAAAGGCGTGGAATGGAAAGACCTCGGACTGCTGATAATCGACGAGGAACAGAAGTTCGGAGTAGGGACAAAGGAGAAACTCAGGCAGATGAAGACTAATGTGGACACCCTGACCATGTCAGCCACCCCCATACCCCGCACCTTGCAGTTCTCGCTCATGGGAGCAAGAGACATGAGCATAATACGCACGCCACCGCCAAACAGGCACCCTGTATATACAGAACTGACGACATTCAGTCCGGAACTCATTGCCGATGCCGTGAATTTCGAGATGAGCCGCAACGGACAGGTGTATTTTGTAAGCAGCAGGGTGTCGAGCCTGACGGACATAGCGACAGTGATAAACAAACGTGTGCCGGATGCGAGGATTGCCATCGGGCATGGACAGATGAAACCCGAGGAACTGGAAAAGATAGTGTTGGGATTCATCAACTACGACTACGACGTGCTCGTTTCCACCACCATTGTGGAGAACGGCATCGACATACCCAATGCCAACACCATCTTCATCAACGACGCTCATAGGTTCGGACTCTCCGACATCCACCAGATGAGAGGACGTGTGGGGCGCTCAAACCGGAAGGCGTTCTGCTATCTCCTCGCGCCGCCCAAGTCGCTGCTACCGGCAGATGCGCGCCGCAGGCTGGAGGCTGTTGAGAACTTCTCGGAACTCGGCAGCGGGTTCAACCTCGCCATGCAAGACCTCGACATCAGGGGCGCAGGCAACCTGCTCGGGGCGGAACAGAGCGGGTTCATGGAGGACTTGGGATATGAGACTTACCAGAA
>ONAG01000049.1 GCA_900315745.1 uncultured Prevotellaceae bacterium
CAGAAATACCTGCTCACGGTGAAAGGCACACTGTTGTTTAACGAACTGATAAAGAATTAGATATGGAAGACCTGAAGGAAAGAAACTTTGAAGCCGACATCGAGCAATGGCTCTTGAATGAAGACGGCTACACCAAAGGCGACCAGCGCACTTATGACAAGGAGCGTGCCATCGACATGACCACGCTCACGGCATTCCTTGCTCTGACGCAGCCGAAACCCTGGGAGCGCTACGTACGCAAATACGGCGACAAGGCCGAGGCACGGTTGTACCAGGTGTTTCAGGAGAACGTGGTGCGCTACGGCTTGATATGGGTGCTGCGCAACGGCATCGACGACTTAGGCATCAAACTCAGGATGTGCTATTTCCGTCCGGCATCGGAACTGAACGAGGAACTGATGCTGAAATACCAGCAGAACATCCTTCAGGTGACACGGCAGTTCGCTTACAGCACCCAGAACCGCAACACCATCGACATGGTGCTCTCGCTGAACGGCATCCCCGTGGTAGCGCTGGAACTGAAGAACCAACTCACCGGACAGAACGTGGAGGACTCGCGCCGGCAGTGGAAAGACGACCGCGACCCTGTCGAACTGCTGTTCCATGCCAACACCCGCATCCTGGCCTATTTCGGCGTCGATCTCTATGAAGCCATCATGGCCACCGAACTGAAAAAAGAAAAAACGTTCTTCATGCCCTACAACCAAGGCAGCGGCGGCGCAGGCAACGTGGGTGGGGCGGGAAACCCCGAAAGCGAGGACGGCGACTACGCCACGTCGTATCTCTGGAAAAGGGTGCTGCGCCGTGACATGCTGCTGAGCATCTTGCAACGCTACATCTCACGCCAGGAAGAGGAGAAAATCAAACTCGTACGTGACAAGCATGGGAAAATCAAGGAGAAGAAGGACATTTCTGTGAAAATTATTTTTCCACGTTACCACCAGTTGGATGTAGTGGAGAAACTGATTGCCGACACCGAGGCAAAAGGCAGCGGACAGAACTACCTCATCCAGCACTCGGCAGGTTCGGGCAAGTCGAACTCCATCGCATGGCTCACCTACCGCCTCGCCTCGCTGCACGATGCCGCCCAGAAGAGCATTTTCGATGCTGTGTTTGTCATCACCGACCGTCGTGTGCTCAACGCACAGTTGCAAAGCACCATCCTCGGCTTCGACCATATCGAAGGACAGATAGAGACCATCACCGACAAGGATCCCTCGACCAAGTTGCGTGACGTCATCAACGAGGGAGCCGCCCGCATCGTCATCTGCACGCTGCACCGCTTCCCAGTCATCTATCAGGAGGTGACATCGAGGAGCGGCAAGCGCTACGCCATCATCGTGGACGAAGCCCACAGCAGTCAGAGTGGCAAGAGTGCCGAGAAGGTGAAGACGGCACTCGCCGACACCGATGAAGCCTTGCGAGAGATGGCGGAACTGGAAGAAAAGACCGAGGAAGAACTGGAGAAGGAGCGCGACAGCATGATGGAGGATTTGTTGGCACAGGGGCAGCACAGCAACCTGTCGTTCTATGCATTCACTGCCACCCCCAAGCCCAAGACCTTGCAGACCTTCGGTGTTTTGGTGGAAAAGGGCCGTACTACGGAAGAAGACAAGTATCGTGCCTTCCACATCTACTCGATGCTTCAGGCCATCGAGGAGGGCTTCATCAAGGACGTGCTGCTGCAATACACCCCTTATAGCGTGACCTACGAAATCGAGAAACGCATCTCGCAAGACCCCACCTACGAGGAGACACCCGCCACGAAAGCCGTGAAAGCCTATCACGACAACCACCAGCACGTCATTAACCAGAAAACGGAGATCATCGTGGAGAAGTTCCGGCAAATCACCCTGAATGCCATGAAGGGACAGGCGAAGGCGATGGTGGTGACGTCGAGCCGCGCCCATGCGCTGCGCTATTTCCTGCAAATCAAGAACTACTGCGAGGAGAAGGGCTATACCGACGTGCATCCGATGGTGGCTTTTTCGGGCAAGGTGAAATACGAGGAGGAGGAATACACCGAGACCCAACTGAACAGCACCACCGACTTGCACATCAGCGAGGAGCGGTTGCCGCTCTACTTCGCCAGCGACATGTACAACATGCTGGTGGTGGCAGACAAATACCAGACGGGCTTTGACGAGCCGCTGCTGCACACGATGTTTGTCGATAAGAAACTGAAGAACGTGAAGGCCGTGCAGACGCTGAGCCGACTGAACCGTGCGCACAAGGACAAGGAAGACACCTATGTGCTGGACTTCGTCAACGCCCCTGAAGACATCAAGAAATCCTTCGAACCCTTCTATACGGCCACGGAACTGATTCGTCCCGTGGATGTGAATGGCGTATATAATTTCCGCAACGACATCGCGCAGCATCACTTGTGGAGTCCAATTGAAGAGGATGCCATCTACAAGTTGGCCACCTCCACCAAAGGCGACAAGAACAGGTTGGGCAAGTTGAGCAATGCGTTCAAGCCCATCGTGGACCGCTTCTTAGACCTCGATGAAGAGACCCGCTTCATCGTGCGCTCATTGGTGAAGAACTTCGTGCGCTTCTATGCCTATATGGCGCAGGTGGAGCGCACCTACGACCGCGACCTGTACAAGACCTACGTGTTCTGCGACCTGCTTTATCGTCTGCTGCCCAAGACTCCACACGAGAAAGTGGATTTGAACAAGCAAATCCAGCTCATCAACTCGCGCATCGAGGAGGGGAAGACGCAACAAATCGTCTTGGAGCGCGGCCAGGGAGGCATCAAGGGCGAGAACGTGAAGGGCGGCGGCAAACCCGATGATAACAAGGACCTGCTGTCGAACATCATCGACAAAGTGAACCTGATGTTCAAGGGCAATTTCTCACCTGCCGACCGTGTGATTGTGGAAGCCATCTACGACAAGTTGAGCACGACGGCGGAGAAAAAGAAACTCACCAAGCAAGCCAAGAACAACGACCCGAAGCAGTTTGCCGAGAGCATATTTCCTGATATTTTCGAGAAAGCAGCCCAGCAATGTTATGACGACAGCGTTGGTGCCTTCGACCGCCTGTTCCAGAACCGCGAACTCTACAACAGCATCATGACGCAGATGGCAGACCTGATGTATCAAAACTACCGAGCAGATGGCGAAACGCTCATTTTCAATCCGGAGCGGTTCAAGGAAAAGATCATGCCTACGATAGAACGGGAGTTCGCCGTCTTCAAAATGATGCCGAAAAGCAAGGAACAGATTGCCGACGACCTGGTGGCGCTGATTTCCGCCCGCACCATCGATGACATCGACGGCGCCAACGACGTGATTCAAAATGCCTTCAACCGTCTGTATTGCAGTCCAACCAAGGTGTCACTCGTGGATAAGAAGCAGCATTTCAACACCCTCGTCACTCGCTTCGAGGTGTTGCTGAAAAAGGTGTATTATCTGAAAAATCGAACAGAGATAGTAAGCACCAAAATCGGTCAGGAGGGTACCATGGCAACACTTGCCGACTGCATCTTCCAGACGCCGTGCCTGAAGCGCCTGAAATACTCTGACAGCGATGCCGACAAGAAGTTCAGCGAATACCTGACCATGGTGCGCGATTGGCGCAACGACCAAGCCCACAAGGCTCCGTCCGCCACGGAGCAGGAATGCGACTTTGCCATCAACGTCCTCACCACGATGTACCTTTTCGTCGTCGCTTTCGGAATCAAGAGACGGGACATTGAGCAAGGTGAGACGAAGTATGAGGATATGCACGAAGAGCGTGAAATGGCAGCTGAACCTGGGGTGGGGGAATAAAAGAAAAAACTATATATATCCCATGGAATCGCAGTTCTGCAAATCCAAGGCTTCGATAATGCTATTGCTGATTGCCATATCGATGTATTCCTCTATGCACCTGTCATATTCTCTACAGATGTCAATTATCAGGTCATAACTAATCGGAGACTCGTTATAATCTAACGAGTGTATGATTCAGTGTTAATACATCCGTGGTGGTCGGTAATGTATTTCGTATATCTTGTCGAAATACTGGTCCCAGTTCGACCGTCCCTCCCCAATCTTGAAACCATAGAATCTGGTGCCGGTCTTCTGGTATTCCTTGAAATGGCGCATCAGGTCTTCGGTAGTCCTTGGTATGAGGAAGTCGGTAATCCACAGCACGTCAGCATTCATATAGCGGTCATCGCCATTGTCCAGTAGGGCGAAAGCCATGTTGAGCATTTTTTGTGCATCGGTTCCTCCATTGAGAAATGGGAAATATCCTTTCTCGAAGTTCTCGTTGTCCTCAGGTCGGATGCCCATCCGTTCTAAGGCTTTCTTTTTACGACGTGAGCGCAGTTCGATAGGGCGGATGCCTACGGAGAAGTCGATGAGGAAGCAGTCACGCTTCAGTTGTTCGGCGGTCTGTTCCAGCTTGGACAATAGCGAAGCCTCTATCTTTTGTGGCACTCCATACATGCTCGCGGAGGAATCGACGCAAACAATCATTGGTCCGCGGCGTGCTGCTTTCTCAGTGCGCAAGCGACGTGCCGGTTTGGTGATTTCCGACTTATAGCGGAACACTTGCAGGCGGCTGGTGACCCATTTCCTTAAAAAAAGACTTTCGAGGTCGGTGTCCGTATATTGTGCGAGTTCTGCTGGCATCAATGCGTTCAGGTCACGACCGACTGTCACACCCTCGATATCGCTTCCTGAAGAATGGTCGAGTTTGTGCCTAAATCCTGTCTGGACTGTCAGATTAGATTTCCCGTCCTCATCTGGCAAACGGCCCATCTTTCGTGCCACCTCACCGATTTGAGGGTATTTGTTTTGTATCTGCACGATGTGCAGTTTCTTTTCGAACTCTGATTCTATCCATTGACCATCCATCATGTTCCATGCTTGAAGTGCCTCCGATTCTGTCATTCCCATGCTATGGATTCTATCGCCAAGTCTCTCAAAAATGCGGCTGAAACCGCCATCCGCACCTTGCTTTTTAGCATCTACTTTTTTGGTCACTTCCTTCCTGACACGTTCATCGATGGCTGCCATCCACTCACGCTGCAGCATTTCCCAGTTTTCCGGCTTCTTCCAACCGTCGTAACTGAATTTCTTTTTCATGAAATCGATATCGAAACCATCATCATGGTGCTTCTCATCGATGGCTGCAAGCAATGTTTGCCAATGGTCTTCCTTTTTTTGTAATGACCATTCCAATATCTTTCCCGCTTCCTTGCGTTCTGTAAAATATCGTTGGTTGGCAAATCCTTCAGCATGAAGGCATTCTGCCACAAAACGCCCTACGGTCTCATAGAACACTTGCCCTGCAAGTTTGCTCGAAAGCACAAATGACTGCACCAAAGGGTCGTTCATCAACTTGCTCAGATATCCAAGAAGGGGGTCTTCGTACAGCTTCCATGCGAATTCCACGGCAACGTCTTTCTCTATCTCCAACACATCGCCGATTTCCACGAATCTGCGGATATAGTAGAGATAGTCATTCAGATGCAGCCGCCTACGATGGATCTTCTCGTAAATGGCATTCACGCTGTCGGTGTCGCTATAAGTCATCATGGCATGTTGAATGAGCTATTCTTCCTCCAATTTAAGCACGTCATAACGCATCTTGGCAAGTTCCTGGTATCTGGTATTGGCATATTCCTCCATGGTCTTTTTGTCTATTTGAGAGATAAACAGGTTGTCATTTACCTCCTCCACACGTTTCCTGATGCGGTCGCCTAAATACTCTATTTCCAGGAAATAATCGCGGTTGGTCACAATTCCCACAGTGTCGGGCAACTGCTGTTTCTCACCTGCTTCCAACTTCTCTATCTTGAAATACACCCCATCGATGTAGATGCCGTCAGGGTCACGTGTTAGCGATACATTCCTTGCCCCTTGTGGCGTGTCGGCACCGTCGTAGCTGCGGATGATAGAACGTTTGGGATTTTTTTTGTCTTTGTAGATGACACCCATCTGTCCCACATTCTCTTTGGTCTTGCTTTGCATATGTTGATAATCGGTGAGGAAGATGTAGGTGTTACCCGTATCATGGTCGAGCAAGTGGTAATAAAACGAGTCGAATATCTTTTTGTCGCCGTCGTTTTCCTGAATTTGCTTGCGTGCCTTCATTGTGGCACGATGCTGACGATATACGCGGATGTCTGATTCCAAATCCTTTTTCAGTTGGGCAAACCTCGAAGAGAACTCACTGAGCAGCGTGCCTATGACGATGTCCCTGATGCCTTCCACCTCCTCTGGCTCCTGCCACAGACAATGGTAAATGGGCAGTATGTCTGCCAGTCCGACCTCTGTTCTGTCGTGCATGAAAGCCGATGTTTTCAGCAACCGCACGATGTTCTTCCACCGGCGGTCGCTGACATAGACGTTGTGCCGCTCGTCGCTGTTGCTCACCACCACATTGCCCAACGCCCTGCGGATGGTATTGATGCACTTCAGCACCTGTTCAGGGACGGTGACCTTGCCAATACTGTCCGACCATGTTTGGTATTCCTCTCCTGTAATCTGCAATGCCTCCGGCACATTGATGTCATTATCTGATTCGTCATCCAAAAGCATGGCGTTGAAATTGCTCTCCCTCTTGATGTTTGAGCACTCCATGCGTATGATGAATCGGTCCCAGAGGGCTTCCAACCCTTCACCTTGTGTTGGCAGTTCGTTGCTCGCCGATACCAACAGTTTCAACGGGATTTGAATCTCTTTGTCACCGTTGCGGAACCGCTTCTCGTTGATTACAGTCAGCAGCGTGTTTTGAATAGCAGGTCCCGCTTTCCATATCTCGTCAAGGAACACCACGTCGGCTGTCGGCAGGTAGCCGTCAATGTTGCGCTCATATTTGTCCTGGTCTTTCAGCTTGCTGATGCTCACCGGACCGAATATCTCGTCGGGCGTGCTGAAGCGCGACATCAGATACTCGAACGACCGTCCACCCCTGAAGGCTGACTTCAACCTACTTGCAACCATTGATTTTGCCACTCCAGGGGGTCCGAGCAAGATAATGCTCTCACCGGAAAGAGCGGCAAGAAGTGACATCGCCAACTCCGTCTCTTTCTCGTAGATTCCTTTGTTGATCTCCTGAAGTAGGGCTTGTATTCTTTCTTTCATACTGAACATTCTCATTCGCTGGTGTCGATCCCAACATTGCCTTCAAGAACGAGGTCCACCAGAATGGTTACATCAGTTACACTGTATAATCCGTCGCCATTGATGTCGGCATTCTCGATGATGAAGTTATCTGTTTCAATGTCCAAAATAAAGCTTACCAACGCCATCACATCAGAAACGCTGATTGTACCATCGCCATTCACGTCACCAATGATGGGAACCCTTGTCACGTAGATCAAATCGACGCCACTTCTGGTGTTACCACATTGTGGGATGTAGAGTGTCGTGGGTTGGGTGATGGTGAATACCTCTGAATGGAACTCTTGTATGTTGACCACCGTGCAGTTGAAGTTGGCTATCTCCTTGTTTCCTGCAAGAAATTTCCAATAACTGTTGGGAGTTTTCGATGTGTCGTGAATAAACGCTGTGAGTTGGTAGGCGCCAGGAGTCAGTGTGGTGAAGCCTACAGAGCTGCTGGCAACATAGGCTGCTGCGCTGTTGCTGCTTCTCACTCTCATGTTGTTGTTGTCGCAGAGCGTCATGCCGGGTATGTCTTCTGCCTCTGCCAGGAATACCACGTCGCTGATGTCAGTGGGTTGGTAATTGAGAATCTCCATCTGCTGGTCGCTATTCAATGTGAAATAGTGGTTGTATTCAAGTCTTTTATCTCCACCCGTCGGTTCTTTGACGTATAGTTTTCCGTCATTGACGTTGTATCGTCTGTAAGGCACGCTGACCACCTGGTTGGGCTCATCCTCGCCAGTTGTGGTGCGCATGATGCTGTCGCCTGCTTTTTCGCAAACGGTATAGCTATAAACGGAGGGTAGTGGCTCATCGCCCTCGCAGGTGAAGTCGGCATTTGGAAGGTAATACCCTAAGTGTGGCGGTTGGTTGTAACTTACGTTCTGCCATGCTACTGCCAGTCGGTAGTTGTGGTCGTGCATTAAGGTGGGCACACGGTAATCGCTCGGGATGTTCGAGGAGATGATGTTGAGTTGTGAGGGGTTGTCGATATTCCACATGACGATTTCCTCGCGCCAGTCGCCTAAGATGTCGGCTTGCAGACAAGGCGTTGCCTTGGTCCCATTGCAACTTTGCGAGCCGTTGTAGGTGAGTGCAGTATCCATGGTGCCGTTGGCGCTCCATTTCGTAATTTTTGGGTAGGCTCTTTGGGTGTCTCTGTCGTATGCCCCGTCGAATAGTTCGTCCAGCAGGTCTCCGTCCCAAAAGATGCGGAAGTTCATCGATGAAGGTGTGATGTTGGAGAAGTTTTCGAAGTTGCCCGATGCCGTCTCACGTATGGAATTGCCTGTTGACCCCCAGAATTCATACCCCTCGTGTTGGTCGGATACGTTGGCGGCGATACATCTTCCCGTATCCTTTGAGGCTTGTTGGTGGAAGATTTTCGCTCCTGTCCGTGCGTCGTGTATCTCCAGTCCATAGGGACTTGTCTCGCAGCACCTCAGCACTTCATATCCCGGCCGGCTCGGGATTAGGTCCGCCACGTGCAGAGCGTCACCATGTCCAAGTCCAGTGGAGTAGAGCAGATTGCCGTCGTTGTCTATCGTTGCAGCGCCATAGATTATCTCGTCGCAGCCGTCACCATCTACATCTGCCACGCTCAGGTTGTGGTTGCCCTGTCCGTAGGCGGTATAGGAGTCGCTTGTTCCAAAGGTGTTGCTGTTGTAGTTGTGGGTTGTTTTTACTCCATTGGCATTTGTTACTTCAACCTTCGTTTTTGACACTGAGGCATGCAGCCATTTTGGTGTCAATTTGTTGTTTTTGAAATCTACCGCCCAGAGGTATGCCTGTGTGTAATATCCACGGCACATCACCGCTGATGGGCGTTGGTTGGGGCCGTCGAGATAGGCAACGGCAGCCAAGAAGCGGTTGCCTCGATTGCCATAGGTAGCGGTGTAGTCTGTTTGGGGATTTCTGTCGTCCCAGTCGAATGTTGTGCCGCTGGCTTCGCCCTTGTATCCTCCGTCGCGGTTGGGGTTATAGAAAATGGTGTGGATGGCCTCTCCTGTCAATCCTTTGAAGATGGTGAGGTATTCCTGTCCACCTGCTATGGTGCCTAAGGTGGTGGAACGCCAGTCTTTGGTATTGCTTGCCTGTTGGATTTGTGGGTCGTCGGCCTTTTGGTTTACATATATGCCTTTCCCGTCTTTGGTGCCAGGGGCGGTACGGAGAATGATTTCCGAACACCCGTCATTGTCGAAGTCATAAACCAGCATCTGTGTCTGGTGGTCACCAGCAAGGATGTTGATGCCCATGTCTATGCGCCATAGTTTGGTGCCGTCGAGTTTGTAGCAGTCGATATACTCCTTTCCGGGATGCCAATTTGTGGAACCGTTGTCGGTCTTGTTCGATGGCTGCCATTTCACGATGATCTCATACTCACCGTCGCCATCCACGTCACCTACGGAGCAGTCGTTTGGCGTGTAACTGTAGGGTTGGTGGGTCAGGTCGTCTATGCCATCAGCGGGTCGGTCGAGTTGAAGGACGCGATAGACATCACTCTGTGGAGATATTGCTGTGGTTGTTTCGACTACCTCCCCGTTTCGTCTTGTCACCACGCTGTATTTGCTGGCGCTTGTTCCATCGGGGTCGGTATAGTTGGTTTGGTGCTTCAGGTTGGATGCGATGGTTACTCCATCGCGCAACAGGTCGAAAGATGTTGTCGATGCGGGGTCGGTGCCTAAAAGGCGCCAATTGATGAATATGCCTTGTCCCGATTGGGCTGGCATGGCGATGACGCCACGCGACAGTGGTTCCATTTGAGACTGCGGGGTGACTTGGGCATGTGATGTCAAGGAAAAGAGGCATGCGATAATAGAAAAGATAAAACTATGATGTTTCATGGCATAAAAGGTTAGATTTATGGTTAAATGTCTTTCAATGAGCAAAAATATAATTTTTTTTCATTCGGAGCAAGATTTCGTCGAAAAAATGTGTTTCACCCATAGCATCATATAAGGAAATCTTCATGCAAATTGATTAAATTTGCAGCCATTAAAGAAAGTGTAATGCATCCGTGCCTTCTATTTCAGAAGATACGGATGCATTTGTTTTTGTTGTTCATTGGCTGCGTAAAGCAGGGCAGCCAATTATCGTTTATTGATTGCTTTCAATCCACTTTTTCATGTCTTCCTTAGATGCATGGTTCAGCAATTTGCCTTCCTTCCAGTTGACATTAGGATAAGTGTCTCTCAGGTCTTCGCAGGCTTTTTTGATGCTGCTGCCGCCAGATGTGGCAAATGGGATAACCGTCTTTCCATTGAAGTCGTATGCCTCCATAAAAGTGTTGATGATCGTTGGGCAGGTGTACCACCAGATGGGAAAGCCTACATATACGACATCATAGTCCTTAATGTCTGTGAGCTTGTTAGTGATGGCAGGACGGGATTTCTTATCCTGCATCTCCACGCTGCTACGGCTCTGCTTGTTGCGCCAGTCGAGGTCTGCATCAGTGTAAGGCTGTGCCGGTTTGATCTCGTGCAGGTCGGCACTTGCCGCTTCTGCCAGTTGTTGGGCAACGCCTTTGGTTGTCCCCGATGCTGAGAAATAGGCAACCAAAACTTTCTGTTTCATATTCGTTTCTGCTTTCTTTTGTGAACAGGCACTCAGGCTTATAGTCAACAGTGCCGCAAGTATCAAAACTATCTTCTTCATGACAATGCTTTATTTCAAAGTTTCTTCATACACTTCAATGGTTATTTTGTTTCTGCTTGCTGCCACCCAGACGGGTTCCTCGCTCATCACTGGCTTGTTGACAGCCATCACCCCGGAGAGGTAGTGAGGCACGTATGGCTCTTCGAGGTAGCGGATGTCGTCGGCGGTCAGACGGACATCGAGCGACTTCACTGCTCCCTCAATGTGGTGCAGCTTGGTGGCTCCCACGATGGGCGACTCCACCTTCGTCAACAGCCAAGCCAGCGAAATCTGCGTCATCTCCACCCCATAGCGGTCAGCCAGTTCTTCGACTCGCTCCACCACCAAGTTGTCCTGCTCGGCGGTGGCATCATATTTGAAGTGCATGAACGAGTCTTCCTTCTGACGCTTCGAGGTCTCGCCAGGACGCTTTGCCAGCTTACCCGAAGCCAGTGCGCTGTAGGGTGTCTGTGCGATGTTGTCCTCACGGCACAATGGCTGCATCTCGCGCTCTTCCTCACGCATGATAAGGTTGTAGTGGTTCTGCACCGAGATGAATTTTGCCCAGCCACGCTTCTCTGCCAGTGCATTCATTTTGGCAAGCTGGTAGGCATAGACATTGGCGATGCCGATGTAGCGTGTCTTGCCTTGGCGAACGGCATCGTTCATGCCTTCAAGAATCTCCTCGGCAGGTGTCTTGTAGTCCCATATGTGATAGATGTAAAGGTCCACATGGTCCATGCCAAGGTGCTGCAGGCTCAGGTCGATGTTGTTCAGCACGTGCTGACGGCCACTGATGCCCTGTTGGATTTCCTCGTCGGTTCGTGGCAGGAATTTCGTGGCTACCACCACATCGTCACGCTTTGCCATGTCACGTAAGGCACGTCCCACATATTGTTCTGATGTTCCCAACTGATAGGCGATGGCTGTGTCGAAAAAGTTTACGCCGAGATCGAGTGAACGGCGGATGATCTCACGGGTTGGCTCTTCACCAATCGTCCACGAGTGCTGTCCGATGGTAGGGTCTCCGAATCCCATGCATCCAAGGCAGATGCGCGACACACGAAGATCTGAGTTCCCAAGTTTTACGTATTCCATATTATCTCTGTTTTTTGAATATCTGTTTCATCGTCTCGGGGTCGAGGGGTTTCATCGTGGGCAGTTTCAGGTCTTTCACCATGTGGAGTGTGCCCTGCTTGTATTTCTGGAAGTGGTCGGTCTTCAGATGGCTCTGATAGGCTTCTTATGAGGCATAGATTTCGAGGATGCGAATCTTTGTGGAGTCTTCGGCGTGACCCTCAATCTCGGCGATACGGACTATCATGTTTTCGTATGTTATCGGGTTCGCAAACTCCTCATCAGTCACCTTGCGCAATTGCACAGCATGCTCCTCACCTGGGATGAGGTCACTAACGGTCATGCATTCGCAGTCGCTATCTGGCGTGGCACCATTCCAATGGCGCACGTTGGGAGGTGTGGTCACGACGTCACCCTTATGGAGCAACTGCTTGGGCTTCCCCTCTTCCTGATAGTAGGCTTCCCCATTGAGCACCATCAGCACCTGGGTGGCTTTGGGATGATAATGCCACGAATTATGACTTCCGCGTTCAAAGAGGAAGTTGGTGGTCATTTGGTGCTCGCTACGGCTCAACACAGAGATATGTACCTTTCCTGTGTTAAACTCAGCAGGAGCCGTAAACTTAGCAGGGAATATAGTTTCTTGTGCTGCTGCCGTGATGGAGAGCACAAGGGCGAACAGTATGATAATTCTTCTCTTGCTCATTTGTCGATTATTTCCTTTGTTTATTCTATGATTCGTTTCTCTCCGTTGACGATATAGATGCCATTATGTGGTTTTGTCACCTTCTGGCCATTGAGTGAATAGAATACATTGTTGCCAGGATTCTTGGCATTTGCAGCACTTGTGCTCTTCACTTCGCCTGAAGCATTAGAGGCACTACGAACCACGCGGAAACCTATGGCATAGAGCGGCACGTCGGCAGGGAAGGCACTGTGATATGCCGAACGGATGTGTTTGGGGAAGTCGTTCCAACCACCGCCGCGAACCACCTTGTATCGTCGATTCTCAATTATTCCATACTGTGTTCCCAACCGCCACGGGTGTCAATGCCAGTGGCATCGGCAAGTGCCTCAAGTTTGGACACTTCCTCGGCGGTGAGTTGTATCTTTGCGGCATCTGCGGCCTCGATGACGTGACGTTCCTTCGTGGCACCGATGATGGGCAGCGTGCCCTTGGCGATGGCATATGCGATGCCTATTTGTGAGCAGCTGGCACCGTACTTCTGGCCGATGGCGGTCATCTCGCCTGTCAGTGCCTCCAGTTGTGGCAACACTGGGTTGTACTTCTTGCCTCGGTCACCCTCTTCAGGCAGCGGGTTCTCCTTATTGTATTTGCCAGAGAGGGCTCCTTGCTCCAGCACCATGTATGCCCAGAACTCAATGCCGTTCTCCTTGCAGTAATCGAGCACGCCACCTTTCTCCGATGAGCGGTAGAGCAGCGAGAAGTGGTTCTGCACGGCACTCACCTTGAAACCTGCCTCGCCCAAGATCTCGTTGGCACGCTTGATTTCTTTGATGTTGTGGTTCGACACGCCCACGCGCTTAACCTTGCCCGACTTGAGCAGGGGGATCAGTCCGGGTGTCCAGCGCTCCACGTCCATCGGGTTGTGAATCCAGTAGATGTCAATGTAGTCGCAACCCATACGCTCGATGGAAGCGTCTGCCATTTTCTCTACAGAATTCTCAAAAACCTCGGCAATTTGTGGAGTGAACTTCGTGGAAATTTCCACATCCTTTCGTTCCACATTTTTTGCCAGAGTACCCAATATACGCTCAGACTCACCCATACCATACGCCGTGGCAGTGTCCCAAAGGTTCAAGCCTGCTTTCATTGCTGCGTCAAAAACAGGTTTCAGGTTCTCAACGTCGGTCTTGCTGCCAAATACCATGTCTCCTCCAAATGCTCCTGCGCCCCATGCCCAGGTTCCTAATGCTATCTTGCTCATATCTTTTAACTTTTTTGATTTGATGTTGCAAAGGTACGACGAAACTGACATCTAAAGCCTAAACGATTTACTGATAAATCAACCCTTTTTACGGATTTAGCGAATTTTTAAGCTTTCATGTCGGTAAAAATGTGTAATTTAGCGCCTGAAATGGAGAAGATACTAAAAGTCCATAACGTCAACGACTATGCCCGATATATCGGTGCTCCAGAGTTGCACCCGCTCGTCTCAGTCATCCACTACGACGAGTTGGAGCACTGTCACCATTCACTCAACAACTACGATGTCTATGGCATGTTCATCGGTGATGAGGAACTGGAAGACCTGTCTTACGGACAGCTTCAATATGTTTTGCATCGTCATGCGCTGATGTGTGTGGCTCCTGGCCAGATTGGTGGAAAGACCGACACGGGCGAGGAAATCCACACCAAGGGATGGGCGTTGCTCTTCGACACCGAACTATTGCGCAACACCGAACTGGGCCGTCGCATGGCAGACTATCATTTCTTCTCATATACCACCAGCGAGGCTCTTCTGATGACGCCAGAACAGCGGCAAAGCATTGTCACGCTGCTGGAGGGGGTCCGCAAGGAGCTGCTTCGCGGTGAGGACAACCACACACTGCGTATTGTAACCTCCCAAATAGAACAAATTTTAGAACTTGTGGCTCGATACTATGCGCTTCAGCTTTCCACCTCGGCCACTTCTATGAACTCCGACTTGTTGCCACGTTTCGAGCATCTGTTACGGAGTTACTATGACGAAGGCTTGCAGCGACAATTAGGGCTGCCTACTGTGAAGTACTGCGCCCAGCAGCTGTTCCTCTCTCCAAATTATTTCGGCGACTTGATACGTGAGCTTACGGGAGACTCAGCCACATCCTATATCCGTCGTTTCATTATGCAACGTGCCCAACAGCTACTGATTGGCGGAGCCGCCATCTCAGAGACTGCCGAAAGCCTTGGCTTCGACTATCCCCAGCATTTCACCCGTCAGTTCAAGAAACACTTTGGCATTACTCCTTCCAATTTCATAAAGAGGTGACAATCATTCGACAACTTGACGATAATAGACTGCTCCCTGCTCATTCTTCAGGGTACGGGTATCCTCGTCATATTCATAGCAGTCTTCTTCTGAGTCCACATCTTTCGGTTTCATGCAGATGGTATGCCCCTTGATGGTATAGGTGTACTCCGTATAGTGCAGACTTCCTATCATACCCCATGTGGCTGTGCCATCCGCATTCAGACAGATACGGCTCTCGCTGTTCATGTTTTCATCAAGGCTGTCATAGATTCCACCCATATTGGCAAATGTCAATTGAGATGCTTCTTCTTGAGGCTCTGCAAGATAGCTCTTCATTCCTCTCATTAAGTCAGACTCAGCCTCTTTTCCGTCAGAATCTGTGTTGTACCTGATGATATTGTGTATGCGCCAGTCACCATCCTCACGGCAGAACTCGAACTTCTGGTGAACGGTCTGAATGGAACTCCAGAGTATGAAATCGACCAAAGCCGTGCCTTTTTCAACGTCCATCTGTAGGAACTTAATATCGCAAACCTCAAAATCATCGGGATTGTCATCCTGCATCTGGGTCCAAAGGTCATCGTTGAAGAAGCCGATTTCTTCTAAGTCAGCATCTTTTTTCTCAACCGCTGCTACTGTATCCCACCAAGTATGACAGGCAAAACGTTCAGTGCTTTCTTCTTCTTTCTGGGCTATTACGGAATACAGTTTCTTGATATGCCCTACAATATCTTCCTTTGCTTTTTCAACCTTCGGGTTATCAGTAGCAACGTCAAGGTTTCCTGCCTGCGCTTGTTTTTGCTGGCCGCTGCATGATGCTGAGGTAATAACGCAAATCAGCAGCATTATCATTACTTTCATCCGACCATTTTGAACTGTATTCTTTTTCATAGCGATATTGTTATTTAATTTTCCATCAGATGATGGTGTGTCACTTGTTTATGTTCGTACTCAGAAACCAAGGAACTCTTTAAGCCATTCGGCATTTCATAACCGTATGGAAATTTCTTGCTCATTGTATTGTATTCTATGAATTGCAAAGATAAGACATTTGGACGAATTTCATATACAATTAAAAAAGAAAAACCGAGTAATAAACATTTTCTTTTTTTTATGATTCATGCAAGAAAACACCGCTTCTGTGCAAATAGGCCGTACTATTAGACAAAAAGGTAGTGTTATCTGCCTCATCGAGTTATTTCTTGTTTCTTATTAGTTTTACAAGGAATCCGCCGCCCGAGGCGAGTTTTATCTTCAAATTGTCATTGGATGTGAGAGTTTTTGTTTCCACATGGTAGTCCTCGGCATTGTGGTTTGCGTTGATGCCATCAGTGACGATGGTGGCATGGTAGGTGTCGCCGATGGGAAGGAAGTCGAAGGAGAGCATGATTTCCCTTTCGTCCCAGTTCGTCTGGCCAGCCACATACCAGTCGCTGCCATTACGTCGGGCACTGATCATATAACTGCCAATGATTCCCTGAAGTATTCTCGTTTCCTCCCAAGTTTCAGGAATGGATGTTATGATGTTTACGCATTCTGGCTCATGTTCATAGTTCGTTGGCGCATCGCAGAGCATCGTGAAAGGAGAGTCGTGAATCACGTAGCATGCCAACTGATGACAGCGTGTACCCATAGACACAGGATTCTCATAGCACTCCACCCAATTGGTTCGTGTGCCGTTGCGCATGGCACCTGGCGTGAAATCCACGCTGCCTGACATCATGCGAATGAAAGGGAATGTCACGTCGTATTTGGGCATGTCGGTCTCTTTTTTTGCCCAACGTGCTTCCTCCATTCCGAACACTCCCTCGTAGTTTAGGATGTTGGGGTATGTGCGGTTCATTCCTGTAGGTGCAAAGTAACCGTGATAATCGACGAAGAGTTTGTACTGTGCACAGGTTTTGGCTATTCGCTCCGCCATCTCCACAGCTGTCTGGTCGTTGCGGTCAAGGAAGTCCGCCTTCCATCCCTTGATGCCCATCCGGGCATATTTCTCGCAGGCTTCCACCAGATGCTCGTCCAACACGTTAAAGACTGTCCATAGAACGATGCTGACGCCTTTTTGCCGACCATAGTCAATCAGTCCTTGCAAGTCTATATCGGCTATTGGATTCATGATGTCACCTTTCGACGAGTCATACCACCCTTCGTCGAGCACCACATAGGGAATCTTGTTTTTGGCTGCGAAGTCGATATAATACTTATAGGTGCGTGTGTTGATGCCTGCCTTGAAATCTACGCCCTTCAGGTTCCAGTCGTTCCACCAATCCCAAGCTACCTTGCCTGGGCGTATCCAAATGGTGTCACCAATCTTGTTAGGTGTGGCAAGGGCATAGACCAGGTTGTTTACGGGCATTTCCACATCTTTTTCTGTGATCGCCATCACCCTCCATGGGTATGTCCTCTTGCCTGATGACTTTGCAATATAATCCTCTGTCTCTGCCACATGACTCATGCCGCGCCATTTATAATACTCCATTCTTTTGGGATATTTGGCAAAGGAAGCCTTTAGATGATTGCCATCAGCTTTGAGAAACATGCCAGGATAGCTGCGAAGGTCACTTTCAAGGATGGTCACCTTCACGTCGCCGCTTTGTATGGTTGCTGGAAGGAAGGCGTATTGATTCCTTGCCTCGCTCAGTTTAGTTTCATCGTAGAAGTTCTGAAATGCCATTGCAAAGGGCTTTTCTTCGTTTGTAGAATAGGCAAGCCAGCATTTGCCGTTATCAGGGAAACAGAAATCGGCAGTTTCATCGACAACGATTGTCTCTTTTTGATTATTGGTGTAGAAACGATAGCCCACGCCCTCGTCGTAAACCCTTACCTGAAATCCTAAGCCGCCACTTAGTTTCATGTCCAACTGCCGATAGGCTGCTGTAAATGACTTTTGGCGGTAGAATGGGGCAGAGAAGGTCTCTGTGGCAGATGTCACCTTTACACTGCCGGGTTTTAAAATAGACTGGACCGACAGTCCCGCTTTCACCTTGACCACGGGCTTGCCATTATGGCTAACGCTAAGGGTGATGTCGCTGCAGACAGTCACTTGGTTCTTGCCGTTGGGTGAGCTGACAGTATAGTCTTTGGCAATTGCCACGCCTCCTCCGATTAATAATAAGATGGCTATGGGTAGTAGTTGTTTGAACATCATTTTCTCTGTTTTTTTATTTTTGCTGCAAAGATAGCGATTCCTCGTGATAATGTATAATACAATAGTACAAAGTATATGGAAAAATCGTCCAAAAATACCATACTCACAGAGGCTTGGACTATTATTGCATCTTCTCGGACAATAGTTTCATACTGTCTCTTCCTTTTTATGTTTAGACGATTCTTGCAGCATTTTGGACGATTCTGTCAGTCTGAAAAGAGAAAAAGTAGTAACTTTGCATCAGAAAATTCAAAGAAACAAACTGAAAACGCACTCGATCTGAACTCGTGGCGTTGGATTCTTAAACTACTATTATCCTAATGGAGACTACTTTAAAACAAATTTCATTGTTGTTGACAGTGGCTTTGATTGGTTTGAGCACTGCAACGGCGCAGAAAGCGAAGAAGGTTTACATCCCGGAAGACTTGCAGAAAATGGACCTGCAGGCAGACACGTCGCAGTGGAGTTTCAAACGAAGCATGGAGACCGATGACCTCATCCTGATGTGGGAGCGTGGGTTCGGTAATGATACGAGCAACCCTCCGATGCTGGAAGGCAAACCCATGGGCTTCAACATTGAGAACCTGCGTGACAGGGTACAGTCGTTCTATACGTTCTTCCGCGACACATTAGCGTTCTCAAGACCTGGAAGCAAATGCGACCAGTATAAGATGATGGTCATGGTGATGTACTCGCTCGATGGCACGGCGTATGGTGGAACTTACGATAACTTCATAGGGGCGCTTTGGGTGGCTCCCAATCGTATTCAGGACACCAAGATGAACTGCATGGCTCACGAATTGGGACACTCATTCCAACTGCAGATACCTGCCGACTCCGTTGGCGATGCCTGGGGCGGCAGTGGATTTTATGAAATGACATCGCAGTGGATGCTCTGGCAGGTCAACCCCGACTGGCTAACCGACGAGAACTATCACTTTGAAGCTTTCAAGAATCTCACGCACAAGGCTTATCTGCATCTGGAGAATATCTATCACTCACCCTACGTCATTCAGTGGTGGAGCGACCTGCATGGCAGGAAGTCGATAGCAGAACTGTATCGTCAAGGAAAGATAGGCGAGGATCCTGTTATGACATATAAGAGGGTGAACGGCTTGAGCCAGCAGGCATTCTGCGACGAGATGTTCCGAGGGTATCAGCACTTGGTGAACTTCGATTTCAAACATGCACGCAAGGAGACTCGTAAATATGCTTGCACGTTCAATACCGAACTGACACAAACCGACGGATGGTATAGCCCGAATCACTATCCTGAGGAATATGGCTTCAATGCCATCCTGCTCGACGACAAGGTGGACTTGAACGCACAAAGTTACGGTCTGCAGATAAGGGGAGAAAACCTGAGATACGGTTTCGTAGGCATTACCGTTGACGATGAGGAAATTTATGGTGACATCAATGCTCCGACCTTCATAGTTCCTAAAGACAAGAGGTTGAAACACCTGTATCTCATTGTCATGGGAGCGCCCGTTTTGCATGAGCAGATAGGCATGCCCACTGAAGAACATCCCGACCCCAAGACTGCGTTGAAAGATTTTCCCTATTCTTTCAAGGTGAGTGCACATTCACCAAGCGAAGCTCAATGGAATACCCCGGGAGCTGGCAATCCTTTTATTCCAGGATATTTTGCTGACCCCACCATACGTAAGTTTGGCGACACTTATTATCTGTATGCCACCACCGACGGCACGGGCAACGGCTACGGTCCTGCACAAGTGTGGGTGTCTAAGGATTTTTGCAACTGGAAGAACATTGTCATGAACTGGCCTACAACCGAGGTGGTTTGGGCTCCAGATGTGGTGCAACAGCCTGACGGCACTTTCCGCTACTACTACTGCGAACCCTGCAACATCAATGTGGGAGAAAGCAAATCGCCCATAGGCCCTTGGCACAATATTCTTGGAAAGGAGGATGCGGTGATGGTTCCCGACCGTTATGTGCATAACGTCATCACTCTTGATCCTCAGCTCTTCCGCGATGATGACGGGCAGGAGTATCTCTATTTCACTACTTGGGGCATCTACGAGGGTTTTGGCTGTGGGGTGGCAAAGTTGAGTGGCAAGAAGCCCGTTGCTGGCGATGCACGTCGTTGGCGTGAGGATGCTCCTCATGCCATCCCTGCCGACGAGTTCTTTTCTGAGAAACGGCTTATCCCCAATACGGAACTGAAGGATATTTTCGAGGCTCCTTTTGTGTTCAAGCGGGGTGACATCTATTATTTCACCTACTCCTCTGGTTCCTGCCATGACCATACCTATCGTGTGCAATACGCCACGTCGAAGGCGGGGCCGATGGGTCCTTTCGAATATAGAGGCTGTATTCTTGAGACGAATGCCGATGGAACAGTCCACGGACCAGGTCATCATAGTGTTTTGGAAGAAAACGGACGTTATTATATTGTTTACCATCGGCACAACAATCCTCATTCCGTGCACGGCTTCAACCGTCAGGTGTGTATCGACGAACTGCTGTTCAATAGTGATGGAAACATTCTACCGGTTGTTCCCACCCATGATGCCAAGAATGTAGGACTGACTGCTTCTCAAGCCTATAAGAACCTTGCCTATGGTGCCAAGGTAACTGCCAGCAGTTATTATGACGAATGGTTCAAACCTGAATATGCCGTTGACGACAATAACGGTACTCTGTGGAAAGCACGCCGTACCAACTGGAATAATGGGAAACACGACGAATGGTTGCAGATAGACCTCGGTAAGACCACCAAATTCAACGAGGTGTGGATACAGTTCGAGTATTCTACATTCTTCTATCAGTATATGATAGAAACCTCTGTTGATGGCAAGAAATGGACGGTTTATGCAGACCGTACTGCAAACACCATGCAAGGGTCTCCGATGATTGACCGAAAAAAGGTAAAGGCTCGATATCTGCGCATCTCCATCACCGATACTCAGAAAAACGGTCACATGCCTGCCATCTGGAACGTGAAGGTGTGGCGGAAGGCTCCATTGTTGCCAGAAACTGATGTAGAGTCGAACGATGGGTATCCCGGAATGCACAAAAAGGATGTAGAGTCAGAGACTCGCCTTCGTAATGCCTGTATCACCCTTGATGCCAACAAACTGGGAGAGGGTAGGGGGGAGCCGATGGATGTGACGGAAGTGGTGACTGCCGAAGGCTCAAAACTCATAGCCAACAAACCGTTGCGCCTCAGAGTAAAGGACGGGCGATGGGCTCTTTTCTTCAATGGCTCCCAATCGTTGGCATGTCAGAAGCCATTGTCTGAAGCTTATCGTTATAATGCGCCTTATACCATCAGTGCGTGGGCACTGCAGACCGAAGTGGGACCGGTGCCGACATTGGTGTCACTCAGTAGTTCCCATGCTGACCTTGCCACGACCGAACTGCGCTTGGGGTCTGACAAAGGCGCAGGAATTGTCAACCACAATGGCTCGTTTGAGAGTTGTGGATTGCCTGAGGCAGTAAAGGCTTCCGAAGGCAATTGGCGTCATTGGGTGGTGACATTCGACGGTTGGAAGGAATACATCTACCGTGACGGGGAACTGCTGCATGAGCAGAACAACTTCATCATGGTGCGACCTGAAGGAAAGGTCGTTATCGGTGCCGACGGGAGTGGAGCCAACTGCTTCAGGGGCTACCTGAGCGAACTGACCGTAAAACCATGGGCGGTCACAGCCGAAGAGGTAAAAGCGATGTACAATGACCAAAAGGACGAAAATCTGCCTTCATTAGGTGACGATGACTTTGATGAGAGCGACCCCGACAGCCGTTTTTCGCTTATGCCAGATATGAAACTTGTGTTTGAGAAACAGGAAGAAGTAACGCTGTCAGCCACCTCAGCCGATTTCCTCAGCGACCCGATGAAGAATGGAGGCTTGAAGTGTATTGATGTGGAAGGTGACTTTGTAATGATGGCTCATTTCGTAGATATGGAAGGCATTGATGAACACAAAGTGAAAGGGTACAATGAGTGTGGACTATTGGTGTCAGGAGCCGGGAAAACATACCAGTTGGGGGTGTTCCCGCTTTATAATAGCGGCAATATGTTCACTGTCATCAGCAACGAGGGACGTCCACAATACCCTAACTACAAGGGCTATGATTTTGAACGCATTTTGCAGTTTGAGCGTCGCGGCAACCTGCTCTTTGCCCGTACCAGCAACGATGGGAAGACATGGCACAACATGCCAGGTTCGCCTGTAGAGGTGGCTGAGTCCAAAATCAATGCCGGCATCTATCAAACGACCTACAGCAATAATCTGTCGTGGGCGAAGCTGAAGGACATCGTCATTTATCAGAGATAAATAATTGATTGTTCTTTTGGTTCTTTCTCGATTTATTCATACTTTTGATGCATCATGCGACGACTGCAATTTGACGAAAATATATACTGAATATGCCAAGTTTTTTGGGAGTCAATGACTCATTCCTCATCAGGTACATAGATGATGCGTCCGTCCTCCAATTGGTAGGCTGTGCCGATGCGGCGTCCTTGGTTTCCTTCACCATCTGTTTTCTCACCAGATGCCTTGTAAGTATTGATTTCCTTGCCTTCTTTCATGATGATTTCCATATTTTCCTTCCCAAGGTTCTTCACGATAGTGAAATCTTCCTGACCGAAAACCTCTGTCATGTTCATGTGCATGACCAAAGCTACCATCAGTGATACGGCAAAGACCATTGCCACGTCGAACAAGTTGACCACCACGCTCAGCGGGTCGTTGTCATCATCTTGCAGCAAAGTGCTCCTACGCTTCCTTCTCATAGCTCCCGGCATAAATTCGTGACACATAATCAAGGTTGTTTACATCCTTGGCATACCAACGTGTTTTCAGTTGCTGGGTAAACAAACCTACAGCACTAATGACCAGTCCAACGACGGTGGCTGAGAACACCACTTGCATGTTGTAGGCCATGCCAGAGATGTCGCCAGTGGAAAGTCCGACGAGTGCGGGCGACATGGAAATTAAGGTGCCGATGAGGCCCAGCACCGGACCGAGTTTGGTGAACAGCCTTGAAAGGTTCACATCCTTGGCAACCTCCGTCTCATAATGTGTGATTAGATAGTCGGTATAGGCTTCGTCGGCAGGATGGTCGAGAATGTCGGCCAGGTACTCGGTAAAAAGAGAGTCATGCTTCTCGGGCAAAAGATTGCGCAGAGCACCGATACCTGACGGCTGGAGTTCCTTGATAACTGAGCCCAGACTACGGTTGTTCCTCCTTCTGACCATGAATTGATTGTAAGTGCTGCCAAGAAGCACCAACGCACGGATGAAAAACACAATCAGCAAGATGATGTCGGGAATGAGCAGCGAGTTGGCTATCCCGAAAAGCATTTTTGATATTAATTCCATTATTTTTTGTTATTCTTTGATTTCCATTTCATTTTACTCCCTATGAAGCCTACAGTCATTACGATTGCAGCAGCCGTCAGGGTGAGCACCACCGACGTCCAATCTACGGTCTTCACGTTGGAGCGATAGATGATTTCGCCGTTCTGTGTGAGCAGCAAGCTGAGCACACACACCATTACCGTCAACCATAAATGAGCCTCGATGCGCAAGTCTTTTGGCGGCAATAGCCATCTTGCTAGCGTTGCACACGACAATGATACGGCTATCACGGCAATGGCGTAAATCAAGCTGGTGGTGGAAAAATCCATACCCACATGGAGGAATAGAAGTTTGGTGAGCCCATAGAATACCACAGGGAAAATCAGCAGGCTCGGGTAAGCATGGAGCAAGAGTCGAATGAAACGTCTCCGTGGTCTCTTTCCATCATCGTTAAGACATGAAAAACAGTACATCAAGCCTATGGCAGATTCCAACGTCACGATGATGGCAATGCCTTGAAGCACATCTTCACGATGCAGCCAATTGTCGATTTGTGTTTTTGACTGCATCTCGGCATAGTCGATGCTCCAATAGGAGAATGCACCCAGTAAAAGTGCGAAAGCCAGTCGTGGCAAAAAAGTCCACAGGCTTGTTTTCATGCCGCAGTTGAGCACGACCAGCATCATCAGTATGAAGACCAGCGTTTCCATGTCACTCTTCTGTCTTGCTTTTGCGACGCAACAACATCAGCATGCCTCCCAGCAAGATTACCACTAAGATGACGGCTGCAATCACCATTGTTGATGATGAACCTATGGAACCTGAGTTCCCGTCGATCTTCTCCAGCACCATGTTCTCGCTACGCTGTCCCTTGGCAAATGTCATTTGTCGCTTGTATTCCTTTCCTGCCTCGCCAGAGAGTCGGCTTTCCACAAAGTGCTGAAGCGGCTGATTGTTGCATACGAAGTCTGTACAGGCGGCACCACCTTCATTTGTGATGTCGGCATGGAGTTGGACAGTCGTGTTGAGTTGCTCATCGGAAGGTTTCCAATAACCCTTTCGTGCGCTCTCGAGCATCACCGCCGTCATGGATTGGAATGCTGCCGGGTTCTTCTGCAACATGTATTCCTTGACGCCAAGATGCTCTTCATCAGCGACATACATCCTATAGAGGTCGTGGAACACGTTCTCGTCGAGAGCGGAAGGACGGGTGACAGACCATCCGAAGATGTTGCGGAACATCTCGCCGAACATTTGTGCAGTACCTTCGTCACCCTTCATGCGCTCCTTTACAAAAGTGGGATTGAGTAGTGTGGTGCGTATCTCCACGTCCACAGCCGCCTTCACGTCCTGCATCCTTCTGTTGGAGCGGTTGCGGTAGTCGGCCATTAATGCATCGGGTTCCTTGCCTGTCAATGCCTTCACAGTCATGGAAAGCCCTCCCATGAATTCATACACATGGTCGAGCGAGATGGGGCCCCAGGTGTTGCTCTGCCGGGGTTGCACCACGACATCGGTCTGCTTCAATGCAACCTTGAACAAATCCTTCTGACAGACGCCCCAGTTTTGCTCGTCACCATAAGCGGCACACATGTTGTTGAGATATCCGTCTGTAAGTTCTTTTGTGTCTGTCCATTGGCCGCTCCGCTCTATATAGTTCATCATTCCTGTGCTATAGCCATTGTTGACGGGTCCGAAAACCCTTAGCGAAGACAACTCTCGTGCCTTTTTTGGGGGTACTCCCTTGTCGATGAGTTCCTTTTCCTGTGCCAATGTTCCCTCCCGCACGAAGTTGGAATCTTCTTTTTCTGCAGACACCAACTGTATGGCGTCTGTGATGAGTTTCAGACGCGAGTCGGCAATGTCGCGCAACTGTCCGCTCACTTGGACTACGACATCGATACGAGGCCGATGGAGGTCTTTGGCGGGCACCACTCGTAGGCTGCCTATGCGTCCCTGACTGTCGCGCACGGGTTCCACCCCCAGCACCCACAATGCTTGTGCGATGGTGGCGCCTCCAGTGGTGATGAACTCACCAGCCCAGAATGTGTAACACACCTTTTGGGGATATTTTCCATGCTGCTTCTTGTATTGCGCCAAGGTGGACTCCGCCAACCGTTTCCCATCCTCCCATGCCTGTGCATCGGGAGTGTTGTCGGGGTTGATGCTGAACATGTTACGCCCCGTAGGCAGCACATTGGAATTCTGTACGGGGTCGCCTCCAGGAGCAGGAGCAATGCTCCCACCATTGAGTGCCAAGATCATGTTGTCGAACTCGGCTTTTGTGGAACGGAGAATCAGCGAGGCTTCCTCTGACGCGTGGTAGGTGGAGAGCACTTGTTGCCGTGCCTTGGGCAGGTAATGGTGCGCCACGAAAGCGTAATCGCGTGCCTGTTTGTCAGTGATGCGCCCTTGTTGTTGGTCTTTTCGTGCCATGTCATAGGCAAGCGGGTCGGCGTTCATGGCGAGGATGGTTTGCCGTAGTTGCTCGTCGGTGTAGGGCTGCCCCATGGTGTAGAAGGCTCCCTGCATATTCTCGTTCGACAGTTCCTCCAGATGGGCATCGATGCGCTCCAGTTCTTCCAATGTATAGGGCTTGGTGGGTATGCTGTCAAGCGAAAGGCTGCGATGCAGTCCCTCGTTGATGATTCGTTTCTTTATATCGGTCACCAACGCAATGTTCTTGCCCCCTGTCTCCACCGCTTTGTGCACATTGTTGAGCAGTGTAGCATATTTCTGCCGCATGCCGCTCTCGGCGTATGGAGGGGTGAGATAGGTGAGCAATGCAGCTTGGCTGCGCCGCTTGGCGATGACCGCCTCACCGATATTCCCCGTCGTATAATAATAGAAATGAGGTGTTGCTCCTATCAATTGACTGCTCCAGTCCTGCTTCCTCATACCTGCATCGCGCCCTGGTGTGAATTCCAGGTTCCCGTGTGTCCCGAAATGGATGAGTGCATCGGCGTCGAAACCTTTCTGCACATACAGATAAGGTGCCAGATAACTGTGGGGCGGTGGCACTTCCACACCATGCACGAGTTTGAAGTCATCATCACCCAAAGCCGGACGGGGCTGTGGAAACAGCAGCACATTGCCATATCTCAGACAGGCCACGGCTATGCTGTCGCCATGAGCGAGGAGATGGCCTGGAGCCTCACCATATCGTTTGGTCACTTCTGCATATTTCTCGGGTGCAAGCACCTCCTTTGCCCATTTCTCATACTCTGACTTACGCAACCAAAGAGGATGTCCTTTACGCATGTACTCCTGCTGTGCTCCTTTGGCATACGAACCGAGCACAAGTCCTTCTGTCTTCACTTGGCGTGCAAAGGCATCGAGGCTTTCGGGCAGACCGGATACGTTGTACCCCTCCTGTCGAAGCCGTAACAGGAAGTTATACATCGAGGGGATCACTTCCATGCCGCTTGCCAGCAAAGCATCCTTGCCAGGACGCTTGAAATAGCCGATGGCAATGCGCTTTTCCTTGTTGGGCTTTGTCCGCAGTGAGAGATAGCGGCATACATAATCGACAAACATCTGGCAGCGTTCCACCTCTGCTGTATGTTTGAAGAAACCTTTTTTGTCTTTGTTCTGTGTGCCGATGCAGAAAGGCGCAATGCCGCCATCTATCTCGGGTATGACGATACGTGCGTTTTTCGAACCGCTTGCCATAGGCATCGAATCATTCATCCAGTCATCGTGGCTGCACGAGAGCGGATAGGGACAGAAAAGCGGTATGTTGCGCTCGTTGAGCCAATGCACAAGCGTGTCGTTGCCTATCCTTCCCATCGCCATGAAAACGATAGCATCGGGCTTGAGACTGCGCAACATCTTGTCACGCTTTTTCCCCATGGCGGTCAGAGGATACACGTTCATTCCTTTCTCTGTAAGCATCGAGATCAGGGTGTCAACATGCTCCCTGTTGCCTTCCATCGGGAAAGAGATGCCTGAGATGAATGCCAAACTGGGACCGTCCTCATGATACATGCCTTTTTCTTGCAGATACGCTGTCAATTCATCCGCAGTCTTGAAATATCGTCCGTACTCGCGGTGGTAATACATATTCGCTGGCACCTCCACAGGGTCTTCCACTTCTTGGTCGCCCCAGCGGTGCGGGGTGGCGATGTGGCGCAAGTAGCGAAGGCCGTTGCGGTAGTTCTGGCGGTTGTCATTGTCGAAATAGCGCTGAAGCGTGGCTATCTGCTCGGCGGTGAGATTGCGGTTTTCCACGAAGTCGCTGGAGCGCAGGGTTTTGGTAAAGATGGGAATGCCATTCTCTGCTGCCTTGTTAATTTCATCCATCTGCTCGTCGCTCAGGAAAATGCGGCGGGCATAGACGATTATGGCGTCAAAGTCGTCAATGTCGCGCATCTCGTCGGCTTCCATGCACGTGACCTCGATGTGGCGGGAGTCGTTGTTGAGCACGAAGTCGGCCTGCTGCGCTTCCAATGCGTTGACCACGAGGATACGCGTGGGTGACATGTAGTGGCTGTAGATGGTGAATATGCCTGCCACAAGGAGGGCAAGCAGGCACAGGGAGACGAGACTTTTACGGATGTTCATAGGTTATTTGCTGCCGTTCTTCATTTTATGGATATACTGGTCTTGTATCTCAGGCACTTCACCAAGTCCTTCGATGTGGAGGTCCACACTGAACCCTTGTTCTTCCAACTGCTGCTTCCATTCTACGGCGATGTCGTTGTTGGCATGGTCGCCTGCTACGAAAAGCAGTGGAACAAGTGTCACCTTGCGGCATTTCATCTGCTTCATCTCCCGTATGGCGGTTTCGAGCGTGGGATAGCCTTCGATGGTGGCGACATGATGGTTGGGATGCCCTTGTGCGTGCATCACATAGTCAAGCTGACTGTATAGGGCGGTGGCGGGGCTTTCCGTGCCATGTCCTACGAACAGCACGTGTTCGCGTTTCTTGGTGTCTGCAGGATGGCGGCCGGCAAGGATGTTGCAAACCTGTTCTGCATCCTCAACGGAATGGAGCAATGGCGTGCCAATCGTCAGGCTGTCGAAAAAGGGACGCAGATTGTCGGTCTCCTTGCACAACCTTTCCATCTCAATTCCGTCAATGATATAAGAGGGTTGGATGAGTATGCGCCGATGACCTTCTCCGCGCAGACGCAACAGGGCATCGGTGGGACTTTCCTTGCGGATGGCGCGTTTCTCCAAACGTGCCATCACAATCTTAGAGGTGTACGCTTCGGCGAACGCCAGTCCGGGGAATTCCTTTTTGACTTTTGCGTTGATGGCATCAATAGTCTTTGCACGCGTGTCATCATAGGTGGTTCCGAAATGGACCATCAGGACGGCAGTGGGTGGCATAACAACGTCCTGTGCGCGGACGTATGCCGCGCACAGGATTATGGTAATGAATAAAAACAGTTTTCTCATCGTCGGGTTATGGTTAGTCCTCCACAAGACGGATTTGCTCAAAGTAATAACCTTCTGCTACATCTACGCCCTTGCTCACCGCACCAGTGGCGACATCATAGACATAGACGCAGGGAGCAGCGCTCTGGGTGTTGACTCCGAAGAACACTTTGCCGGCAGCCCTGTCAAAAGCGGAGCGCTGTGAGAAACGGCCGCTGCTGTAATCGATGTCGGAGCCATTGACTGCCATACGTGTGCGGGTCTTGGCATTCAGATCAATGACGCTGTAGTAGTGGCTGTAGCTGTCTATCTGTGTGGCTTTTCTTGTTCCTCCCTTGCCGTCATCCTCGGTGAGGGCATCATTACGTGAATACACGAACACCTTTCCTTTGCCGAGATATTGTGTGGTCAACAATTTGCCATCGGCATTGGGGAATCCGTTGTAGCCTGCATCGAAGTTGTAGTTGCCCTTGCTGATGCGCAGCAGTTTGCCTTCCTCTCCGATTTCGGTATCGCTGAAGGCGACAAGGTAAAGGTTGCCTTTCTCATCGAAGAAGGTGGTCTGCTGAAGCAGTTCTCCATAGGCAGAACCAGCCATCTCGTTGGCCTCGCTGTTGATGATGTCCTGCTCGACAGCCATCGTGTTGGCATCGATGACGGCGATGTGGAAATTCGGCTCGTTCTTGGCGGTTCTTCCCGAACCCTTCTTGTTGTAATAGAAATAGAACAGTTTGTTGTCGCTCTCGCGGTAGGCAAGGATGCCACTTGTGGTGAAGCTGTCATATCCGTCGGCAACCTGGAGACTAAGTGTGCCCTCGCTGATGATGCTCATGTCATCGGTGTTGAGCTTGGTCCACACGATGGCGTTCTTGTCGCCGTTGGCAGCCATGATGACGAGGGTGTTGTCGCTTGTCCAAGCATGGCAGTACTGACGGGTGTTGTAGGTGTTCTCACGGAAAGGCTGCGCCTGCACCACCTGCATCTTGTTGTTGGCAAACTGCAGCTTGACAAAGCGGTCGGCTGAGACGGGCACCTCGTAATAGTATTTGCCTTTGAGAATCATCTCCATCGAGTAGTCTGCGTTGATTTCAGCACCCATGTTCTTGAAATCGACGGTGGCACCACCGTCCAGGGTGGTGCGGCTCTGCATTATGGTAGTGACGTCGCGTCCCATACCTCCTTGCTTGCCCACAGTGACGGTGAGGTCGAAGTGGTGGGGAACATCAACAATGGGCTCGGTACCTTGTTCCTCATCGAAGGTGACATCCTTGATGTCATCGACGTTGATCTCCAACGTCGTGCCGTCGTTCTTGAGGATTTTCATCACATACTGGTTCTGGGCATGGATGCCGAGACACAGCATCATGGTAGCTGTCAAAGCGAGTAATAATCTTTTCATGTCTTATTGTTTTTGTTTGTTGTTTTTATTGATTCAGAATTTTGATGCTGGTCTTTGCCGTTCTTACGATAAAGAGACCTTTGCCCAGTGTGGTAAGGTCAATGTCGGTAGTGCCGTTGGCGGTAATGGGATAGGTGCCCACCATACGTCCGTCTGTGGTATAGACACGTACGGCGTCATCGGTCTTGCCACGGGTCACATAGAGGTGCCCCATCTCGATGCGTGGCTTCTCTTCTGTTATATCGAAAATGCCCAGAGGAGTGTCCGAGAAATAATATTTGGTCACGTCGACTAATGATGCGGACACTTTTTCCTCGCCTGCCACGGTCACTTTCAGTTCGCCGCCCTGGCAGGTGATGACGGGTTTGTCCTGGAGGGCGATGGCAGTCTGCGTGCCGTCCTTGAGGTCGAACACTACATACTGCATTCCCTCTGCGCTGACACTGACGGTTACCATCAGCACCAGCATGGTGATTAAGAATTTCAGTTTTTTCATCTTGTCAATTGTTTAAAATGAATGTTGGTTGGTTGATTGCAAAAGTATTCTGAATTTGGCAAACAGGTTTCTGCCCGGTTTCTGCAATTTGTAGTTGTCGTAAATGGTGCGGTCGAAGAGGTTGTCGCAACTTACTGAAAGGTTGTAGCGACCTTGATGCCAGGAATAGGTGGCTTGAGCACCGAAAATGTTTTTCTCCGGGATGCGTGCCTTGGTGTCGAGTGCTCCGTAGCCTTCCCAAGAGAGATAGAACCAATGTACCCACTGGTAATCTACACCCAGATGCAGGTGGTCGCCTTTGGTGAATAGGTTGCGGAAATGGTAGTGTGCCTCGGCGGAGGCGAAGAACCACGGACGGTTGGGCACGTGGTTGTTGAAGGTTACGGAGGGCTTGCCGTCGCTCTTGAATTCCATGCGGTCGCGTGCGTCTTGCCAGGTGATGTTGCCCACCACTTGCAGTCGCTGCTGCCAGTCGTAACGCAACTCGCCTTCGATGCCTTTGATATGTACCGCCGGTACGTTGACATATTGCATCATGCCTTCCTTCTCCGACACCTGTGGCTGGATGTAATTGTCCACATGGCGAAGGAATCCGCTCACCTCGTAGGAGAGGGTGTGGTCATGGCTTCTCAGTGTGCCGAAGAGGCTGAGGTTGACATTCTCGCTCTTCTCTGGCTCCAGGGTGACATTGGCGTAGATGGTGGTTCCGTTGCCTAACAGTTCTCTTGCCAGGGGCAGTCTTACGCTGTGTTCATAACTGGCCTTGATAGCAAGCGGTTCCATGGGTTGGAAGCGCAGCCCCGCTCCCCAACCGAGGTCGTTCTGAGTGTTGGAACCTTGGACGTCTCTTGAGCCGGTCACCGTTGGGATGTCTGTCTGGCGGATGTCAAGATGGTTGATGTAATCTTTAAGAAAAAAGGTGTTGGCCATCCTTCCTCCGAAGAGTGACTGATTATAGGCAAGACCGACAATGTGTTTTTCAAGGATGTCGTTGGCAGGTTCGAAGCTCTTGTCCACCGCGTCCCATCGGTCGTTGCCCGTGCGGTTGAGGGCGTAACTCAGGTTTACCAGGTGTCCTTCGACGATGTTGTAGGTAAAGTCAGCGCGTCCGATGGTCAGCGGTCGCTTGTAGTGGCGCAGCGAGCGTGCCCTTCCGGTAATTTCATTGCGTGAGCTCTTGATAAACTCCCCGTTCCAGTTGTATTTTCGATAGGTGGTATCAACCGTCTCAGAATGGTCCCACGTATGCGAGAGCGATAGCGTGGCGGAGAGGTTGGGTAGCAGGAAGTGGCGCTTCTGGTAGTTGGCGAATATGTTCCACGCTTTGGTGTGCCTTTCCGCCTCGCCCACCACTTTTGTCTGTATCTGACCTGTTTGTATCTCCTTTTCCACTTTGTTGAAGGAGGCACCAACAAAGAAATCATCCGCCCACCATTTGTCTCTTACACCTATCTCTACTTGTCCGAGAAAGGAGAAATAATCATCGTGGAAGCGCCTTCGATTGGCTGCCACATACTCACGGCTCTCCTCGTCCCACACTTCTACCCCCTTCATCATATAATCGTTTTTCGATGCGTTGATGCCTATCGTGGGACGGATAGTAAGGCCGTTGCTCAAAACATATTGTCCATTGAGGTCGCCCTTGTGAGTGTGGTATGACCCCAAACCGTAAGAGGCATCCAGATAGTTGGTTTTGCGGCGGTTGGTGACGATGTTCACGGCACCGCCCAGCGCATCGCTGCTGAGCCATGTGGGCACCACTCCCTTGTAGATTTCGATGTGCTCGATGAGGTTCACTGGCAGGCTGGCGAGAGTCACACCTGAACCCTTGGCGTCAAGCGGCACCCCATCGATGAAATAACGGACGGAGTTGCCCGACATGCCATTAATACTAAGGTCGAAGTCAGAACCTACGCCACCCTCCTCCCTGATTTTCACGCCTGCGGTGCGGTCCACCAGACTACTGAGTGAACTGATGCTGCTTGCCACCGACCGGATGTCGATGGCATTGACGGAGAAGGCACCTTCGCGCAGCCGCTGTGTCTTAGATTTGCCCGTCACCGTCACATCGGTCAATGTGATCGTATCATTAGCCAGACCGCCCTTTTCCCCTCGGGGTTGGGCGCCAACAAATAGATATGACAGACAGACCATCATCAATAACAGTCTTCTCATCATGATAATTGTAAGAATTCGCTCCACTCAGCCTTATTCCCGAGGCTTTCGTTTCGCCTTTTCTGTGACATGGCAGGTTTCCTGGCTCTTTCCGAAAAGACTGCCTTCCCGATCCTCTCAGTGGCTTTTCTTGTCTTTTCATAATGGAAATAACAGTAGCGGGTACTGCTCAGGACTTTCACCTGATTCCCTCTATACACGGGTGGAACACCCGGTATCACCAATGTCGGATGCAAAATTAATAATAAAAGATGAAAGTGCAAAGAAAATGGTTTCTTTTTATCACTATGCTCTCGGGCGATTTCACCCTGATATTTGAGATAGAGTTGTTTGGAAAAGGTTGGTGCCCAACCAACGAAAAAAAGTTTTATCTTGAAAGGAAAAGCGCAGAAATCTGCGTGCTTTTCCTTTCAAGACGATTGTAGTCCTTGTCAAAGTCCATACTATCCTTTAGTTCATGCCAAATAACCTCACATCTGCCATGCAGAGAGTCTGGATGATGTGACCAAGTTCAGGTGTTCCATCCTCCTTTACATATTTTGCACTGTTCCAAGCCAGCATAAGACCGATTACAATCATCATAGGCAAGATGGCGTATTGTCCGGCATTTTCACTGGCAAGTTCCATAAAGGCATTGGCGATGTTGAACAGGGTAATCAACACGGCAAATAATAAAATATGACGTTTATTACAATTCGGGTGAGATGGCAGAGAGCCAGTTCTCAATACGCATGTCGGTCTTGTCGTCTTCGTTGATATCGTCAAGTGGCAGACCTATGAACTTGCCGTCGATGACGGCTTCTGAGTCGTCAAAGGTATATCCGTCGGTGTCCACGCTGCCAATGAAGCGGGCACCACTATCCTTGATGGCGTTGTAGAGTTCGCCGATACCGCCTACGAAAGTGTCGCTATATGATTCGCAGTCACCACATCCGAATAAAGCAATGGTCTTGCCGTTGAGATTTGCATCCTGTAGGGTCTTCAGTCCATCGTACCAGTCGTCCTGCAACTCTCCGGCTCCCCAGGTGGATGTGCCGAGAATCAGGTTCTGGTGGTCGTTGATAGTGTCGGCTGTTAAGTCTTGTACGTTTATGGTCTCACAGCCCAGTTTCGAGGCAATCTTCTCCGCAATGGCCTCGCAGGTTCCCGTCGAGGAACCATAGATAACAATTGTTGCGTTCATTTATTCTCTTTTTTATGGTTAGTTTTTGTTGTTATGACGGCCTTTCCTTTGGCAGTAGCGTTCACACTGGGCGCAGATGTCATACCCGAGCATGGCACCGAGGATGAAGTCCTCTTCGGGTGTGAGCATGCATAGTGGACGGGTGATGATGAGCCGGATGGCGTCCAGACACTCGCGTCGTCCGAAGTAGAAGTTCAGATTCTGCTCTCCAACTGGCTGAAGTACATAGGGAATGCCCTTGCTCTCCAATCGTCCGGCAACCTGCTCACCATATTTCTTGTTGCAGGTGAACAGCACCATCTGGCGCACACCTTTTCTAAGTTCATAGATGTGGTTCATCAGTACTTTCATCTCCATGGGGGTAGTCGTTGTTCTCATTATCGTTTAATCATTTTTGTGAGTGCAAAGTTATTGAGGAAAAATATATGGTGCAATACCTAAAACTTGGGGTTTTTAGTATTGCACCTTGATGTTGACCTATATAATCAGATTAGTCTGAATTAGGCATTCGCTAAAAAATCAGTACATTTCTCTACCTCTGCAGCAACAACAAACTGTATTATCCACAGCCCCTCCCTTACGGAGGGATTTTTTGTTGATGTCATTTTGGCAAGGGAAAGAACCTTCGTTAATGATTATGATCACAAATAATCAAAATGACTGGTGTTTTGCAAAAAAAGGAACATCAATAGATACATTTTACTTGATTTTTTATATATTTGCGGTGTAGTCCATTTGCCATCGGCAATATGTCAACCCTCTAAAAACACTCGCTTGATGGTTTCCTTGCTGCGACAGTTGGGTAGCCCGTCTGCTAACCTTGTTATCTATTCTGAAACATAGTAAAAACCTAAAAAAACATGAACACAAAATCTTCCCTAAGTACCATATTGGTGAGGACAACGATGACGCTGCTCGTATTGCTCGGCTCTGTGCAAGGTTCATGGGCTACGGACTTCATCACCGACGTGATGGTCATCGGCGGCACGCAAAGAGAGGTGAACACGCTCATGGACACCTATAAGGGACGGGGCTGGAAAGTCATCGACCAAGACCTGAACAAGGGCTGCGGCTCCAAGAGCGACTACATCTACCTGCTCTACAAGACGGCCAGCGGCGACGATGCAAATGCCACCTTCATCACCGACTTCTACATCAGCACGGCAAGCGGCACACCCCCGGAAGAAATCATCAGCAACAACAGAACCTACACCCTCACGCCATACGATGGCGGCAGCCACTTCGAAAGTGTGCACGGCGACCTGAACAGCAACGCCGGAGGCGCCGACATCCACCTCTATTATACCAAGGACAACTACGACGACCGAGCCGTCAAATCCATCACCTTCAACAACACCAAGAGCGGTGCGGAGGGCGAGAATGGGGGCACGACAAGCTGCGACCTCAACAAAGGTGCTGGTGGCGACTACATCTACATGCACACCCAGTATAGTGAAGGATGGATCATAACCAAGAACGTCACAGGCGACCAATGCTTTATCAACGGATATGAAGGCCCCGTAGCCACGATAACCACCATCACCATCCCCTACTATATAGACGGTGCAGCCGTGATTGGCATTAGAATGAATTTTAGTGCCTTCAAAAACCTTGAGACGATGAACTTCTATAGGAGTACTCTCATCGACTGGATGCCGTCGGTGAAAGGCTGTTCCAAGTTCAAGAACATCAACCAGTTAAGATCTGATGGCTCTCTCCAAGTCAACAACATCCTGCCCGACGCTATTACGTATGTCCAGAGCTCCGCATTCGCCGGCACTGCCATCGAGACGCTCGACATGCCCAATGTGACAGGAGTCGGCGACAATGCTTTTGAGGGTTGCAACAAACTCAAATCCGTCAACTTTGGGAAGGCCGCCACCATAGGAATAGGTGCCTTTTCCAAAATCAACAACAAAACGACGAGCGGCAACCAGACCACCTACAACCAGACCACAATCACCTATCCGGGTCTGCTATCCGACTGGCAATGGAGTTCTTACGAATATTCCCCGAACCTTGTCATCAATTGCAAGGACGGCTCCTGTGGCTGGTGCGGCGATGAGTACAACGTCAGCACCATGTACAAGGATGCTTGTCTATATTGGGTGTTGACATACTATGCTTTGACGATTGATTGCATTCCCCTTGATGACTTCTTTGAGAGATACGGAACATCTCAAGTGACAAAAACCCATCTATGGACTGCCTACAAAGATAAAATGTCATCCCTCTCTATGAGTCACGTTTATGGTTTTGGCGATAATGCTTTCAAAGACTGCA
Source organism: uncultured Prevotellaceae bacterium (assembly GCA_900315745.1). Taxonomy (GTDB): domain Bacteria; phylum Bacteroidota; class Bacteroidia; order Bacteroidales; family Bacteroidaceae; genus Prevotella. Next base: position 36,197 of record ONAG01000049.1, read on the forward strand.
CCAAACTGACAACCGTCACCATCAACAGCAACGCCTTCTTGTCAAAAACATATTCTGAGGATTCTTCATTAAAAGATATCTTTGGCACACAGGTTGGGAACTACATCATTGGCAACGAGGTGACCGGCATCGGCAATTATGCTTTTTATTGCTGCTACAACTTATCGTCTATTACCATCCCCAACAGCGTGACCGGCATCGGCAATAATGCTTTTTATGGCTGCAACAACCTGAGAACTGTCACCATCAACAGCAACGCTGTCTTGTCAAAATCATATTCAGCGAATTCGGCACTAAGAGATATCTTTGGTATTCAGGTTGAGAACTACATCATTGGCAACGAGGTGACTGGCATCGGTGATTATGCTTTTTATGGCTGCAACGGCTTATCGTCTTTTACCATCCCCAACAATGTGACCAGCGTTGGGAACAGCGCTTTCATCGAGTGCAACAACCTGAGAACTGTCACCATCAACAGCAACGCTGTCTTGTCAAAATCATATTCAGCGAATTCGGCACTAAGAGATATCTTTGGCACAAAGGTTGGGAACTACATCATTGGCAACGAGGTGACCGGCATCGGTGATTATGCTTTTTATGGCTGCAACAACTTGGCAACTATTTCCATCCCCAACGGCATGATGAGAATAGGAAAAGATGCCTTCACTAATTGCAACAATTTGAGTGACATCTACTTCGACGGCACTGAAGCACGGTTGGAACAAGTGGAGAAGGAGGATAACTGGAAGCCCGATGCGACCGTGGTGCATTGGCGCTGCACCGTCACGTTCGACGCCAACGGCCACGGCACTGCACCCAGTGCCCAAACCAACCTCTGGAGCAACGAGAGTCTTGTGGCTGATCCTGGTGCCATCACCGCAACGGACTATGATTTCAAGGGCTGGTACGCAGACGCCGCATGCACCACACCATGGAATTTCAATTCTGACATCGTACCTGGCGACATGACGCTGTATGCATGTTGGATAGATAAACATGACCTCTTGGCGAACACCGTCAACAGCCAGAACCTGGCCGGCTGGAATGGAACGGCTTGCACCGTGCAACTCAAAGGCAGCTCCATTTGCAAGGACCACTGTTGGAACACACTCTGCCTGCCTTTCAGCCTGGACAACCTGAACGGCACGCCGCTGGAAAGACTCATCTTGATGGAACTCGACGCTGCCAACTCACATTTCAGCGACGGCACGCTGACGCTGAACTTCACGAAGGCCGAAAATGTAGAGGCTGGAAAGCCTTATCTGGTAAAAGACGACTTCCTCTTTCCCATCGCCACGAAGGCTGACTGGGATGTCTTCGCCGCCAGAGTCAATGCCGGAGAGAAAGGACTTCATGCCTGGCTTGTCGCAGACATCATCGAACCAGTCACCACAATGGTCGATCACTATGAGGGAGTCTTCGACGGCTGTGGCCATACACTGACCATCGCCTACGGCACAGAAGAAACGCCCATGACCATGCGGTGTGCAGCACCATTTGTGGAAATCGACAAAGCCACCATCAGGAACCTCAACGTGAAGGGAGACATCTACACTTCCGAAATTCATGGCGGTGGGTTGGCAGGACGTATGATCGACAATTGTCATGTTGAGTATTGCAATGTGGGTGTGACCATCCATTCTGCGGTAGTAGGTGCCGGCAAGCATGGTGGTTATGTGGGATGCGTTGATGGAGTTTATAACGTAATAAACGACTGTGCCTTCACAGGCTCGCTGCTCGGCCCTTCCACCACACACTGCGGCGGGTTTATAGGGAAAAACGAAGGGAAAAAAGTAACTGTAGAAGAAGATGGTGGTAATAACCTTTTACCCACACCAATAAGACTAAATCATTGCTATTTAAACCCTTCCTCTGTCACAATAGGCGCTTTAGAAAGCTATACCTTTTCTCAATACCAAATATATATCTATGATACGGGGGATGCTCAAGAAGAATTTACAAACGTTGAGATCACAAATTGCTTCTACACCCGAGCTTTTGGTGAGGAACAAGGCGCTGCAACCTCAGCCACTGGCAGCGACCTCGTTGCCTTGTTGGGCGATGCATGGGAATTGAGGGATGGTCAAGTCATGCTAAAAATTATGGAATCATATATCGTAAACCCCATTTTCAGGAACGTGACCATCGACGCCACAGCCCCGACAGGTGTTTACACAGCCGACAATACGGCGTGCTTCATCGGCAGTTACGACCCCGTGATCATCACAGGTGCTGATAGGGCCACCCTCTTCCTCAACGACAACAACAAACTCTATTTTCCCGATGGCACTATAAGCCTCAACGCCTTCAAAGGACGGTTCCTGTTGGCCAATGCCCTGACAGACCCCAGCAAAGGCGACGTGAACGGAGACGAGGTCCTCTCAGTGACCGACGTGGCATTCCTCGTGGGCCATATCTTGGGCACAGACGATGACAACTTCGTCATTGCGAATGCTGATGTCAATGGTGACGGAGAAATCTCCGTGAACGATGTGTCGGCATTGGTGAGCCTCATCCTTGGTGGCAGCAACAAAGTTTTCAATGTGGTGACAAACCTCAATGGCATCCCCATCACCTTCGAGGGAGGTGGTAGCGGTGCTATCAGGTAGCATAATGTCAGGCAATGATAAAAAGTGAACATTTCTTTTGCCTTACAACTGATTTGCCTTATCTTTGTATCGTGTACCGCAAACATTGCCTTTCTCGCATGAAAACATACCCGTTGCTCGACTCACAATTAGGAGTGTTGCTCTCTTGCAGTTACACTCCCTCTTCCACAGCATGGAACCTGCCTTCGGTGATTTTCTTCGACAAGACCATCTCGGCAGACAGACTCCTTGATGCTGTCAGGCGCGTCTGTGCGGCGAGGATGGAATTGCATGTGCAGTTTCTTAGGGCGGACGACGGCACATTCCTACAGTATGCCGATACCGGTATTGAAATCCCTGTCGCTTATTCCAAAATGACAGACAGCGAGGCAGAGATGTATATGAATGACGGTTTCGTGCGTCCTTTTTCTCTCTTTTCAAATATGCCGCTTTGCAGGTTTGAGGTGGTGGAGACCGACACACGGGTGCTTCTGCTGAGCGACTTCCACCACAGCATAGCCGACGGTTACACCATTGCGGGACGTCTGATTGGCACCGACCTCCCTGCCGCCTATATGGGGCGGACTCTTGACCTGCCTGCCATGACGCTTTTCGACTGGGCGCAGCGTGAACAGGAAGAGAAAGACTCTGCAGCCTCTATCCGTGCAAAGGACTATTACCGTACGCTCTTTTCTGATGCTGAGGTCACACGGCTCTCCCAAAAGACAACCGCTGATGGCGGCAAAGGATTATCCTGCAGTTTTTCTTTGGCAATGGGTGCTGTGGATGAGTGGTGCGCCGCACACAAGGTCTCCGCATACCATTTTCTGATGTCCGCCTTCTGTCTGACACTAAGCAAGTTGTCTCATCAGACAAAAGTGGTTTTCTGCATACTGAATCACGGGCGTTACGACAAAAGGCTCTCGGAGGCTTATGGCATGTTTGTAAACACCGTCCCCTTTGTTGCCGATATCGACCCGTTGATGACCGTCAGCATGCTGATGGCACAGGTGAGGAAATGTCTGATGGACAACCACCGCCACAGGTTTTATCCGTTCACGCATTTCTGTTCTGACATGGGGGCTGTTCCCAAGATAACATTCGGTTTCCAAAGCAACGAGATTTTGGAGCAGACTGTCATCGCTGGACGTAAGTTTGTGGGGAGGCAGTTGCAGAAGCCCGATTCGCAGAGCGACCTCAGTGTGATGGTTTACTCCTCTGGAGACGAATACGATGTGCGTGTTGAGGCGAGTGATGCTTTATACATGTTGGCAGACCTGAAGCGTTTTGGCGATGCCATGCGTCATTGCGTAGCAGAACTGATGTCAGAGAATCACAAAACAGTGGGCGAAACAGACCTTATAGACCAAAGCCAGAAAGTCCAACTCATGCAGTTGTCGGCAGGTGAGCGAACCGATTTTGACTGGTCTCTAACAGTGGTGGACATGTTTCTGCTTCAGACAAAGAAAAATCCCGACGCAACGGCTGTCAGTGATGGCAATTGTGCGCTGACTTACAGGGAACTGGAATGTCTGTCGCGTGTGTTGGCAAACAGGCTGAAGTCTGATGGGGTGGGGGCTGGCTCTTTTGTGGGTGTTGACACGACACCTTGCTGTGAGTTCCTCGTTGCCGCTCTTGCCATAATGCGTGCAGGTGGTGCTTATGTGCCTGTTGACCCGCATCTGCCACCAAAACGCAGAGAACATATTATCAGCGATGCCGAGATAAAAATCCTTGTGGATGCCGGTTATGTAAGGACTTGCGTCTCATCAGATGAACCTGCACTGCCTATAGACCATTCCACCCCGCAAGGAATAGCATATATGATATATACCTCGGGTTCGACAGGTAAACCTAAAGGGGTGGCTGTCAGACATATCGGATTGGCAAACCTTGTCCGTTTCTGTGTCAGGCGATGGCCACTCAACTGCAACAGCCGCATAGCATGCCACTCGACGTTGGCTTTCGACGCTTCTGTGGAGGATTTGTTCCCTGTCTTGACTGTTGGAGGATGTGTGGTGATGGTTCCTGAAGCGGTGCGGACAGACCTTGACGCACTGGCTCTTTTCATGCAGCGGCAGCATGTCACTGGCGGATGCCTCACCACGCGGTTAGGGGTGGCTCTGGCTGATGCACATCCGCTGGATGTGGACTATTTGTGTCTTGGCGGTGAGCGCCTGATGTCAAACCCGACTGTCAAAGGAAGGGTTTACAACACTTACGGCCCGACGGAGTTCACCGTTGATGCCACATATTGTGAATTGGAAAAGGGTAGGGCGTATGGCTCTATCCCCATCGGACGTCCTTTGGACAACTGCCACGCCTTCGTGGTGGACCCTTATGGCTGTTTGCTGCCGCAGGGGGGTGTCGGTGAACTGTGGCTGGCGGGTCCACAGGTTGCCGCCGGATATTGGCACGACGCCCAACTGACTGAAAAGAATTTCACTGCCTGTTCTTTCTTTGAAGGTACAGTATATCATACTGGTGATCTTGCGAGATGGAATGATGATGGTTTGTTGGAGTACGTGGGACGTGTTGACAATATGGTGAAAATCGATGGCATTCGCATCTCTTTGGAGGAGATAGAACAGCGCATGTTGTCCATTCCACAGGTCAGCAGTGCTGCTGTTGTCGCTGAGGAGGTGAACGGCAAACCACAAATACATGCATTCTTCACTTCTGAAATAAATGTCACCGAAGAAGACGTGGTAAAAACTCTCCGTGAGTATCTGCCGCCGCAGATGATTCCAAAGAAATTGGCGAGATTGGAGAAGATGCCGCTGTTGCCTTCTGGGAAGGTGGACAGAAGACAACTGCATGTCGGATTGGGGTTGGTTGAGTATGCTGCTCCTGCGGATGCTTCTGAAGAGATGATATGCGTACTGATGGCGGAAGTGCTGGACTTGGACCATGTTGGTGCTACTGATGACTTCTTTGCCATGGGAGGCTCGTCACTCAGTGCCATGCAGTTGGTTGCGGAAGGGAGAAAGAGGGGCGTATCCATCGCTCTTGCCGACATTTTTTCAAAACCCACTCCCAGGTTGTTGAGCAGATGCATCAAACGGACGGGCGACAGCCATGAATACGATGTGGGTGATTATGATTATGGCACTATCCATCAGTTGTTGAAGCAGGGTGGTGCGGCATGCAGCGGGGCATATCCCAATGGGGGGACTATGTTGCTTGCAGGGGCAACAGGCTTTTTGGGCATCCATGTGCTTGCACGGTTTTTGGCGTCAAACTCATGGAAAGTGGTCTGCTTGGTGCGTGGCAGGGATGCGAAAGAGGCATGGCAGAGACTGCAGGACAGATGGCACATATATTTCCAACATCAATCTCTCGACACTGACAAGGTAAGCGTTGTCTGTGGTGACCTTACCCTGCCGCAAACGTTGCAAGAATGTAAATTCCCTCCTTTCAACATCCTCGTGAATTGCGCCGCTGATGTGCGTTATTTTGCCAAGGACAACAATATTGTGGAGGTGAACGCCAACGGTGCTGCTTATCTGGCTCGGATGTGCAAAGAAAAAAGTGCCAGACTGATACAAATTTCCACTCTCAGCATCGCAGGCGTTGATCCCGCTGGCGGCTTGATGCCAGTGTCACCCCATGAACTGTATATACATCAGCGGTTTGTTGACCAATATTCCTACTCCAAATTCTTGGCAGAGAGGGAAATCCTGCAGCGGGTGGCAAGTGGTGGATTGAACGCCAATGTCGTCAGGGTAGGGCATCTCGCTCCGCGTTCAACAGACGGCAAATCCCAAATCAATATCTCTGAGAACATGCTTTATTCTTTGTTGAGAGTGATGGCTGATGTGGGAGGATGTCCGCAGTCGGCGGAAGGCATGGAGGTGGAATGGATTCCTGTGGATGTCGTCGCAGAATGGCTTTTTGACCAGACAACAAAGGGCTTCTCCCATCCTGTAATGCATGTAGAGGGAATGAAGCGTTGGACCTTGAAGCATCTTGCCGATGACTATGCCGGCATCTCTCTGCCTATATTGTCGGATGATACTTTCCGCAAGCGCCTGCACGAGCATCCCCACAACGACATCGCATCTCTCGTCTGGCTCAGGGGTTAATCTTGATTTTTTAGAATCGTAGAATCATCCATACGAAC
>ONAG01000043.1 GCA_900315745.1 uncultured Prevotellaceae bacterium
AACTACGAAAAACACTGAAAAAACAACTTTTTCCAAAACTTTTTTGCAAGTGCGCAATAAACCTGCGCACTTCGAACCTACCTTTGCATCAGAAATCACAAACAAGGGGTTTCAAAGCCCCAAGCAAGTGAGATAGACAAGGGCGGCTGACGCAAGGGAGAGATACTTCGAATTTTTCTACATGACGAAGATAGCCGCAACGGTTGGAAGCCGAAAGGCCGACACCCGCGTGCTGCTCGCCAGCGACACCTCAAGCTCAATGTTTTGTCCCGTAAGCCGGAACAGCAAGGTGATGTTCTACCACGTCGGGCTGCTGCTGTCGATGCTTATGAAGAACCGATGCCCGCAGGCAGTGACCGGCACCGCAGGCAGTGACCGGCATGTTCGGAGACATCTGGAAAACCTACGACATGCCCTCGGAGAACATCCTGAGCAACACCGAGAAGATGAGAGAGCATGAGGGCGAGGTGGGCTACAGCACCAATGGCTACAAGGTCATCGACTGGCTCATCCGTGAGGAACGTGTGATGGACAAGGTGATGCTCTTCAACGACTGCGAGTTGTGGGACAGCTGGAACGGAGGCAAACACCTTCAGAAGAGCTGGGACGAGTACAAGAAACTGGCACCCAATGCCAAGCTCTACCTCTTCGACCTCGAAGGCTACGGACAGAGCCCTGTGAGCATGGAGCGCGACGACGTGTACTGCATCGCAGGCTGGAGCGACAAGGTGTTCGACATCCTCGCCGCACTGGAAAACGGGGAAAATGCTATCGACGAGATCCGCCGGATTGTCGTATAGCAAGGTCAGATTGAAACAGACGAAGTCACTTGGGGATGGACTCCCGGGATGGGAGACGCCCCGCAGATTTCCCCCTCCGTTGAGGGGTTCCGGCGGAAACAAAAAACAATTGAACAGACACTTGGGGTCTGACAAAGACCTTTCATGCCATCCCTTTTCAGGGTCAAGGATATTGAGTTAAGTAGGTAATCGAAATTATCTGTAACATCTAATTTTGATCACCTACTTACTTACCAATCTTTGACAACATTGACCAATGAAGACATTTTGTTCTTCATCGATTTAGGGTGAATTAAAACCAGCACCTTGCTGTGTTTTACTTCCCCTCCAGGTATCATCTTTTGCTTCAACATAAAAAATGTTTCCATTATGCGTGTAACCCGATGCAATCCCTTTAGAATAAGCTCTATAGGTAACGTTTTTCACTTTCTCCGTAGGACTGAGCCATACGCCTTCTTCTGGGAACAACAAGAAGTCATTCCTCCAACAAGCCACGACCTTTTACAGCTTTTCCTTCTGCCTCCCATCCCGTTAGTTGCATGAGGGTATATAACATGTCGCCTGTGTTGAAAGGACGGTTCACGGCATGTTCCAGTTTTTCCACCTGCTCTGGATGGGCTGCACGGTAAGGCTCTGGCACATAGATGAAAAAGGGAATAATGTTGCAGACGTCCCATGACTCCTGAACCATGTCGCGGACATGACCGCAATATTTTTCATCGGTATCAAACAAGTCCAGTCCATGGTCTGGGAAGTAGAACAGCAGCACATCCTTATCTTTGTAAATGTCAAAGATAGATGCCACGACGTGGTCGTTGTAACGAGTGGCATTGTCATATTGTGCCATGAGCAAGCGCTGGTTGGACTTGTATTCGGTATAGTCGTCGGGGTTGAAATAATCCCATGAAGGAGGGTAACGTTTCCGGAAAGCCTCATGCTGCCCCATCAGGTTGATGATGGTGAAGGAAGGCATGGAGTCGTTGGACGCGAAAGAGCGAATGATAGGGAGAAGATTCTCATCATACGAATTCTTCACTTCGTCCTCGTGTAGGGATGCGAACCACACCGTGTCGCATAGGTTGGCAAAAGTGGCTTGTGCATTGTCATATACGCCATGGTCTTGCTGGTTTGAAATCCAGCGGGTGGCGTATTTCTGGCAGAACACATCGAAAAACGTGTCAGAATCATACCAATTGGAGTCGTTGCCATCCCAAAAAGTGAAGATGGACTTGAACGACACGTGGGTAAAGGGTGCTGGCGACGTGACATCAGAGAACACAAGCAGTTGGTCTGTTGAGGCGAGTTTGGACAACTCAGGGTTGGTGGGGCGCTTGTATCCGTAAATGGAACAATGTGACTTGGAGAAAGACTCGCCGATGACAAGGACGATGTGCTGCGGATGTTCGTTGGATGCCTCCTTCAAGGGAAGGTCATGTCGATTCTCTGCCACTTTTCCCAAAGGCTCATACATTTTGGCGATGACTACATATTTGCGTGGGATAATGCGAGCACCCCATTCGCTCACGTGGCGTTTTAAGGAGGGGAAGCACAAGATTGCCACTACTAAGAAAATGATGGAGCACACTCGTGACACCCGCATGGAAGGACGTAGCTTGGGGGACTTGCATAAATAAAGGGCACAAAGCAGCACCATGGCTCCCGTCCATATCAGCACTTTCTTCAAGGGAAAATAGTGCTCGAAAAACTCAGAAATTTCTTCTTTGTTCGAGCCAAACATCAAGTAAAATGTATCGATGGACAAATCTTCGCAATTGACCAAATAACAGCCAAAACTTAATGCAAAATCCATGATAGCGAAGGCGAAATATAGATGCATCAACACCTTGCCCCATTTCCCAATCTGGGAAGCAAGAATAAAAAAGCATCCCGTCATGAAGATGGTATCCATTGTCACATAACCATATTTCTTGCCTATTTCTGCATATACAAGACTAACGGGAAGGGCGACGGCTATCATGATAACGAGCATCTGCATCCAGTTCTCTCTAAAGAAAGCCGCCAATCGATCTAACATTTTACTCATGATCCTATAATTTGAAGTGCAAAAGTACAAACTATTTTTTGCCCACCAAAAACAAACTATGAATTTCTGAGCTTTTCAGCAATCATTTGGCAAAAGAAACATTTGCAAATCTATAACATGCTGTATGGTGGCGTGTTCGTCAACCATTCGCTGACGTGCGCTACGACTAAAAAAGTCCGATTCGTTGCTCAACATTAAAAAAATATAGTGTTTTTTTGTATTGTCCATGCTTTGCACTACCTTTGCCGATGTTTTCAAACTATCATGGACAATAAGGATGAACAATCTGACTCGTGAGAGGTCTCTCCGTATGCGCGGAGCTGCCATATTTCTGATATTTCTACATAATTTGCTTCATTTACTTAACTATGTGAAGGAGAACGAGTTTGCTTACTTACCTATCAGAGCTGAGAAGATGTTGGCATCCTTCTCCTCTTTGTCATCATCCATCGTGGGTGATTTCTTTTCTTATTTAGGATGGTATGGAGTCCCGGTCTTTATATTTTTCAGCGGTTATGGACTTGTCATGAAGCATGAGCAGACTGTCAGTGAAAAAGGCTTTGGCAAACAGCCAAGGTCTTTGCGGATAGTCCCATATTTGTGGAGAAATTTCTTGAAGCTGTTTGTCCTCATGGCTCCATGCTACCTCATATATGTTTTGGGAACAGGTCAGACATTATTCAGCATACTGACTATGAGTCAGCTTACGATGACCATCAATCTTCTTTTCCCTCAAATGATTTCCCCTGGTGTGTATTGGTATTTTGGACTGACACTTCAATTATATATAATCTACTTGGCGTTTTTTCACTTTCGGAGTAAAAGGTTCTTAATGATTGCAGCTCTGCTAATGATGGCTCTTGGTGTAGTTTTTGAGTTCTTTTTTGACAAAACGACAAATATTGATTTGCGGCATAACTCCCCAGTATGGCTGCCTGTCTTTCTTGCAGGGGTTTGGTATGCTCGGGAAAAATCAATACCAGGACTTGCGCTTGTAAAGAAGCATTGGGGAAAAGCCTTGTTGCTGCTCATCGTCTTGTGGGTATGGAGCGCTGTCAATGCATATTTGTGGACAGCAAGTCCATTGTTGGTGCTGCCCATTTTTGCCATCATTTGTATCTGTTGTTGTGAAATTCCTGTTGCATCAGGACGCTGGGCTCATGCCGCATCCAATATTTTATCACGTTGCCTCACTTATTTGGGAAGCATCTCTGCTGGTTTGTTTGTTTGCCATCCTATCATCCGGGAATTGGCTTTAAAGGGATATCATTCGGGATACAACATAGTGATTGTCACCTTGGCATATGCCATTGTGTGCATCTGCGTGGCGCACATATACAACTATTGCTACAAAAAGGCGATGCGGTTTTTGCTGCCCAAAAGATGACATCTTAATCTTTTGACTGCTTCTCGTCTTTAGGAATCAAAAAACTGTCCTCAGGATTCCCTGTCCTCTTGATTCCTCACTTGAGTCCAAAAATACTTCTTACAACTTTATTCTTTGCTAAAAAGACTGAAAGAAGAATTGCAAAAGTCAGATGCCAAATCAAAGAAACTAATTTATTGAAACCTCCTTCCAAATGTAAAAACACTTTGTTGAAGTTATACCAACAATCAAAATTCAAATCAATTATATGTATGCATAATATCAACATGCTCAATCTACCTAATAGGGACAAAATCTTACTTGAAATATTCTCCCCCATATACAAGATGAAACGATAAATAAAGTATGTACAAAAACAGGAAGCAATTACATTGACAGGATAATAACCATAATAGCATCTAACCATTGACATAGGATAATCATCTTCAGATGTGGTCATAGTTGCTATCATTGCCAAGATGCCAATCACCAAAATGAGCCAATTGAGCTGAACGTGGAAAAGGTCTCTCTTCCTGAAAAGATTCCCGATATAGAAGAAAACCATCGCACTAAATCCCTGTAACAAATTTGTGGGAATATAGATTTTTGTCGCAATGTATGTAGATAAGATTGCAACACTTAAGATTACAATTCCTTGTAATGGTTGGACAATTTTATTGTTTATAATATTATAGGTTATTCTACACCAGAAAAGCGCTAACAGAAACCAAATAGCACCAACATAATATTCTCCAAGCATCGGCAAACCTTTACTTCCAGAGGCTACCACTATCCCTAAAAGTGGATTAATAATATTCGTTTCATGGAAGCAGTTCTTCAACAAACAGAGAAGAAACATCAAAATTGCTGTTACTAAATAAGGAACGACAAGGGATCGAAAATTTTTCTTTACGTGTTCTTTTATCTGTGATGGTTTGTAAAAATACCCACTTACGATGAAAAAAAGAGGCATGTGCCAAGCAAAGATAAAATCTCTGATAACCATAGGGACATGGCTATGACCTATAATCATGGCAATAATACCTATTCCCTTCATGACATCAAACGTACTGTCCCTCATTTTCCCTCAACAATTATCTTCTGACAATTTCTTGTCCATGCTATCTTATCGTACAAATTTTTAGAAACGCCCCACCCTGGTTCACTGATTCTTGTGAAGCATGGCGGGTTCTGTTGGTGCAAAAGTACACTTTCTTTTCGAGACAACCAACCTTTTTTAATGGAACAGCTTATTTTTTATGGAACAGCTTATTTTTTTATGGAACAGCTTATTTTTTTATGGAACAGCTTATTTAAAGACCATTTTTACGTCTTTTCTGCTATTCCCCCTCAATATGCTTGCGGGCAGTATCCTTCAGATAGTCTGGTGCCCTGAGACCATCCACGGCTTGCAAGCCAATGGCAGTCCACCAGATTGATGCCTTTTCTTTCTTGTCTGGCTCCCCCTGCCGGATGTACTCGCCAAAGTCCAAATATCCGTCCGTCATGTTTTTTCCTTTATTATTGTGGGTTGGGTTTCGTAGAGACGCCACAATGTGATGGGCGGGGGTAGAGACGCCACAATGTGACGTCTCTACATGTTATTTGTAACAGTCGGAATCCCATTTGTAAACGTTATTCTGAATGTAGTCTGAAATCTTTTTCAGTTCATCTTGATTTCTTATAATATGGTCATGGAATCTGCTCTGCCAACCAAACTCTATTGCATTCTTCTTTGCATATTTCGTAACAGAAGACTTAAACTGCGTTATCAAATGTGACACTCTCCCACAATGTTTAGCAATATTCCGCATTTTCGTGTCAACTGTAGAGACGCCACAATGTGATGACTGTTGGGTAGAGACGTCACAGTGTGGCGGCTGTTGGGTAGAGACGCCACAGTGTGACGTCTGTTGGGTAGAGACGCCACAATGTGACGTCTCTACGACACCGGCCGTATGTGGCATATCTGTTGCTAACGATATTATCAAATGCACATGATTCGGCATAACCACAAAATAAGGCACAATAACATTTTGGTGTAATTGTTCTATTTGCGATATGCAATACTGTGCATATTTCCCTATCTCGGTAAACAACATCTCTGCATCCTTAATCTCGCCAAAGAAATGTCTTTTACCAGCAGTGCAAATAGTTATAAAATACAGTCCTTCATTGTAATTACACCATGATGCGCGTGCAGATTTTATTCTGTACGTGCCTTGATACAATTCTTGGCTGCTATACTGTTCTTCTTTTTCTGCCATATTCATTGTCATTTGGGGTAGAGACGCCACAGTGTGACGTCTCTACAACAATTTACAAAATTACGAAAAAAAATTTGTTAACAACAGTATTTCCCATCTAAAAATATTCATATAACAGTGTGACGGGTGGGGGTAGAGACGCCACAATGTGACGTCTCTACAACAATTTACAAAATTACGAAAAAAATGTCAAGAACTGTCTTTTCATTCTAAAAAATAATCATATAAATTTGAACTTATTATGTTGAATTGCGCCCCCAGGACTCTATTGCCCTGTTGCCAAATATTGTTAACAAATCTTGGTATATTATAAAATAAGTAGTACCTTTGCAAACCAATCAGCAACATACTCAAAAACTAACAACAAGAAATGACTTTATTTGATGGGCAACCAGTAAAGCAAATGCCAAGATTCTGCGCTTTGCCTACTTATTTGTTACTTGGGCTTCGACATTCACAAATGGCAAGAAAGTCGTGGTGAAGTAGAAATAACAAGTAATGCGGGCAGGGTTCGACTCCCTCGCCCGCAACAAACAACAATACAAAAATAACAAAAAAGATGAGAAAGAAAAGAATGATGATGATTGCCCTCCTGTGCGCGGTCGTACAAGGAATTTGGGCAGATTCTTTTGATATTACATATATCGAAAGGGCTTGGGATGCAGATAAGAAGGAGGTGAAAGAAATTGAGCATACCACCAGCAATTACATCTCAATGCCAGCAAGCGCAGAATGGATAAATCTCGAAGGCGGCAAAAACTATTACTTTTCAGGCTATTGCACCTACAAAGCCTTGGAAATCACGGGTGAGAATGTCCACATCATCCTCGGCGACGAATGCAAAGTCAACCTGAAGCATATCAAACTGGAAGAGGGCAAGTCGCTCCATATCCACACCTTGAAGGGAAAAAGCGGCAAGATGATAGTAGAAAATGACGAGTACGAAGGTGCTGCCGGTATCGGTGGAGGCAAAAATGCCACCTCCGGCTCGCTCTATATTCACGGTGGCGATATAACCGCCATAGGTAACGAAAGTGGTGCCGGTATTGGCGGCGGCGACAGCGGCTCATGTGGCGATGTAGTCATCTACGGCGGCATTGTGGTAGCAGAATCAGGTGTTGGAGGCGCAGGTATCGGCGGCGGGGAGGACCGTGGCATTAACCTCACCAACTCCGTTACCATCTATGGCGGTGATATTAAAGCCACAGCCACGTCTTTTGATCCTTATTATGATAGTTATTCAGTCAACAAATATGGAGCCGGAATAGGTGGTGGTGACGAAGGCCAGCAAGGCGGCCCCGTCTATATCTATGGTGGTAAGGTAGTCGCAAATACCGAAAGAGGTCGTGGGGCCGGCATTGGTGGCGGTGATAAATGTGATGGTGGCACAGTTGTCATCAGCGGTGGCAATGTCAGAGCATTAGCCGGTTATTCTACCACCGCCATCGGTGCGGGTAAAGGTGGTAACGGCGGCAATATCACCATCACTGGCGGCGAAGTCGAAGCAGTTTCCGGTATTCCATATCAATATGGAGTAGAGTCATACAGTGTAGGTATGGGCACATTCGATGGAGAGAAAGGCACAGTGACCATCACAGGTGGATATGTGAAGGTGGGTGGAAAAAGTGACCCATCCATCAATGCCAATGTGACTTTAGGATATGTGCGTGTCACAGATGGCAACAAAAATGTGGAATGCAAAGATAGGCTGTCTTACATTGGAGATAATACAAATGGAATGAACATCTTTAAATGTGAGGAGCATGAATACGTTGACTTTGTTTGCAGATGGTGCGGATGGTTCGACAGCGAAGGTCTCCTCAACAGTTGGGAAGGTGAGGGCACTGCAGAGCACCCATACCTGATCCAGACCGATGCCGACTGGCGAGCCATCCACTCATATTTGATGAACAACAAATCATTTGACACACCCGATGCGAAACCCTATGAGGGCATCCACTTCCTCCAGACTGCCGACATCAGCACCTCGCAGGGTATCGGTGTGACGGGCTGGAGCAACGACAGGGCTTTCTGCGGAATCTATGACGGAGGCAGCCATCAACTGAACTGCAACATCGCCAACCCAAAAGATAATGGTGGCGAGGCTGTGGCTCCGTTCCATCTGGTGAAAGGCGCCACCATCAAAAACCTGTACGTCTCCGGCAAGGTGAATGGTGGCATCCACTCTGCCGGCCTTGTGGCATACACCAATGGCACAGTGACCATCGACAGCTGTCGGGTGTCTGCTGAGATCACCTGCACGGGCAGCACTTACAATGATGCCCACGGCGGCGGCATCGTGGGCCATGCCCAGGAGAGCAACATCACCGTGAGCAAATCCATCTTCAACGGAACCCTCACTGCCATAGCCAACGGCAACGGCAACGGCGACATCCGCCTGGGTGCCATAGTAGGATGGAGCAACCCCTCCTGCACCGAGAGAATAGAATACTGTTTTGAGAATGGCAAGTATAACGGCTTCACCAGCAACGACCAGACGGCTTTCTGCCGGAAGTACGACAGCACCACCACGCCTGACAATGCCGTGGGCAACATTTACACCTCAGACCTGGGCCATGGTGACGGTGCCCAAAAGGTCTTGTCGGTGACCAGCGGACAAAAGAAAGTACAGCTTATCATCGGCGATACCCAAGGCTACGATTGGGAAGAGATGTATTTTGGTGCATTTTCCAAAGCCAAAGGCAAAGAAGCCTACCTCTTCAATGATACATTCTACACCTTTGAAAACTGCGAAGTGAAGTTTAATCTCGATTACCCTGGCAGCTGGAATTACATTGATGTGTATGCCAACGGCACGCTGCTCAATGCCTTCACAGGTTTTTATAGTTTCACACAGGGCAGCGAGCCTACGGTCATCACTACCATGGTGGCATTGGAAATCAGTGATACCACTCCAAACGACCAGATTATAGAATCGTACGATGGCGCGACCGCCAGTGTTACATATACCGGTAGGAAGTTCTACAAGAATGATGGTTGGTACACCATCTGCCTGCCCTTCGACTTGCCCACCAACTTGGTGATGTTTGACGGTGCCGAAGTGTGCACACTGGAATCAAGCGAATATGACAGTTCAGAAAACAAGCTGACGCTCAATTTCACCGACAAGCCAGATACCATATCTGCCGGCACTCCATATCTCGTGAGATGGCAGGACGACGAGAGAGAAGAAGTTCAACTGAACTTTGACGGGGTCATCATCAAAAACAAGCACCAGGCCATCACGACCGATTACGCCAATTTCGTGGGCAGTTTCTCGCCCGTCAGCCTTAATGCCGGAGACAGGAGCATCCTCTATCTGGGTGCTGAAGACAAGCTGTATTATCCCACAGGCAACATCACGATGGGCTCCTGCCGCGCCTACTTCAAGCTGGTAGGCATCACTGCCGGCGACTTGGAGACAGGAACCGCCAACGCCATCGTGCTGAACTTTGGCGACGACACCACGGGCATCACCACCCTACCCACGGAACCGGGGAAAGAAGCGACATCCACCACTGGCTGGCACACCCTCGACGGACGCCGCCTCAGCGGCAAGCCCGACAAGGGAATATACATCCACAACGGCAAGAAGGTCGTGGTGAAATAGGATTATTGGACGTAAACCAGCGGAAACACTGATATAATATAGAAAGGCAAAACAGAGCAGATAACTTGACAAGAGCATTTCTCATTATGACATCCATGTTGGGATGCTACCTAAATCTGATGGCACAGGAAGGTGACAGCACCTCCCTGCGTCCGTCGTTTGGGGTGGATTATACAGGAGAAGTTCAGACGGACTTCAAGCAAGTCCGTCAGGTTAACCTGCTCCAACTTCATGCAGACATCCCCCTTTCAAGGAAGTTTTCGTTCCAGGCGGCTTCAATCAGCACGCTATTCACAAAAAAAGAACTGGAAATCGTTGAATTGCAGGGCTACTCCAACATCGAGGCATACATCAAAATCCCGTTTGCTTTCACCGTGGCAGGCATCACTTTACAACGGAAAGGGATACTACGATTTCACGGGACATTCCAACATCTTCCGCATTTGTCCCAAGAGCGATGGACTATTTGCCATAGGGCAAGCGGAATACAGCCATCGCGGCATTCACTATTACATTGGAGGCAGCTTGCACACCCAACCTGATGTCAAGCCTACGGCATGGACATACGCCGAACATGCGCTTACACCCAACCTCACATTGATTGCTGCCTATGGTCATGCTTTCGGAAGCGACAATTTATGCGAAAACTTCTGCGCCCTTGGAGGGAAATATGCACTCAAGCGTGCAGAGTTAGGTTTGTTCTCAGACTACACGCAGGTGCTCGGCATCGACGAATGGGCGACAGAACTAATCTGCAGCCTTCAACTCACCAACTACCTGACAGTAAAGCCTGTATTTCATATCATCACCACCAACAGCTCCACCAACTGCGTCGGTATGCTGCGTGTGGACATCAGCATCTGAATGAGCAACAAAAAAACCTGATTAATCATCAACGGTTATTGGTTATAGAATTAAAAACAAAACAAAAGCCAAAACCTCATTTGGTTGTTTACCTTGAAAAGCCTATCTTTGCAACGAAGATCAATAAATGTAAATTATGGCATATTGCGAAAAAATAGTACCGACTCGCTGACCGCAGGTGGAAGTGATTATTAAAGATTCACAGCCCCTGCCTGAAAGAAAGCACTCCAACATTTTGTAAGATAAAACGATGTACAAAAAGCTACTCATAGTATTGTTATGCCTATTCTTCCCGTTAATGGCGACATATGCCATTAGCAAGAATGACACTTGCCCAATGGTTCATGTAGTAGCCGAACGTCTTCCCGACCTTACAATTCCCCGTAGTGGTCACAGCACCTTTTATGTGAATGGCGAGTTGACGGTGACAGGAGGGCATACAACGGATTTCGTCCCTGCCTCAACAGCCGAATACTACACTGACGGCACCTGGCATCCGCTGAAGATGGCATATACTCACGACAATGGGTTTGCCGTCAAGACATCTGACAATGTTGCAGTCATAGGTGGTGGTCATGAGAAGCCCTTGGGAATAGGCCAGACCTTCATGTTGGAACGTTATCATGCCGAGAGGCACTCGTTTGAAGGCTTTGGTTGCCTTGACCGCCAACGTGTTCTTAGCAGCGCCACATTATTGGATAACGGCATGGTAGTCATCAGCGGCAACCACTACTCCTCCGATGGCATTGGCTGCTTCGACGGCAGTCCTCAAGTACATGACAACAAATCCGTTCGTCAAGATCGCTCCAATCCATATATATTCCCCATATCGTCAGACGACGCCATCATCTTCGGAGGCAACGACATTTACGACAAACACCCCGACACGATATGGGTGGACCGCATAAAGGGCAAGCCTTTCCACGTCCCACTGCTGTCACGATGGCGTCCAGTCTATACCGACCAGCCATTCAGCAGCAAGGCTTGCCGCACAGGTGAATACACCTATCTGCTGACTGTCACCGACTCAATCGGGCAGTTGGGCTTTGTAGAGGTCAGCGACACCGCATTCACCCTTTTGCCCACCAAATGTCCCGTTCCGATGCGATGCAAGTTCGGCCCTATCTTCTATAAAGGTCCTATAGCCATTGACCGTGAGCGATCACGCGGCTACGTGATAGGGGTGGATAGCATGTGCCGACGGCAGTATGTCCTGTCGGTGGATTACTCTCGCACCCCCGCCTCGCTGACCCTCTATTACACAGACATACTTGAGCATAGCAGTATCACAATACCCGTGGTTACTCCAGAAGGCGACCTGCTGTTAACGGGAGGTATTCCAAATGACAACTACAAGCCGTTAGCTTCCGTCTGGCTCTACCATTTCGTCACCGACAGCCCCTCTGTGGCAAGCATGCCTTCAAGAACACTACTGTTATTTCTGATTATCCTCATCTTGGTACTTGTTTCCATCCTAACTTACATCATACTCCTTAAACACCGTAGAAAAACTTCTTCCACATTGCCCGAAAACCAGGAGTCCAGACAATCCTACGACACACTCATGGATCGGATTGTCCATCTGATGGACGAAGAACAACTGTATCTACGCAGCGACCTGAAGGTTCAAGATGTAGCTGTTTCTCTTGGAACGAACAGCCATTATGTAAGCGAGTGCATCAACAGTGTCCGCGGCCAGTCGTTCACCCAATTTGTGAATGTCTGCCGCATTCGCCATGCCCAGGAGCTATTGCGTCAGCCCGATGCCAAGACTGCCAGTGTTGCCATACAGTCGGGGTTCAGCACGGAGTCCTCCTTCTTCCGCAATTTCAAATCCGTCACCGGCATGACCCCACGTGAGTGGGTTGCCAAACACCAAGGGTGAACACATCAGGCAGTCTGTTTCACATACGACATACTTTTTCCACATACAATAGTTTTTCTTATTATTATACTATCATTTTCACGATTTGATAGTCGTAATTCACGATTTGATAGTAACAATGTCACTGATTAGTATATCTTTGCAATCATATTTTTCTTATAAAAAAATGTAAACTACCAATATTACACTTTCTTACTGATTGCCAAAGATAGTGTCAACAAAACTCCCTTATTGTTGTGCGAAATCTTCAAATAAGGACCATGAAAGAAGGACAAAGACCACTTGCATTATTTCTCCTTGTAGCAGGCATGACAGCAGGAGCGTGGACCCAGACAAATCACAAATAAAATAGAAGCAATATGAAGTACTGTTCAAATTGCGGGGCACAGCTCCCCGATGAAGCAAAATTCTGTGACAGCTGCGGCACACCGCAGCAGTCGGTAGCCCGTCCGAAGACTGCACATAATCCAAAGGCTGCCCACAAGAAGGTAAAAGAAGAAAGCTATGAATCCCAGAATGAAAAGACGCTTGGTCAGAAGATGATGGATAACTTCCACACCAACATGGAAAACCGCAGAAAGCTATGGGGCAAGTGGTGGTATTGGGTCATCATTGCCGTAGCCTTGGCTTACTTCATGGGGTATTGAAAATTCCCCAAAGTCAAGTAAGCAGAAAGTTTTCCTGTAATTTATCAAGTAAAAGGACACATGAAACACTTCAGACAACGACTGACGGTGATATTGGCACTATTGCTGTCAATATCAGCGTTTGTGCCGGTTATGGCACAGAGCACCCCCAAAGAATTAGTGGAGCTGGGCAGGCAGGCATACCAAAAAAAGCAATACACCAAGGCATACAATTATTATAAGAAGGCATACGACATGGGTGATGGCATGGCAGCCATGGAGATAGGCTACCTGCACTACTTTGGTCAGGGCAGGAAGAAGGACGATGCCGCCGCTTATAAGTTCTTCACCGAGGCCGCTGAGTATGGTGTGCCAAAGGCCAACATCATGCGTGGCAACCTGTACTACTACGGCGGTGCCGGATTGAAGAAAAACCTTAAGAAGGCGGCAGAGTGCTACCGTCAGTCTGCCGAACTCGGCGAAGTGGGAGGACAGTCGTGGTTAGGACAGATGTACATGAAAGGTGAGGGTGTACCTAAAGACCTTGAAATGGCAGCATATTGGTATGGGAAGGCAGCTGAACAGGGCGATGCCTATGCCAAGCAGGTGCTGAGGGATTTGGGGAAAAGCACGACGGTTACTCATACCACCACAACAACCACCACAACCACAAATCCTACACAGACTACGGTCAGCAAGCCCAAGGCAAGCGTTACTTGGCTGACCAATGCCACCACTACGTCGCAGCGCAGTTATACGCTGAAGGCAGGCATCAAGTCATCCTCAAAGATTGAGAACGTCGTCGTGAAGGTGAATGGACAGACAGACCGCGGCATCAAGACCGTCAGCAGCGATGACTACGACATGACCATCAACCGAGAGCTTGCACTTGCCGAGGGGCAGAATACCATCCGCATCGAGGTGACCAATGCTGGTGGCACCGCTGTTAGTGAGCGTACGGTGACATGTACCGTCGAGACAGCAGCAAATACGAATACTAAATCAAATACAACCTCAACCAAGAGTAAGATAAAAGAGAAACGCGTGGCATTGGTTGTCGGCAATTCCGACTACCATGACAGCAACATGAAACTTGCCAATCCTTCGAATGATGCAACAGACTTAGCAGACAGGCTGTCGAAACTGGGGTTCACCGTGGTGCGCTCACTGAACCTGACCAAGCAGAGCATGGATAATGCCATTCAGACCTTCAGCAGCCATGCCAAAGGTGCCGATGTAGCCTTGTTTTTTTACGCTGGACACGGCATACAGTATCAGGGCGACAACTATTTGGTTCCTGTTGACGCCCAACTACCCTCCGAGGAGTACGTGAAGTATAACTGTACGAATGCTAATATCGTGCTCGACGTGATGGAGAGACTTGGTTGCAGCATGAAGATCGTCATTCTCGATGCCTGCCGCAACAATCCATTTGCCCGCAGCTGGCACCGCAGCATAGCCGGTGGTGGTCTGGGCATCATGAGTGCCCCCAAGGGAACGTTCATCGCGTTCGCCACGTCGCCCGGCGATGTAGCCCTCGACGGCACCAACGGCGAGCGCAACAGTCCCTATACCACTGCCCTATTGCAGACACTCGACAAGCAGGGACTGTCAATTACCGACTTTTTCCAGGAGGTGTTGGAACGTGTAGCCACCGCTACCAACGAACGCCAAACTCCGTGGACCTCGAACTCGTTCCGGGGAAAGTTTGTGTTTAATCCTTAAACCTCTATCGCCATGAATGCCCAAACCAGGAATCCGCACCACCGCCTGCAACTGCTATCGACACTCCTACTGATGCATACCCTCCTTGCATGGGGACAACAAGGCACCGGACTGATTGTCGAAAACGACATTGAGGACAAGATTCCTCAGAAAACCCGCCTGCTCACTCGCAGCTATACCTCACTGCCCAAGAGCTGGTCGCTCAGGCAATATTGCCCAAAGGTAGGAGACCAGGGGATCTACCAAACTTGTGTGGGTTGGGCGACAGCCTATGCAGCACGCACCATCTGCGAGGCTGTGAAGAATGGATGGAAGAATACGGATAAGATTACCGCTGAATCATTCTCCCCTCTTTTTGTTTATGGCAATATCAAGCAAGCCGCCACAAAGGATTGCAACATGGGCACTACTTTGGATAGTGCCATGAAACTGCTGAAAAATACGGGTGTGGTGAAGAAGAAATCGTTCGATGCCATGTGCGTGGATTTTGTCAACACAAGACTTAATGACGAGGCTGGACATTATAAGATAGACGATTATTTCCTTCTTTTCGGTCCTAACCACTCTTACGAAGATGCTGTCAGCAAAACCAAGAAAGCCATTTCCGAGAACTGCCCTGTGGTTATTGCCTTTCAGACTTTTAACTCCTTCAAATACAAAGGGTTTGACTGCTGGAACGGTGATGCTACTGGTAATTATGGCTATCATGCCATGTGCGTAGTTGGCTACGATGACAACATGTATGGCGGAGCCTTCCAACTGATGAACAGTTGGAGCAAGGATTGGGGGACAGACGGCTTCATCTGGATTCGCTATAATGACTACAGCAAATATTCCCACGATGCTATAGAACTATATATGAATCCTGCGACTAAAGAGGAGCCAACCACCGTCAGCAAAAACCATTTTGCTGGCAATGTGTCGCTCCGACTCTCTACCGGCGAGACCCTCGGTGCCACTCTTGCCACTTCCGGCGGTATAAAGTGCTATCGCGTGAAAGAAAGCCTCGTTTCAGGAACCCGCTACCGCATCTATTTAGGCAACCAACAGCCAGGCTACGTCTATGTATTCTCCAGCGACCAGCAGAACAACGTTGCCGTCAACTTCCCATCTGACAGTCATACCACGGCAGCCTTGACATACAGCAGCAATGACATTGCCCTTCCTGGCGAGGAATCCTGGTTAGAGTTGGATGACACACGCGGCACCGACTATCTGTGCATATTATACAGCAAATATTCCGTTGACGTAAGCAGTCTGCTGAACCATCTGAAGACCGCTAAGGGAACATTCTACCAGAAGGTGCAGTCTGGATTCAAAAAATATCTATGTCCGCAGAAAGAGATCCAGTATGGTTCCAGAAACATCAGCTTCAGTGCCACCAGCACCGGAGCCATAGTACCCGTGTTCATTGAGTTCAAACATCTTTAAATTATAATATTATGACAAAGATTATCAAGTATGTATGTATGGTATTTGTGGCAGGGTGCCTGATTTCTCTTGTAGTAGATTATATCGAAGACCAGAAGCGTGAGAAAGCTCGCGCCGAGCAGTATGCCAACTATGATCCATCGAAGACCATCGGCGGTCAGATGGTTAGGAATGTCATCGACAGTGCCACTGATGTTATAGAGGCAGGTGATGACGCTGAGCCGATACTCGGCGAAGCATATACCGATGCCGACGGTGAGGAGTGGATTTTTTCCAAGAACCCCAGGGGAGGCATTCGGGTGTCGTTCAACAAGAAGGGTATTAGTATCTACAACCTGGAAAAAATTGGCACCGGTGTTTACAACACCTTCTACCCCAACAAGGAGGTTGATGCCGGCTACATTATCCGCATGATAGACGAAGGTCGCGCCATCGAGGTTCAACAAGGCAAGGGTGAGAGAAAGGTCAAGGCAATTTTCAAGACAGCATCCTCTACACTCGAAGACTAACAAACCCAAAACAAAAAAAAATGATGACCATGAAGAAGTTTTTCTATTGCCTTATGGGGCTGGTGCTGATTTGTGCTTGCGAGCAAGAATACGAAGGCATGCCTCGCGAAGAATTGGAACAGTATGCCAAGACGCACATCGAAAACCCTGAATCGTATAAATTCGACGACATATACCTCGAGTTTGAACATGATTACAATACACCACTTGTCGTATATAGGGAGAAACTGCTGAGATATATTCAGCAGCCTGGTGTCGATGTGGAAGCCTTAAGGGCGGAGGATGACAAGTTACAGGTATTGTTTAACGAATTTGGCTACACCAAATGCTGCAATGAATATCATCTCAGGTTCTGGTGGAAAGATCCCGCCACTGGTGAGAAGCAGCTGAGGAAGGTGAAAGCACGCTACGATATGGAAGGCAATCGGATAGGGATAGTGATTACACCAGATTCTTTCCCAGAGACTCCTGCCGTGAGGATGCTGAAAGACCAAGGGCGCCTGGACTTCATCACTCATCCGGAATGGTTCCCCAACTATTAGGAAATAATTAACCATGCATTGCTAAAAAACATTTATGAATAATGTAATTCCCCATGGCCAAGACGGCCAAACATTAGTGGACGAAAAATATGACGGAAGGAAAGTCCGCCTATGTACTGACGGCAAGTATCGTTGGACATACCCGATGAGCATGCTTAAGAACCCCGTTCTTTTACTCACGGTCTTCAAGGTATTTGGCGGCATCATGGCAGCCATACTTATCTTTGTAATATTCATAAGCCACTGGGATGATATTACCAATGGCAATTTCGAGGTTATTTTAAATGACCTCCGCATATTTGGCTACATCCTGTTAGGATGCCTTGTGATTACCTTCATTGCCTACCTGATCGTAGCTGCTCAGTATGGTTGGAACTATATCATTATGTTCACCATGGACGAACAGGGCGTCCTGCACGAGCAGATTCCTGCTCAGAAGGAAATTGCCCAAAAAATTGGGAAAACGGTGGCAGGAACAGGTGTCCTGACGCAGAGTCCCGGTCGTGTAGGCCAAGGTATGCTGATTGCCAACCACACGTCATTGGCTTCTGACTTCAAAAAAGTACGTAGGGTGAAGCCTCTTCGCAAGTGGCACACCATCAAGGTGAGTGAGCCCTTCGCCAAGAATCAGATATATTGTGACAGCGAGGACTTCGACTTCGTGCTCAACTACATCCTTGAACACTGTCCCAAGCTGAAAAAATGAGAAAAATATAGCTATATCTATCATGAAATACTGTATGAATTGCGGTGCAAAGCTCACCGACGAAGCCAAGTTCTGTACAAGTTGCGGAGCAAAAGTAGCACCGTCTGCGAGTGCTACCTCACGCAAAGCCCCCAAAACCGCTGAGGCAACGACTGAAGCCATAGAAACCATCAAAGAAACTGCTGAGGCAGCGACTGAAACCATCGAAACTGTCGAAGAAACAGCTGAAGTCAGTGCTCCTGATGCAGACGGAGAATTTGTCGTTGCCAGCTGGCGTCCCCCACGTCCAAAAGAGTCTGCAAAGCCCGAGGAACAAGCAAAGCTCGAGGAACAAGCCAAACCAAAACATAAGGCAAAGGCAACAAAAACGAGAAAAACCGTTAGGGAGGAAAAGATAGTCAAGCCTGAAGAGACTGTAGAAGAAACCTACGAGGTAGAGGAGGATGACGAACCTACGTGGAAGTCTTTCATTGCAAACGATCTATGGACCCTTAACAAGGTCCTTTTGATAGCTGTTTTAGCAATCTTTGCCATGGTCATCATCAAAAGTCTCCTGTAAGGTGACGATCATCAGCCAGATGCTCTGGGAATTGAAACAATAACATACACGTCAGATAATACATGAAACGCCTATTCTTCCATATTCTATTATGTTCGATCTTCTTGGTCGGAATGGTCTGCCAAGCGAATGCTGACGACGGAACACTCAAGCTTGAAGACGGTAGTACCCTCAATTTTCAAGTGAACGGTTTGAAATACTTTGAAAGCGACACCAAGGCGCAACGTCCTAAAGGTTTCGATCATCCAAAATTCACAACAGCTGAAAATGAAAGTCATTTCCTGAGCAGTTTCAGTTCTGGTTTGCAAGTTAAAAGATTATTTTATGGAACTCCCATCCGCAGTGGAAATAGCACTATCAGTGTATCTGCCGTATTACGTACAGTGAAGATAGATAGGGATGAAGACTATGCAAGTTTGACTATCATGATTACGCCTATAAGAATGGCATTCGCAAAAAGCGAAGGCGAAGAATGGGCGCATGCCATTGAGAAAAAGATAGTTTATCGGGAGGCAGAAGGCAAATCTGGTGAAACCCTTTCGGCAAATGCATCTATTCAGTTTGACAACACCATGCAAGGGGTTATCATTCACATTGTTCCAACAAATTGTACTCATGCTGGTGCAGCCAATATCTATGTCTTCGATGACTATAAGGAAACCGTTACCGACTCCATCCAAGCTATAACTCCACCTGGCGAAATGACTGGTGGCAGTGATATACCATGGGAGTGGATTGTGCCTGGTGCTATTGTAACTGGCGGGCTCTTGCTTCAGTATTTGAATCAAAGAAGAAAAGAGAAAGAAGAGGAGGAAGAAAACGAAGAAGAGGAAGAGGAAGAGGAAGAAGAGGAAGAAGAGGAAGAAGAGGAAGAAAACGAAGAAGAGGAAGAGGAGGAAGAGGAAGAGGAAGAGGAAGAAGAGGAAGAGAAAGAAGAAGAAGAGGAAGAGGAAGAAGAGGAAGAAGAGGAAGAAGAGGAAGAAGAGGAAGAAGAGCCCTCAACTTTCCGGATGATTTTGTGGAAGAACTGTGGCGACACGTTGGAACTGGACGATGTTCCAGTACAAGTGGGTGCGCGCATTGAAGAAATAACGGCGAAAGGAAAACATAAAGACCGCCCAGACCTCACCGCCAAAATCCACATCAGCGAAAAGGAAAACGTGAAGGTGGAAAATCAGCGGCAGGAAGGAAAATACATGATAGCCGACGTGACCGCCCAAACCACCCAGGACGGCAAATGCCCTGAAAAAGCCACCGTTAGCTTCGTCTTCGAGAATGCTGTTGGACGATACGTCAACAACCTGATTTTCAAAGTTGAAGATGCCTCTGCCATCTTAGTTGGTCCGGCACTCTCCTTCGCTGCCGGCCAGGGAAAGACGCTTGCCATGGAGTTCCAGCTCTTTGGAAAACTCAAGGAACCGGAGAGCCTGAACATCAAACTGGATGGCGGCGGAACTCAATATTTCGAGGTTTCCTTGGAACAAGCCAAAGAAGATCCGAGTATTTTCCGCATCAATCTCAAAGAATGTGGCGTCGTATCAGAAGAAGGCAAACCGAAACCTATCGCAGGTACCATTGAATCCTACCATTGCATCATTGAGGCAACAGCTCCCGACGGCAAGACCTTCTCGGAAGCCTTCGACGTTTTCCGCATACACTTGGGCTTGCGTGTTGAGATGCGTGCCTTGAAAGCCTACCTGGTGGAGTTGGAAAGTACGATCGACCACGA
Organism: uncultured Prevotellaceae bacterium; assembly: GCA_900315745.1. Taxonomy (GTDB): domain Bacteria; phylum Bacteroidota; class Bacteroidia; order Bacteroidales; family Bacteroidaceae; genus Prevotella. The sequence continues at coordinate 20,664 of ONAG01000043.1, forward strand.
CATCATGCCACCCAAAGATTCAGAACGCCGCAAGAAGTATGCAGATAGCTATGTGGAATGGCAGCTCATGGTTGTTGACGAAGAGGACTGTGGCACTATCAAGAATGTCAAACCCGACAATGATCCGGTGTTTATCTTTGAGGACGATTTTACCGACAGCAAACTGTTCTTGCCCAGAGACAAGGGAAGATTTATACCAGACATAGGAAAGTTCCGAGAGAGTGGAAATACTTTTTTCTGGAACATAGAAGGCAATGAAGTACCTTCACCCTGCGATACGCTAAAGTTCAAGTATGAGACCGTCGGCAAGCTGTCTGACAATAATATCTACTGGGGTGTCGTCCGTGCCACTGGCGGCTATCTTGTGTCGCCCAACCGTTCACATGCCAAAGTAACAGTGAAAATGACGTGGCGTGGACAGGAGTTCAAGGAAGTACTCCGCGTGCCCATCAACTCGCAGCCCTTCCGTGAGGTAAACATACCAGAAGGTGGTGACGTGACTAAAGCGCTGTACGAATGGGACAAGAGAGAGCAGAAGTGGAAGGACAACCTGGAAAAAATCCAACAGGAAATCCTGCTCGACAAGCGCTTTGCGGAAATTCGCCCCTTGTTCTATAAGATTACTGTCATGCTGAACGGTTACAATGAGGCTTTTGGTTTCGACAAGGAGGATTACGATGCCATTATGAACATATACCGAAAGTTTAGGAATGGTGAAATCGGTTCGGCCTTTGCCGTCAGACATACGGTTAATCCCATGACCGAAGATGATGAAGCTGCGTGGGAAACGCTGTGTGCCATGGACAAGGATGGCAAGGTGATAGCTCTACGTATCGGTCTTGGCATCGTGACAGCTGGTGCATCGGAAATCATCCTTACACCTCTCAGTTCCTTGGTTGAGATGAAAGAATATGTAGATAAGGGTGGCGACAGCACCATGGAATGCTTCATGCAGGTAAGCTGGAAAGTGGTAGCCTGGGAAGCGGCATTTGGTGCAATTGGCAAGATTGGCTCTGCCGGCAAGGCAGGTTTCGCTAAAGGTTGGAAAGCCACTTACAATAAGGCCCCAAAGGGAAAGGAAATCTGGGAAGCCTTAAAAGCCGGATACGAGGGAGCAAAAAAGAATATCTGGAGAGAAGGCAAGAAAACCGTTGTCCAGAATATCAACAAGGTCAAGCGTATGGTACGCTTCAGCAAGAATGCGTCCAAGCAACTCTCCAATAATGCGAAAAACCTGTCCAAGGCAACCGCCAAGGCAGCTGAGAAGCTGCGCATCAACAAAGCCCTGTCAGACTGTAGCAAGGATTTTAGCACCTCCAAGGCGGGCAGCAAAATAAAGGAAGCCGGTGATAAGGCACGGCAAATCATCAAGAGCTCTCAGGATCATGCCGACGATGCTGTCAAGAATGTCATCAATGGCAAAAATGCTCCCAAGGAGATCCCTGGTGGTCATCCAAATCAAAAAATTGGCTATCAGAAAGCCCAGCAAATCACCGAAAACTCAGGCAAGACCACGAACGAACTTGCCAACGATGCCATTAAGAAGGTACGTTCCAATGGTGATCTCTATGGCAAGACGTCGGTATTGTCCGAAGAAGCCGACAAGCGTGCGCGACAGGAAGCCCAGAAAGTTTTGGACGAATTCCAGCGCGTGATGAACAACCCCACCGCCTCCAAAGAGCAGATGCTGAAAGCAACACTTAAACTGCAGGGCAACAAGACTGCACAGAACCTGCTCCGCTACCATAAGTCTGATCTGCTCCGCGCCAACTTCAACGCACAGATGCAACAATTCTATAAGGAGTTAGACCCAGATGTCATCAAGCGTCTGGAAGCGAAACTTGTAAAAATGAATGTGAAGAATCCTAAGGTTCGTGTATGGTCTGGAGCCACGGGCAATGCTGGTGATGACCTCCGATTGGGCAAAAAGATTGGTGCTGACCGCGATGTCACTTACCAGATTCAGGACATACACGGCAATTGGGTGGACCTGAAAGAGAGCCTGATGGAAGAAGCTTACTCCGAGGCACTCTGCAAGAAGATATTCGGCTTTGTTCCCAAAGACAAAGATATTTGTTTGGAAATCTACCACCGACTGGACCAGGCTGTCATGAACGGTCCAGAAAGTAAAGGATCATACGGGAAAGAACTTCAAAAGATTATCGACCGCATGCTTCAAAGCGAAAAGTTTGAAGACCCCAACCGTATTTCTCAGACCTTTGTATATAAGTGTAAAGAATGGATTGATCAAGGTAAAGATCTTATGAAGGTGGCTGAGCGCATGAGAGATCAAGGCTTAATGGATCAGGCACTATTGGTGCATGGTTCAGCCAATGCGCTCATAGAAGAAGGCCTACGCCAGCACGTGAAGCAGTTCAAGCGCATCCTCACCCCGCGCATCGAAGCAGCCATTGCCAATGGAAAGAATATAGACTACAGTGAGCTGATGTCCAAAATCCGTGTACTGGAATGCGTTACCATCCCGCCACCCAAGGGTGCCATACCCATCTCATTGGAGGAAGCTCGCTTGGTGCTGAAATACCAGTACAACACCACCTTGGAGGAAGTGGTGGAAGAATGTGGTAAGGCCATCCTTGATATCAACGCCCTCTTGTAAACAACATGAACATGTTAAAATTAATTAACAAACATATGAAGAAACTATTTCTTTTACTAAGCCTTGCCCTTGTCGTGGCATCTTGTCAGACGTATGACGGTCCACCAAAAACCAACGGTCCTCAACCAGAGCCGCATAGCGGCATCTTCGTCTGTGGAACCGACACGCTCTTCTTCAACGGTGACGGCGAAACCATCCGCTGGAGTTTCACAGAGGAGCCGGATTCGTTACTCCCAAAGGGTACAGGACACTACTGGTTTCTCACCTCTGGCAAGATATACCGTTACGATGTCGCCGATAAACTGCTCATCAACGATGGTGTGAATTCACTCGAAATAGCCTTGTACCCGGGTCGCATAACAGAGGACTCCATCACGCTGGTGGGCAGACCCGGAAAGGAAAAGATTTTCGTAAAAGTCAAGGCACAATAAAAACATTGTCTATAAAGCGTATAAAATTATGAAAAAGAATATTGTCAATATTATTCTGACAGCCATTTTAACGGTGTTGGCTGGTATTGCCATCAAGATGTTTAAAGGCAGTGATGATGAAAATGCTGTGAGGAATGCTGTGAAGAATACAGTGAAGGAGCAAGTGTCCAACAAACTTGAGCAGATGCTGACCTCTACGGAACTGGCGGAATTTACTAAAGGAGGTGAACTGCTGCCAGAGGGTAATGCGGACTACGACGAGTCGCAAGATATCATGCAGAGTGAGTCAGAGCAAGAACCTCAGAAGGTTACCGTTGGCGGTGTGTCCTTTGCGATGTCCAGAGAATATGAGATTGTAGCCCGTGAAGAACTGAAAGATCACGCTGAGGCATGCATGATAGCTCCAACGTGGAAGCCCAGCGAGGAAGGTCATCGGCTGATTCTGAAAATACACCCCAATGTCCTTCAGAATGTCAATGGCATGACTAACGAGGAGATAGGCAACATGCTGTACAGCTATGTCAATGCTTTGGCGGGCGTCTTGTCCCGCAAAGACGGCATCACGCTGGACAGGAAGTATCAGGTGCATTTTGACGACAATGCCGACGGCAGCTATCATCCCCACAGCTACTCATACCTGAACTGGACGGAAGCCAATGGACTCCATATGTACAGCTACACAGAGGCCACGCTGGTGAATGGTTATATTGTTTCCGGCTGTGCCATCTCACCCGAAGACGATGAAGTCAAAGCCCTCTCGGACATCTTATGGGAAGCCATAGCTGAAGCCGGAAATTAAGAACCATTTTGCTCTTCAGCAGCAGCTATCAATCTTGCAGGTTATTGACGTAATTGTCTAAAACATCTTGTGAGACAACATTTCCGTCTTTGTCAACGGCAATACAGAAAGGAACAGCATTGAACTGGAACTTGCCGCACAGCAAGAGCCATTGTTCGTGCGTCAAGTAGATGTGCTCACCCTTGATGTCATTCTCTGTCAACCACTTCTCTGCATAATCGCAGGGACTGGTCTTCTCGTCGCAGATGTAGAGGAAGCGCACGGGCAGGTCTTTCAGCCGCTCCACACGTTCGCGGTCTTCCAGCATGCCGAGTCGGCAGGGACCGCAGCTCATATCCCAGAAGTCAAGGTAGAGTGCATTCCCCTTGTAAGGTTCTATGAGGCTTTGGAAGACAGCGTCAGCCTCGGGGGTGGAGGATCCTGAATCTGTCACTTTTCCCTCTCTCTGCTTGACATACTGACGGTAGCGGTCCAGGGCATGATATGCCACTATGGGATTGTTGATGAGAGGGACGATGGCGGCGAAGCAGGCTGCCACATGGTCGGGATTGGAATCCTCGTCGATGCGGTCTTCCCTGAACACGTATTGACAGAGCACCATCTGCTGCATGAATCCTATTTTTTTAAGTCCGTAGCGCGACGTGATGACCTGCGAAGCCTGACGGTAGTAATCAGCTATGGTGAACAGCGTGTCCTTTCGCATGTTGAGCATTCGGCGATGTTGTTCGGCATTAAACTCGCGGGGCAATACCATATCTGTCTTGTAGGCTTCGTCGTCAGGACTGTCATCTTCGTGGTATCTGAGAATCAGTTTGTTGCGCATCATGGAGATGTCTATCATGATATAGACCCCTACGTAATTGATGAGGAACAACGGGTCTTTCGTTACCAGCATCATGGCGGGATTGTCGAGCAGCCATCGCTCACGGGCGGCCAGATAATCATAGTACTCGCCGAACTCCGAGACCTTCATATTATAGAAATTGCCCCCTTCGGTCATGTTGTAGCGGTAATTCTCCATAAAAGCCATAAGCAGTTCGCCCAACAGACTGGCACCCATCACCTCCTTGACGTAGGAATCTGTGCCGGATGGCAGGGGCAGGCGGTCTGCCTCCATGTCAGCGATGACAGTATCCATCAACTTCACCATGTCGCTCTTCCACTTTGGGATGTCCTCTATCACCAACCCTTTGATAAGCAATTGCTTATCACCAAAATAGTGTTTTCTTACTGTGGGCCAGAGACGGTTGATGTCGGCACTCTTGCCATGTCCACCGAAGGTCACTCCTTCGTAGTCGTCCTTTGTTGCGTCCTTTGTCACCTCCACCGTGTCGCCCACAGCCAGGAACACATCAGAGACATCCAATGCCAGCACACTCTGTGAGTGTGGCAAGGCAATGCTTCCTTCAAACGTGCCATCATTTGCCACTGGGATGTTGTATATCATTTCCTTCTCTGTGAACATGTCGTATGCTCGCACAGAAACCATGTTCCACTCATCTGCGGGCTTGTTCAGTATGCGTCCTTTCAGCACAGCCGTTCCGCTATGGAACTGATATTCGTCGATAGCGCTCACTGTCAAGCTGACGAGAGCGAGCATTATGGTGATGATGTGGCGCCATTCCACAATGTTGTCAACACTCCAATAACTTTTCTTCTTGCCCATTGTCTTATCCGTCATAATAGATTTCCGAGAGGTTTGCCTTCAAATTGTTTCTTGAGCATAGGTTCCCCTTTGACTTGCAAAGGTACAACTTTACTCATAGATTCTGCATTTTTGGTTGATTTATCAGTAAAATGTTTAGGCACACATTGCATGTTTCGTCGTAATTTTGCAGTGTGATTAGCAATTACCCCAAAAACACGACGGCTCATGGGCATTGGAGCAGATACTTGTCTGTAGCTGTTGGGAACATTCAATGAAAAACTATGAAACGACTGAAATCAACTATTATTGCGATGGCATTAGCCACCATGACAATGGCACAGGGCGTTATAGATGTGCATAGTCACATCATCACCACAGACTTCCTGTCATCCCTTGAAAATGAAGGACGATTGATGGAAGAGGGATTCCCCTTACCAAAATATGATGCAGAGGCACATCTGCGTTGGATGGACGAGTCTGGCATCCAGACATCGGTACTGACATTGGCAGCACCACAGCCTACATCCGCCCTGACTATCCGCAAAACCAATGAGACAGCAGCGAAAATGAAGAAGGAACACCCAGGTCGCTTTCTCTTCTGTGCCGCCCTACCCTTGCCCGATGTTGGTGCCGCCATCCGCGAAGCCATCTATGCACTCGACACTCTGAAGGCAGATGGCATCAAGTTGGCAACGAATGTGCAAGGCCAATACCTCGGCGCGCCAGAACTCGACACGCTCTTCGCCGTGCTGAATGAGCGCAAGGCTGTTGTCATCTTGCACCCACATCGTCCCTACCCTGTAAATAGCCAAGTAATGCAACAGACACCACTCGCAATGCAGGAATACCTCTCAGAGACCACCCGTGCCGTGTCGAACATGATTTCGCGCAACATACTGGCACGCTATGGCAACATTAAGGTGGTGGTGCCCCACTGTGGTGCTTATCTGCCATTGGCAGTGCCTCGCATGAAGTCGTTAGTCCCGGTGATGCAGAAAAACAAAATGGTGGGAGAGATAGATTGGGAGACGAACCTTGCCGCTCTTTATTATGACCTTGCAGGAGCACACTCTCCTGAAGTCATCCGCATGATGCTGACCATCACCACCCCCGACCATCTACTCTATGGTTCTGACTATCCCTATGTAACGCCACAGGTATTGACCGCCAGTCTTGCAAGGATGAAAGCGTATCTGAACACGGAGCCAGACCTTTCACCTTTCCGTGAAATGATTCTACATGAGAACGCAGAGGGGCTGTTTGGCACATCAAAGACAATACCTCTTGCCCCATAGTGCAGTCGGGCAAGGCGCGTTACATCGGCATAACCTACGCCTACGCCTATCAGTTGGTGAAGATAAGACCACTTATCTTAGACTCTGTTTGATATCCTCCAACAAATCCTCACCGGCTTCAAGACCTATGCTTAGTCGGACGGTTGTGTCAAGGACCGACATCTCAGCACACTGTTCGGCAGTGAAAAGGCCGAATATTGTGGAAGCAGGGTGGATGGACAGCGACTTGCGGTCGAAGAGATTCGTGGCACGACGAATGACCTGCAACTTGTCAATGAAAGAAAAGGCAGCCTCCTTCGATACGAGGTCGATGGTAAAGACTGCCCCTGGCAAATCGCCGAACTGCTCAGTAGAAAGACTATGGAAAGGATTATCATCCAATCCCGTGTAGTTCACGTGCTTGATTTCAGGCAGTTGCTGACATTGCTTTGCGAGCCATAGCGCCGTCCCAGCCTGCCTTCGGAAGCGCATGTCGAGCGTGTCGAGACCGAGAGTTTCCATGTATGCTGCCTGTGGTGTCATCAGACCACCAAGATTCGTCACCAACTCAGTTTTTACACGAGCAGAAAAAGCCATTTTCTTGCCAACTCGCCTGATACGTGCCTGCAATGCCTTTGATGGTGACATGCTCCAGTCAAACTGTCCGTAGTCGATAAGCAGTCCACCGAGTCCCGTACCACCACCAGAGATATACTTCGTGCTTGAAACCACCTCAATATCCACACCGAAATCCACGGCACGGAAGGCGGAAAAAGGCACGATGGTGGTATCTGCAATCAGCGGCACGCCAGCTTTATGGGCAATGTCTGCCAACAGTCGGATGTTGGGCACAAACAGCTGCGGATTGGTGATGATTTCGAAGAACAGGGCACAGGTTTTGTCATCGATTTGCGCTTCAACCTCTTCTGGCTTGGTGAAATCCACAAAACGTGGTTCCACCCCGAAATTGCCAAGTGTGTCGCGAATAAGCGACAAGCTATTTCCAAACAAGTGTTTCGAAGCCACTATATTGAGTCCTGTTGCGCTGACAGCCGTCAGAGCGTAGTGGATGGCAGCCATGCCTGAGTTGAGAGCCGTCACACTCGCTGCTCCCGTCAACTGCCGCACACGCTCCTCAAGGTGTGTGACCGTGGGATTGGCTATGCGGGAATACGACGGAGCCATGGAGCGCCCGCAAAAAGCGTCGCCCATGGCTTTGGCTGATTCAAACTCAAACGACGCAGTATAATAGACAGGCATCGACAATGCCCCATATGCATCAGGCTTCTGATACTTAGTCGTCAATATTTGCGTTTCGTAATGCATCATCTTCCTATTATTTTCTTTACTGCTATCACAAGTTTGTCCACATCCTCGCGGGAATTGTAAAGTGCAAAGGTGGGACGGACGCTCATCTCGTAACCCAAGGCACGCAAGGCGGGCTGTGCGCAGTGGTGCCCGGCGCGCACGGCAATGCCCTCCTTGTCGAGTAGCGTGCCAACCTCAGGGACAGGTATGCCGTCGAGCACAAAGCTCACCACCGACACACGTTTTTTGGGGTTGCCGATGATAGTGAGACCGGGAATTTGGCCGAGCTGTTCACGGGCATACTCCGTCAGCTGATGCTCATGATGCTCGATGTTACGAATGCCGATTCTACTTACATAGTCGAGCGCAGCACCCAGTCCGATGGCATCCGCTACATTTGGTGTACCAGCCTCGAATCGTGCAGGTGGCACGTTGTATTCCGTGCGCTCGATTGTCACGTCCTTTATCATGTTTCCCCCACCCTGCCATGGCTGCATCTTGTCCAACAGTTCCTTGCGTCCATACACCACTCCAATGCCATTGGGACCATAGATTTTATGTCCGCTGAACACGAAGAAGTCGGCTCCCAATTGCTGCACGTCAACAGGCGTGTGGGCTATCGACTGTGCTCCGTCTATCAGCACGGGTATCTGGTGCGCATGGGCGATGTCGATAATACGCTGCACGTCGTTGATGGTGCCGAACGTGTTGTTCACATGACCCACAGACACGAAGCGCGTCCGTGGCGTGATGAGCCGTTCCAGTTCCGAAAGGATAAGATCGCCGTTTTGGTCTGTTGGAATGGCTCTAAGGGTGGCACCCCTTTCCTGACAGACACGCTGCCAAGGCACGATATTGGCGTGGTGATCCAGTTCGGAGACAATCACTTCATCGCCAGGAGTAAGAAATTGTCGTCCGTATGCCTGCGCCACAAGATTGATTCCCTCTGTTGTGCCACGTACAAAGATGATTTCCTCACTCGTGGCGGCATTGATGAAGCGCTGCACCTTCTCACGCGCCTCCTCGTATGCATCCGTAGCACGAGCTGCCAGCGTGTGGGCTCCGCGATGTATGTTTGAGTTGTATGTCCTGTAATAGTCCGATATCTTGTCTATCACCTGATTCGGCTTCTGTGTCGTCGCGCCATTGTCCAGCCACACGAGGTCGTGGCCATTCACCTTCTGCTGCAACACTGGAAAGTCTTGCTTGATTTGCTCCGAGTTCAGCGTGTCCGCCTCCTCATAGTGCATGTTGCGCAACTTCTGAGTCTCAGGGATTCCGATGCCGAAGCCATCTTCTTGTGGAATGGTATTTGTCCGGACATCCGCATCACCGATGTAAGGCAGCTCGCCATATCCACTGCCTCCGGCAAGAAGTTGGCTGAAGGTAGCTTCCAGTGCCGTGAGGTTCAAGGATTCATCAGGCAATATACTCTGACGAACCTTCTGAACCTCTTCGGGACAGTATTTCTGAGCGATATCTTTCAGCGTAGCCAGCAACCCGTCGTCCAGACCATATCCATTAACATTCTGAATATCTATCATAAGCGTGTTGATTTGCTCCCTCTCCACCATGCTTTACGGAGAGGGGGATAGACTTATTTATTCCTTTTCTGGTAGTCGTGATAATAACCCACCTCCACGTTTTCGAGAACGGCGATGGCATCGTCGGTAAGTGCTGCCAGAGAGAAATATTTCGTGAGCAGATACGAAGCGACACCAAACTTGTCGAGTCCCATCAGACGGGCACTCAGCGATGGTGCGATCTCACCAGGAATGCCGCTCTGATGCAGGCCAATGACTCCCTGGTTCTTTTCTCCCACACGCACGAGAATGATTTTCGTCGTACCCACGCCACGACCTGTCAGATACTGTCCCTCAACCTCAACCTTGTCTGAAGGAATCAGTGGCACGCCACGCCATAGGATGACCTTTGTGCCGAAGAGGTCTGTTGTCACTGGCGGCACACCACGCCATGTACATTCACGCTCGAAGGCGGCAATGGCACGAGGGTTGGCGATGAAGAAAGCAGGCTCTTTCCACACCAATGACAAAAGCTCGTCAAGGTCGTCGGGTGTCGGAGAACCATAGCGCGTGGTGATGCGGTAGGCGGAGTTGGCAGCGGCAAGCAAGCCAAACTTCTTATTGTTGATGAGTTCCCACTCCTGACGTTCCTTGATGCTCTCAATCGACAGGCGCAGCTGCTCTTCCAGCTGGTTGTAAGGATTGTTGTAGAGGTCGCTGACACGGGTATGCACACGCACCACTGTCTGCAGTGTGTTCAGTGAGTATTCCGTTGGCTCTTCCTCGTAGTCGATGTATGTCTCGGGGATGATGTTGTCCTCTTCATGACCGCTCACCAGGTCGATGTGCTTTTCGCCGTTGTCGTTTACCGACGCCTTCAGGCGCAGCTGCTTGTCAACAGCCTTGTTGAATGTCTCGCGGAAGTCAGGCACCTCCTTGATAAACTTTATCAACTCCTTCAGTTTCAGACCAAGGAACACCGTCGGCGTGATGGCGCGCACAGATACCGTAGATTCCTGTTCGTCCAGCAGGTCTGCCTCGCCGAAATACTCGCCGTCACCCAACAAGGCAATCCGAAGGTCCTCGCCGTGCGGTCCCTTGCTGATGACCTCAGCCTGACCACTTGCCACAATAAAGAAACGCTGTTTGTCCTTGCCTTCCTCCACGAAGTAATCATCCACATCCACATCTTTTGTTTCGAATGAACTGACAAGACGGTTAAGTATCCCATCGTCGAACTCCGAGAACAGCGGTATCGACTTCAAGTTCTTAGCAGTGAACGATGGCACGCCATTCACATATTTGATGGGCAGCCGGTCGTTTTTACGAAGTTCCACTTTCGTGCGGTTCACCCTGAACGTGCCGCCGCTGACCTGCACCCATGGCAGGAGTTTCAGCAATAGTCTCGGGGTGATTGAACCCATCTGCGGGGCGGTCTTTGTCGTCGTGGCCAGTCTTCTGGCGGTGGCAGTGGTCACACTGCGCTGCAAATTGGAATCTGCCATAATCGTATGAGTATAAATTTATGTGATTAATGTGTTAAGTAGGTAATCAAAATTATCTGTAACTATCATTCTTGCAAGTGTTGCATTGTCTTTTATGTTTCTTTGGAGCATCTTTTCCACTCATCCTCAGTTACATAGCCCGCTATGCTCCTTCGTCTGAGCGAAAAATCTGCATCCAAATAAATCATAAAATACTATCATCTAATTTTGATCACCTACTTATTTCCTTATTGTAACCTTATGTGTAGTGCCTTCCACATGTTCTACGGAGAGCACGTTGTAACCTTGTTCTTTAGCGTTACGTGGAACGTTGTCGAGGGGTTCACCCTCACTGAGCAGCACTTCCAAGATGTCGCCAGGCTGGAGTTTTGATAGTTCTATCTTGGTCTTGACAAATGTCATCGGACAGTGCTCCTTTGTGATATCTAACAGTTTTGTAGCCATATTTCTCAATTTAATCAAATAGGTGATCAAAAATACATACTTATCAATTCTCACTCATATAAACAAGGTTCTACCACCTTCGCTGAGGTTAAGGAAAGAAGCCACACCGAGCACGTCTTTCACCTCGGGTATGAAGTCCTCTTTCTTGAGTCCGAGCACATGCATTGCCATCTCACAAGCATAGAGGTTGATGCCAAGGACTTTCGCCGCCTCTACCAGTTCCTCCAGCGTCGCCACGTTGTTCTTGCGCATCAGGTAGCGGAAGATTTTAGGACCCGCGCCTAAGAAATTGAATCGGCTCGTTGGTGTTACCTTCAGACCACCCATCATGAAGCCAAAGAATTTAGTGAGCCAGTCTCCACCCGTGAAACTGCGTCCCTGCTTCTTTTTGATGGCATCGAGTCCCCAGAAGGTGAAGAAGATATTCACCTCGTAGCCCACGGCTGCCGCACCCGTACCTAATGTAAATACTGCTGTCAGCTTGTCGAAGTCACCGCTGAAGGCGATGATCACACTCACAATCGCCTTTTCGTGGCATTTCGCATACCTACAACATGGTATGCAATTTACCATCCCTGTGGGATTGTGACGACGGTGAAAGCCCCATAACTTTGCATCCGTATTCTTATTCTATTGTTATGGCAAAGATTTATGTAAATGGAGACGTGCAGGAAGTGAGCCTGCCACTCAACGTGAGTGAGCTGATAAAGCAGAATGAAGTGCAGCAACCCGAAATGGTCAGCGTGCAGGTGAACGAGGAGTTTGCTGAACGCAATGACTGGGAGAGTATCCAACTGAAGGAAGGCGACAGAGTTGATTTCCTGTATTTCATGGGAGGAGGCAACTTGAAGTAAATGTAGAAAAAAGATGATTGACTTTACAGAAGAACAAATACAGCGCTATTCGCGGCACATCCTGTTGCAGGATGTCGGCGTGGAGGGACAAGAAAAGATAATGAATGCGCGTGTGCTCGTAGTGGGTGCCGGCGGCCTTGGAGCTCCCGTGTCGCTTTATCTCGCAGCGGCAGGCATTGGCACCATCGGCATCGTGGATGCAGACGTGGTAGATTTGAGCAATCTGCAACGTCAAGTGATTCACTTCACCAATGACGTGGGCGTGCCGAAAGTGCAGAGTGCGAAAGAGAAGATTGAGGCAATCAACCCCGATGTGAAGGTGGACACCTACCATGAGTTTCTCGACTCGTCGAATGCTCTTGACATCATAAAGGAATATGACTTCGTCGTTGATGGCACGGACAACTTCCCTGTAAAATTTCTCATAAATGACGCATGCGTGATGGCGGGCAAGCCCTTCTCCCATGGCGGCATCCTGCGTTTCAACGGTCAGACGTTCACTCATCTGCCCGGTACGGCATGTTACCGTTGCATGTTCAAGGAACCGCCTCCTGCTGGCGCCGTGCCTACCTGTTCCCAAGCAGGTGTGTTAGGAGCCATCGCAGGCATGTTGGGCACCATACAGGCAGCAGAGACATTGAAGTATTTCACGGGCATCGGCGAACTGCTGACCAACCGACTTCTCACCTTCGATGCAAAGACCATGCAGTTTCGCACCGTCGCCGTAAAGCATCGCGACACATGCGCCATCTGCGGCACCAATCCCACAATCGACCATCTGATAGACTACGAACAGGCTACCTGCGACCTGAAAAAACATTGAAAGTAAAAAAGCAACATGAGAATATCACAGGCTGTAATTGACGAATTGATCACCCAGGCACGACAGGACGCACCAAACGAGACGTGTGGCTACCTGCTTGGCATCACCACAGACGAGGGCGACATCGTGACAGAGAACTATTGGATGGAGAACATAGACCACTCGCCCGAACATTTTGCCTTTGCACCAAAAGACCAGTTTGCCGCTCTGAGGTACGCACGAAACAAAGGATTGAAAATCCTCGCTAACTGGCACAGCCATCCCGCTTCGCCCTCTCGTCCCTCGCAGGAAGATTTGCGCCTTGCCAACGACCCCACCATTCGATATGCCATCCTCTCGCTCCATGATGGTGTCCACCTGAATTCTTTCAAGATTCTCGGTGGTAAGGTGGTGGATAGAGAAGTTCATTTATAATAAAGTGGAGAATGAAAGACAAAATAGTTTTAGTGACAGGTGCCAATAAAGGCATCGGTTTTGGAATTGTCAAGCATCTTGGCATTAGTGGTTGGAAAGTGATTGTCGGCGCGCGTGACGGGCAGAGGGCAGAGAAAGCCATAGGAGAATTGGAAAAAGCCGGTGTCGATGTACTCGGTTGGGTGAATATCGAACTGAAAGATCTCGAAAATATCGGACGAGCCGCCAAGGAGATCGGAGAACGGTTTCCGGAACTATCACTGCTTGTGAACAATGCCGGCATTCCTGGCGACATGAGCGTAGATAGCGAGAACACTGAAATAGACATTATCCGTGAAACACTGGATGTGCCTTACAAAGGCGCTGCTGCCCTTGATCAACAAGAACGAAGGACGCATAGCCAACATCACCGTACCTTCAGAGATCAGTCCTTACTGGCACCCGTTAGCTTATGTGGCAAGCAAAGCCGCACAGAACGCAATGATGGGAGTTATGGCTATCGAGTTTGAACAACAAAATAGACCTTTGGAAATCTTCTCTGTCCATCCTGGTCCCACTACAACCGACCTGAATGGCAACATGGCACTTCCTGGTTTCCACGACATCGAGACTGTTGGTGATAAATTTGCCGAACTAATCAATGACGGCAAGAACCATAATGGTGAGTTCATCGAGCTATATCCCATCGTGAAAGAAGACTAAGAAAGCTACTCGGCTCGTTGAAAAATGTTGTCTGTGGGCACCTGTTTTAGTTAAACATCTTTAAGTGTTTCACCATCTTACGAAGGAATAGACCAAAAATCTTTACCTTTGCGAAGGAATGAGATCCCAACTGACAAGTATTGCCATAACACTGACGCTGTCTTCTTTCGGACAGACGTACGACTCGTTGCAGGTGGACACAATGAAGACTCAGAACATTCAGAACGTGACCATCACCTCGCGCCGTGCTGGTACTCGTCGGATGGCAGGTGCCGTGAATGGCACCTTGATCAATCGTGAAGAACTGTTCAAGGCTGCCTGTTGCAACTTGGGAGAGAGTTTCACGACCAACCCTTCGGTAGATGTGAACTACAGCGATGCCGCCACTGGAGCCAAACAAATAAAGCTCTTGGGACTTAGCGGCACTTATGTGCAGATGCTCACAGAGAACCTGCCCAACTTCCGTGGTGCGGCAGCCCCCTATTCGTTGGACTATGTGCCGGGGCCTTGGATGTACAGCATACAGGTATCTAAAGGTGCCTCTTCCGTGCGCAACGGCTATGAGAGCATCACGGGACAAATCGACGTGGAATATCTGAAGCCCGACAACGACGAAGGGGTGATGGTGAACCTCTATGGCGGCACGTTAGGAAGGTTAGAGGCAAATGCCGATGCCAACATCCATCTGGATGACAAACTGAGCACCGAGGTGTTGGCTCACTATCAGGACGATTTCGGACACCATGACGTGAACAACGACGGATTTCTCGACCAACCCAACGTACGACAATGGAACCTGCAAAACCGATGGAAGTGGAAGGGCGAACGCCACATGTTTCACGGTGGTGTCAGCATCCTGAAAGAAGACCGCGAGGGCGGCCAAAATCACCACACCTCACCCCAAGCCCACCACCTTTATCACATCGGCATAAAGACCGATCGCTATGAGGGATACATGAAACATGCCTTCATCCTCGACCCTGAGCACGGCACGAACATCGCCGTGATGGGCAACGCCTCGATGCATGAGATGGATGCAGACTATGGGGACAGACATTATGGCGTGAATCAGAAGAATGTCTATGCCCAACTGCTCTTCGAAACAAACTTCACTGAGCAGCACAACCTCTCGGCAGGGCTTTCGCTGAACCATGATTACCTGACGAAGGATGACAAGGAGACAACCCCTGGCTTTTATGCCCAATACACCTACAACCTGAACGAGAAAGTGGTGGCAATGGCAGGAGTGAGGACCGACCACAGCAGTCGTTACGGCACTTTCGTCACACCTCGATTCCATCTGAAGCTGACACCCAACGAGGTTGTCAGCCTGCGTCTTTCGGTTGGCAAGGGGTACCGCACCGTACACGCTTTGGCGGAGAACAACTATCTGCTGGCAAGTGGGCGTACTCTGGTCATCGAAGACCTGGAGCAGGAACGTGCTTGGAACTATGGCATCAGCAGTTCGTTTGTCATCCCCTTGTTCGGCAGGACGCTCAAACTGAATGCGGAGTATTATCACACCCATTTCATTCAGCAGGCGGTCATCGACTACGACAGCAACCCATCGCAAATCTGCATCACCAATCTCTATGGCAAATCCTACTCCAACACCATACAGGTGGATGCCTCCTATCCTGTGGTGAAAGGTCTGGAGCTGACAGCCGCTTGGCGCTGGAACGATGTGAAGAGCACCTACGGCGGACAACTGATGGAGAAGCCGCTGAGCAGCCGTTACAAAGGTCTCATTACTACCAGCTACAAGACACCCCTCGGACTATGGCAGGTGGATGCCACCCTGCAGCTGAACGGCGGCGGACGCATGCCAACACCCGTCAACGGTCTATGGGACAGACGTTTCCATGCGTTTGAACAAGTATCGGCACAAGTCACCCGCTGGTTCCGCCATTTCTCCATCTATGTCGGCGGTGAGAACCTGACAGGCTTCAGACAGAAGCAGACCATCATCAATGCCGACGACCCCTGGAGCAGCAACTTCGATTCCACTATGGTGTGGGGACCCGTTCACGGTGCCATGTTCTATGCCGGCATCCGCATCAATTACGGAAGACTTTGAATAACTGCACCTGCAAGAACGATAATTACAGATATTATTGATTACATATAAAGCAAAAAAACAAGCAAAGATGAAAAAAGTATTGATATTGAGCACCATGATGCTGACTGCAATAGTAGCAATCGCCAAGGACATAAAGACCGTTGTCGTCACCACCCAGCCGCAGATGCACTGCTCTGGCTGCGAGGACAAAATCAAGGGCAACCTGCGATTCGAAAAAGGGGTGAAGCAGATTGAGTGCAGCATCGACGAACAGCGCGTCACCATCACCTACGACGCCGACAAGACCAGTTCGGAGAAGATCATCCAAAGCTTCGGCAAGTTCGGCTATAAAGCCACCGAAGTAAAGAATGAGAAGAAAGCCGAAACCAAGAAGGCACAAACCAAGAAGTTAGGGAAGTAACCCATCATGGCTATTTTCGTCGGAACCAACTGCCAATGGCGAGGACGACGAT
Organism: uncultured Prevotellaceae bacterium; assembly: GCA_900315745.1. GTDB lineage: Bacteria > Bacteroidota > Bacteroidia > Bacteroidales > Bacteroidaceae > Prevotella. The sequence goes on from ONAG01000043.1 coordinate 37,538, forward strand.
TAGGAGCGTCACGATGAAAGCCCAGATGTTGATGACACGCGAGGTGGCAGTGATTGTGTAGTCCTGTGGGATGAGACGCTCACCAGTCAGGGGATAGAAGATGGTGCCGTTGCGGCATACGCCAGTGCCGGCATCCACCACTTTTCCGGGCATGGTGAGGGCATAGGGAACATTAAAACTGAATACACTCATGCAGTTGTAAATTTCTTCATTCATAACCTTCCCGCATGGTCTTTTTTCATCAAAACACATTGCGTATGCGTTGGAATGGAAGAACGACTGCAAGGCTTCTTCCACATGCACCGTGATGAAATTTTCCTGGCCTTTCAGCAGATAATTTTTCAAGGAGTCATGCAACTCAATGAAACGCTCGCGGCTAACAGGCGGATTGGGGATTGAGTCGTAATTGCTGACGATGACATCGAAGAACACTTGATAAAGATTGTCGTTCAGCCAATTGGTGAACAAAGCCTCCATCTTGCTGAGTTTCTGTGATGTCTCGGCTCCGCTAAGTCCCTTCACGAGATTTGGCTGCCCTGTAAACCAGTAGTTTGCCACATCCTTGTCGGCATAATTGGCGACTGGCAGTTTGAACGCATTGCCAATGCATTTGAACACCTCGGTGAAGGTATATTCTGTATAAAACCATCGGAAGCGTTTCTCCAACTTTGCATTCGACTGCAAGCGTGAGCCGTTGATTAACAAGGGCGTCTGCCGACACATTTCTTCCACAGATTCAAACTCTTGAATGGATATTGTCGTCACGCTGTCCCCATCCACCTTTGTCCTTGTTCTTTTGAAAACGGTCGTGTCCAGACACTCTGGAAAAGAGGGATAATCAACCACAGAATCGCCCTGCCATTGAGAAGTAGAATCATTATCAGGATCATCGATGCCACTACTGACCTCAGGTGTATCAATGCCACTAATGACCTCAGGTTTAAGGACATTCGTGTCCAGACTCTCCGAAATGGTCTCACCCTCCCCCACAGAATCGACCTCCCAAAGAGAAGCTGCATCCAATTCAGTCGTATCAGGCATATTAGTGCCATAACTGACTTCACGCTTGCAATGACCATCCTCATAGATGATGGTGTGCATTTTCACTTTATCCTCATCACAGGAAGCAAGGAGCAGTACAGCTCCAAATATGATACCAAACAAACTACTTGTTTTCATAAATCATCTGTTTAAATTGGGTGTAACTGATAAGTTTGTCTTTATGCTGGTAGCTTGTATATACGTCCTTGAGGGTGCTGCCAGAAAAGAGGCCATTGTCATAATAAATGGGGTCTTCTTTCGTAGAGGATTGCAGTTCTGCCAAAAGTATCTGCTGGTATAGGAACAATCCGACGAGCCATACAGCGGCAGAAGAAAGTATGATGCGCAAAGTCATCAGCATGGCAGATGGTTTGTCTTTGGCTTGCGCCATGATGGCATCATATTCGGCTTCGCCCAAAGTCAGTTCGCCGAGCATCAGACGGACAGCCTGCATGTCTTCAGGAAGGTCGTTGCGCTCTTCCAATGCCAGAACCAATTGCCGCTCCTCCAATGGCGAAGTCCCGCCTTCGAGATACTTGTCTATCAGTTTCTGTATGTCATTGTCTTTCATTGTCTCATCTTTCTTTTTAGTTCTGAAAAAACCTTCTTTCGTGCAGCCGATACCATCGACGTGATGGTGGGCTTGGGAATGCCCGTCTGTTCGGCTATCTCATCAGTGGAGAGTCCCATTACAGCCCGCATGTCGAAGAGTTGCCGTTCTCGTGGCTTCAGCATTTCGATAGCCTCCGACAGCAACCGCTGCGTGTCCTTGGCTTCCAACTGCTCTTGTGGCGAGGCATCGTGCTCTTGACGGACGAAGACATGCTGGTCGAGCGACTGTTGGCTATCGACTACCGTTTTCTGCTGTCGGCGATAAATGCTCACGCAGCAGTTCTTTGCCACTCTGAAAGCCAGCGACTCCACATTGCGCTCCGCATCGATGTGCTCACAATAGCGCCACAGCTGCACCATCGCCTCCTGCGCCGCATCCTCGGCATCTTCACGATAGCTGAAGTTACGCCCACGACCGATTGAAGCAAAGAAGTCAAGGCTGACTTTCAGTGCAATCTGGTGCAAATGCGCCGCCATATTTTCAAATTCTGAGCGTGTCATACATTTATAATACGCAGGAATCGAAAAAATGTTATGTTGGATTTGCCTACTTTTGCCAGACAACAGTCATAGAATGTAGAAAAAAATCGTGTTTTTGCAAAAGTATTTATATAACAACGGGTGTTTTAGAACAATAGCTTCGCAAGTTCATTACTTGAACACGACTAAGGCTGAGTATTCTTGATGATTATCAACACTGCTGTAGAGAACAAGACACAAACCACTATAGCCAGGGCGATAAAGAGGTTAAAGGAAATTACTCCAGAGAAAAATAACAACACGAGGACGGCCAAGACCAACGTCTCCAAAAACGCTGACAAAACGATTCCCTTTTTCCTATTCATGATACGATGTTCCGCTATAGTTATTGAAATGCTCTTTCTTATATAACTGCACTACGTGCGGTTTTATTGCATTCGAAGTGAACAACTATTGCAATCATAAGCGCAAGGAAAAGCACAAAAAACTCCATAGCTTGTTTTGCACATACAAAAAAATGATTATCTTAGCGGCGTGAAAGATTTACAAAGCCTTAGCATCGTGTCTTTGCCATGCCCATGAAAAGATACCGTTTGTCTATCATCGTATTGCTGTTAATGGCAGTTATTGTTGTTGTCAGTACCAATAGTTCAAAAGCGGAAAGTACTGATGCCGACAACAGCTATTCATTTTCTTTTTTGAAAGTAGAGGCAGATGAAAGCACAAGCGAAATTCAATCTCACAAGTCCAAGATAGACACTCCACTGCCTCTTGAAAATGTTTCAGAACAAAGACTTTACAGGAAAGGCTACGTCGTATCATATAATAAAGATACGAAATTACCCAACTGGGTTGCATGGCGTCTAACAGCAGGCCATGTGAATGGTGAAGCAAAACGACCTGGTAATGCATGGCATGAGGACAATGACGTGCCAGCACCAAGAGTCAATTATTCCGACTATAAGGGAAGCGGATGGACTCGTGGCCACATGTGTCCGGCAGGCGACAACAAATGGGATGCTGATGCCATGTACGAAACATTCCTATACACTAATTGCTGTCCCCAAAATGCCAATTTGAATTCTGGCACTTGGAACCAAATAGAAATCGCATGCAGGAAATGGGCGCAGAAATATGGTGAAGTCGATATCGTGTGCGGCCCTATCCTTTTCCGCCAAGAGCATGAGGTCATTGGAGGAAACAAGGTTGTTGTTCCAGAGGCGTTCTTCAAGGTTATTGCCTGTCTGAATGGCAATCACCCCATGGGCATCGGCTTTATTTGCCGAAACACAGATGGCAATCGAAAAAAAGATCTCTACGTCAACAGCATCAAACAAGTGGAGCGCGTCACAAGCATGACGTTTTTCCCTCATTTGTCAAAAAAAGACGCTGAAAGAGTGAAGAGCCACGCCAACTTGGATGATTGGGAGAGGTAATTTTTTTGGGGGGAGGCCAATTCTTCCTTTCACTTGATGATTTCCAATATTGTATTTGCCCTATCTATTTACTATTCCCAAAATCTCTAATGCCTTGTATGACAACTATGAAAATATATCGAGCAGTTTATCATGCTGTCCTTTTTTTCATCTTGTTGTTTCTAACACTTTCATAAGTATTGTTCTTTAGACCCCCCAACCTTCTCTCTTCAATCTGAAAAGTTTTTTTTCATCATTATATTTTTGTGCATAGGAAATAAAAGAGTTTAAGGTGAAATCTTTCACTTCATTATAGTGTGACTTGATATAATTCCACCAATGTTTGTTGAGAACTATATAGTTATCATACAAGGAATAAAGACCAGAAAAGCCATCGATCTTTGTCTTAGAAGCCACATCTTCATTGGATGTGAATGCAATCCAAGGTGACAAAAAGCGATAAGGCACATTTTTCAACAGAGGTTCCAGAATTTTACGAATATTCTGAGATTCATAATGTTTCTTTATATAAGCTTCCGCCACGTTAACTTTCACAGATTTCGCAAGTGTGGCATTTGCCCAAATATTTGTCAGATATTTGGTAAGTTGGTCAATCGCTCCCAAGTTGATTTCGTCTTGAAAAACAAGTGGCCAAGCCATGGCTGCCATCCGAGTTAGGATATCCTTAAAAGGAATTACGAGCGTCCCATTTTCTTTTGCCAACGTCAAAATTGCCATCAACCAAAAATACTTGTAAGATGTGGCTTTCTTGTCAAAGACTGATTCAAACTTTTTTATGTTTATAGAATCTACAAATTTATCTTGCTCTTCGGCTAGCACAATATCATCGTCTATCTCAACTTCTATATAAGGGTCTGCATTAGCTATGTCAACATAGACGATCTCTATTTCAGAATCCTCAATTCCTATATTTCTTACTTCATCATCTTTTATATCGGTTTTATGAAGAACTCTTTTCTCTTTAACATTGATAATACCTTTATAGAATGGTAATTCTTTCTTATAGTAATTAACCAATTTAGGTGGCACAACAATCTGTCTTAGTTTTTCACATTCAATAATGGGGAATTTGCCAAATGACACCTGCCCATTGAATTTGATAGTTTCTAGGTTCAAACAATAAGCAAATGCAGTGTTGCCAACATATACGATTTCTTGTCCAATTTCATATGTTGAGAAATCATTGCATACGAAAGCATTGTCGCAAATCACATTTTTCACAACACCTTCATTATTGGAAGCAATGTTTCGATAATATAGGTCTGCGTTCCTGTATTCAGGTTTTTCAATTGAGTGTTCAAACCGTTCTTTAATCTCAGCCTCCAGTTCATCTTCATAATAAAGAACCTCCAAAATACCGTAAAGCATAGCAAACTCATCATCCTCCATACAGTCCAAAATAATAGTAGTATTTATTATCCATTGGAACTTATCTTTCGGAATAGAGGTGAAAATAAGGTGGTCGTTTACGCAACATTTTAAATAGCTTTTATTCAACATCAGTGCTCGAATAGATAAAAGCATTGAAATGGTATGAAGATCCGAGCGATATCTCATTCTTGTTCCCACAAGAATCTCGTTTCCATGGTATCTACCATCAATATCAACAAATAACACATCTTTCAAATTGTAGTCATTTGTGATAACTGCATTTTTTATGGTATAATACAAGACCTCCATTGCATATTTATTATCAATGGATTCCTTGATATAGTCGAGCATATATATTTGTTTCATATCAGCACATATCTTTATCAATTACCTGTATACCTTGTGTATCAATATTGGGAATATGGGATAAAAGAGAATCTAATGGCTCAATCTTTACATCTTCATTATCATTACATACAGATAAACCATAAGCCGTTGTCAACAATCCCCTTAATTTAGAGATAATAGCTTTGTTTCTTATGTTTTCGTTTTTCCAAATACCTTCATCAATCATCATAACATCAGTAAAAGAAAGAATGGTCGTATTCAAAAAAGGAAAAGTACTGCCACCACCCGAGTATACAACAATTCTATCTCTTAGGGCATTATTAAGTGCAGATTTAAACACCATCTTATTCTTTCTCATTTTGAATAATTTTTCAATTAACGCCCCAACAATTCTCCTTTTTTCGTCATTGTATTCATCAATAATTGTTTCGTTGGCTTGATGTGTAAAATCACATTTTGAAAAATCCAATCCAGATTTGTCTGCAATATAGTTAAGTCCTTTGGGAATCGACCAGTATTTATAGATAACAGGGCGATTTGGTTGGTTCCCTTGTATTGTAAAAAACGAGATATCAGTAGTTCCACCTCCAACATCAACGGTCAAACACATTCCTGTAGAAAGTTTGCCCCTTGATGTGAGTCCTATTAAGCTGGCATATGCTTCTGGGAAGATATTAATGAAGTAATAATCTTCTTTAAAATGTGGAGAGTAATTGATGAGCATCGTTTTCTCATACAACTAAAGTTTCGCAGGTAGCGAAGGCCCTGCATAATTTAACATAAAATAGGAATAAAAAAAGCTTCGAAGTTTGCTCAACTCATTGGAAATGAGTAAC
>ONAG01000050.1:0-30899 GCA_900315745.1 uncultured Prevotellaceae bacterium
TCCAACCCGGCGCGGTGATATCAAAGCAATATTGTTGCCATTGGTAGTCAGTTCTACCAATTGGCTTGTTTCCTTCACTCTGTCGCAGAAATATTCAGGACCTGCGTACCCTTTTGTTACAAACGGATTATCCATAATTATCTTCTTATGAATGCAAAGATAACGGAAATATTGAATTTATCCAAATTTGGATAATCCTATTTAGGATAATTTAAGTTCCTGACACTATGAAACCATCCAAAAGCCCTTTTATTATCTTCTTTTTAATGCTTAAACAATCTTAACCAAATCTTAAACTTTGTTGCCTCTTGACCGCTTTATGGTTGTCAAAATATTCAACAAAGCAACAACAAAGAATCAAGAAATCAAGGGGACTGGTTTTTGATTCATACAAGAAGGCACTTATGCGTCGGCAAAAACCTTCCCGTCGTCGAGGGTAATCTGCAGTTTGGTATATTCGCTGTGGAAATCATGCTCCAAGCGGTCCAGATACCGGGCACTCTCCCATTTGCACATCGGCAGGTCGTGGAGCAAGTAGTTGCCGCAAGACTCAGGTTGTGTGGCGGGCACCTCCGTCTGTGTGAGAATCCATTTCAAGCATTTGATGGTTAATTGCCGCATGTCCTCCACTGTGTATGTTCCCGTCATGATGATATACATGCCCGTGAGACACCCCATGGGTCCTACATATACCACGTCTTCTTTCGCCTCGGAATTACGGAACCAAGTAGCCATCAGATGCTCCAAGCTATGTATGGCTGCAGGAGCCATGGCAGGCTCTTGGTTTGGTTCAGTGACACGCAGGTCAAAAGTGGTGAAGCCTTTGTCCTCACGCGAGACATAGATGCCAGGCTTCAGGTGGGTGTGGTCGATGGTGAAACTCTGTATAACTTCCATGATAATGTAATGATTAAATGATTATTTTCATGCTTTCATATTGCAATATTAGGGAGGAAGAGCTATGCTTCAATCTCAATCGTCTATGATGGCGATTCTTCCTTGCGGCTCCCTATAATTGTTGCCTAATTGTCCCTTGAGCACTTTGGTCATGTACATTTCCAAAGCATCACGTGTCGTTCTCGTGCCAGCCTTGAGTACCTTGCAGTCTTTCAATACGCCATAGAATCCTAAGCTGGTATAGAATATCCCCAATGACACTCTATAGTTCTTAGTTAGCTCCAAAGGTCTGTAGTCACCACTTTTACGGTCAAGCACCATCACATCGGTCACCATACGTCTTTTCAAATGCACCGTATATCTGATGCCTGAGCACTGAGGGAAAAAATTCTCTATCAAAGGAAGATTTTTCGTGCACCTCTCCAACATGTTCAAGAGCAACTCGCCACTCACCTCAATCAAGTACAATTGATCTTCGAAAGGTATGAGATTCATCAAGTGATATTTTTTGATATCCCCAGCTGCAAAATCTTTGGATAGCGAAATGCCGTTATGGAAGGCTATATCCGCATTGTTGAAATAGCGGAAAGCATCCGTGACGAGGTCACCTAAGGAGGTCTCCATTGTTGTCGATAACGGGACTTTGTCAGTTCCAAGAGCTATCAGAGGATAGTTGCAGTGGCACACAACTACCCCCACCTGCTTTTTCACTTGCGACAGCATCTTTTCTACAGTGTCCTCCACCGAAAGGCTTTTTTGTTCAATGGCCTCAGTAGGCAATAGCGATGTTGTAATTTCACCATTGCTCTTAATAAGCAGTTTTCCGATATGTTTGAAATTATTGCCCGTCTGCGATACCAGTACAGGCTTTCCATCGAGGTCGTTCACCCACTCCTGTGCTATGGAAGAATGTGTATGACCGTCGAGCACAACATCAATCCCCCTTGTACCTTTTATCAAATCATGGGATGTATGGGCGATAGACGATTTTTCACCCACATGCGAGAGCACCACTACATAGTCGGCGCCCTTGGCACGCGCTTCATCGACAGCTTTCTGTACCAATTCTATCAACCTGTCATCCTGAAGGTCATACAGCTGCTTGTTCTCTTCGTAGAACGCAAACTTCTGTGTTACAATGGTTTCCGTTGTCAAAGCACCAACAAAAGCCACTCGCTTGTCACCATACCGACAAATGGTATAGGCAGGATATAGAGGAGTGGATTCTCCATGCCTGAAGAAGTTGGAACAAACCACAGGCGCACCCAGTTGAGCAAGTTGCGTTATCATATTCTCACCACCAAACTCAAATTCATGGTTGCCTAATGTGACCGCATCGTAACCCACCGACCGCATCACATCGATGATGTATTTCCCATTTGAAACAGAGCCTGCAGCCCCACCTTGCATGAAGTCGCCGCAGCAGACCGCCCCAGCCCAAGCCGTACCACTTTTGTTGATGGCATCTCGCAATCCTGCCAATTTAGAATAACCTGAAAGTTCACAATGCGAATCACTCTCAAAAAGGATTACAATACTCTTGCCATCCCCACTGGAAGATTCTCCATCATCATGACTACAAGAATTTGAAAAAGTAGAGGCAAACGATTGAAACGTTGCACCTTCTGACATTGCTTCTATTTCCATGTCACTTAATTCCGCAGCAAAAAACGTCTGCTGCCACTATTATTCTATTAGATTGTCGTACAAAGGTATAACAAAAGATTCTTGTTCACAAAAAAAAAAGCCTCGATTCTAACCAGCCTGACTTTTATTGTACAAAATATCATCCTATTGACCACTTATCAAATAGGTATTTTTGACCACCCACTCATAAAGAGAGAATCGGCTACTGTTGAGTGACAATAGCCGATTCCGAAATCAAGAAAGATTGTTACCAAGTGAGTATCAACAACGACTGTAACCTTGGATTTATAATATGAGAAGGTATTTTATGATGCGTTGGTGACACCACTAAAACCATCCTCAACAGTATAATAAAAAACAGTACTATGCACATCGTCTGAATAATTTTCTTTAATGTCCACATTTGCATAGTAAATAGGTATAAATAGATCTGAAGAGTAATCATAATGATCTATAGTCAAACCAGGATCGTCCATAGTCCCTCCTCCAACATACAAGTAGGTCTCTCCACCATTATAGATATAACGACCTTTTTCCGTTATTTTAAATTTTCCATCATAAAAATTCTTTTCGTAAGCACCTAAGGGATAACTTAGATAACCGCGTTCATCAGGCCCCCAATCGAACATACCATCGTGGTTTAAATCAAAGCAAAATTGGCCTGATACTTCAGTTACACCACCACTCACACATCCTGCCACATATTCATTGGGGTGGAAAGGCTCAATAATCAAATATGGTCGATGATATTTTTTTAATTTTAATCCACACATAATTTTCATGTTTTAATTAAATAATCATCTTTGAGAATTTGTCTAACATGGATGCTAAATTTCCACAAAGTGAATACAAAATTATTAAGATTTTCTGAAATAGTCATTATAACAAACCTGTAAAGTTAGCATTTAACATCTTTTATAAGAATGTGTAATGTTTTCGTTTTCAAGTTGAAAAACGTGTTCAGCAATTTGGGAAAAAAGACTTTTTGATCGTTATTCCAAATCCTTTTCCTTTTAATGGTTACTTTTCCCATTTTTTCCGTCATTAGTGCAGCAACCTAAATTTCTAATAACTAAAAAAATCTGCACATGAAGAAAACTATGAAAACATGCGTGGTCTTTTGTTTTGCCCTATCGCTTTTGACGCCCGCTCCCATGTGGGCGGAAAGCAGTATTGCCATTCCGAACGGACCAAACGCAGTAGAGCAGGCAAAGCCTGTTAGAGGTCATGTGGTCGATGAGACGGGAGAACCGATGATTGGTGTCACAGTGAGAGTGCTGGGCACCAATGGCGGCGTGGTGACCGATATCAACGGCGACTTTAGCGTGAATGTCGCACCTGGTCATCAACTGCAATTCTCGTATGCCGGCTACAAGACGGTGACGATGCAGCCCGGACAAGGCGTTATGAACCTGACAATGGAACCCGACGTGCTGGGACTCGACGACGTGGTGGTTATCGGTTATGGTACGCAGAAGAAACGCGACCTGACAGGTGCTGTCACTTCAATGAAGAACGCCGACGTGGTGATAGCTCCTACTGGCGACGTGATGGAAGCCCTTCAAGGCAAGATTGCTGGCTTTGACATCACCAAGCAAAGCGGTGAGATAGGTGCTGGCGTAAACCTCCTGCTTCGTGGCTCACGCTCCATCTATGGCGACAACCAACCACTGTTCATCATCGATGGACTGCCAGGCAGCTACGACAACCTAAGTCCCAACGACATCGAGAGTGTCGATGTGCTGAAGGATGCATCAGCCACTGCCATCTATGGTTCGGCTGGCGCCAATGGCGTGGTCATCATCACCACCAAGCGCGGTGCTTCCGGCAAGGTAAAAGTCAACTTCGACGCATACTACGGCTGGAGCGGCTCGCCAGAGTACAAGAACGGCATGACCGGCGACGAGTGGACCAACTATTATCGTGAAGCCTACAAATACAAGAATGGCAACTACCCCGAGAATGTAAACGCACTGCTTGGCGGCAACCAGGCATACATCGATGCATACAACCAGAACAAGTGGATTGACTGGGTTGACGAGGTGTCGGGACGCAAGGCTACCACACAGAAATACTCGGTGTCGGTGACAGGTGGCACACAGAACACCCTCATCTATGCCTCTGCTGTCTATAATCAAGACAAGGGCTTGCTCAGCAACGAGCAGCGCGACCGTTATGCCCTTCGCCTGAATGTTGACCAGCGCATCTTCGACTGGGCAAAGGTGGGATTCACATCCAACCTTACCTACACCATTCACGACCGTGGCGACAACAAGACTTATACCCGCGCATTAGCAGCCCTGCCTCTTGGCGACGTATATGATGCCAACGGCAACGTGAACCATGAGTATATTGACAACCAATATAGTCCGCTTGCCGACAAGATTACGAACCAGTATTCGCGCAACACCCGCAACACCTACATCAATGCCATCGGATACTTGGAGCTAACTCCTATTGACGGACTCAACTTCCGCTCACAGGTGAATGCCACCCTCTCGCACTCACGACTCGGACAATATTGGGGCAAATACTCCAACGCCCTCCGCCCCACCTATGCAGGTTCGCCACATGCCGACCTGACCTACAATGACAGCTATGGCTACAATTGGGAGAACATCCTCTCCTACTCCCGCACCATCGCCAACGACCACGACTTCGGCATCACCGCAGTATCGTCATGGTCGAAGAACAACACCGAGGAGGCATTGGCAGGCGGCAGCAACCAGGCTCTCGACGTATGGCAATACTGGCGCCTGATGTCTGCCACCAGTCAGCACTTGGAGTCAGGATTCACCCAGACACAGAAGATGTCGTATGCCGTTCGTTTCAACTACTCCTACAAGGGCAAGTACCTCTTCACCTTCTCCAACCGCTGGGATGGCGTGTCGTTCTTCACCGAAGGGAACAAGTGGGACTCCTTCCCCGCTGGCGCCTTGGCATGGCGCGTGAGCGACGAGGCATTCATGGAAGGCACGAAGAGCTGGCTCGACAACCTCAAGCTCCGCATCGGTGCCGGTATCACCGGCAACTCGGGCGGCGTGGGTGCCTATGGCACCAGTACCACTGCCTATATCTACACCAGCAGCGGTATCACCATCGACGGCTCGCACACACAACCCTTCGCACAGTATTCGGGCACCTATGAGAGTCCATCGTTAGGATGGGAGAAGTCGTACAACTGGAACTTCGGTCTCGATTTCGCCATTCTCAACCGCCGCATCGACGGTACCATCGACTACTACACCACGGTGACTCGCGGACTGCTCTTCAAGCGCACCATGCCCATCACCAATGGTGCCACAGGATGGGGCTCGCCACTGAGCACTTGGGAGAACCTTGCCAAGACGAGCAACAAAGGTTTTGAGATGACCATCAATAGCCGCAACATCATCACCAAAGACTTCACTTGGAGCACAGCCTTCACCGCCACATGGCAACTTGAGCGCATCGAGAAACTGCCCGATGGCGACCTCGTGAACGAAGGACTCTTCGAGGGACACCCCATCAAGTCGATTTACGACTACAAGTATGCCGGCATCTGGGGCACCGACGCCTCGCAGGAAGAGCTAAACACCTATGGTGTGAAGCCTGGATGGGTGAAGATAGAGACCGTGCCTGTGGTGAATGACGATGGCACAACCGACGAAGGCAAGCACAAATACAGCGACAAGCAAGACCGTCGCGTGCTGGGTCACCAGAACCCCAACTGGATTCTTGGTCTGAACAACACCTTCACCTACAAGGACTTCGACCTCACCATCTACGCCATGGCACGTTTAGGACAGACCATTTCGAGCAAACTGCTCGGATTCTATACTGCAAAGTCTGCCATCACCGAGAACCAAATTGCCGGTGTAGATTACTGGACCGAGAACAATCAGGGTGCCTATTATCCCGCTCCTGGCTCAGGCGACGACCAGAGCATCGGCATCAGTTCGCTCCGAATCTTCGACGGCTCGTTCTTCAAAATCAAGAACATTACCTTCGGATACACCCTGCCAAGCGCCATCACCCGCCAAGCACTTATCGAGAAATGCAGGCTCTACTTCACCGCCTATAACCCCTGGATTATCTGCGCCGAGAGTCAGCTGAAGGGCACCGACCCCGAAATGGGTGGCGCCGACGCCTTCCCCACCTACAAGCAGTTCGTGTTTGGTGTTAACATCACATTCTAATCAAAGGAGGACAGTAAATATGAAAACTAAAATAAAGAATATCCTGCTGTCTGCAACGATGACGGCAACCCTGCTCTCACTGAGCGGATGCTCGCTCGACGAGACCAACCCCGGCGGATTCACCATGGACAACCTCGCCACTTCCGAGGACACCTACGCCTCATTGGTGAACCAGACCTTCTTCGGCATGGAGCGGCACCTCTACGGAACAGAGTTTTTCATGATGTACACAGAGGGTGACACCGACCTATGGACCTATCGTGCCAACATCAACTCCTCATACACGCAGTATTTCTGGTTTGATGCTGGAGCATCGCCCAACATCACACATACAGCCAATATGTGGAACTGCATCTACGACGGCATCGGCGCCTGCAACATCGCAATCACAAAGGCTGACAAGGTGCCTTTCAAGACAGACGCCGAGCGCAACTACCAAGTGGCAATAGCACGCTTCATGCGCGCCATGTATTACTTCAACGCCGTGGAACAGTTTGGTGCCGTGACCGTCATCACCGAGCCGCCAACCTCTACGGTCTATGCTCCCACACGCACCGAGCCGCTACAGGTTTACAAGGATGTCATCCTTCCCGACTTAGAGTTTGCCGTGGAGTGGCTGCAGAAGGGCACCGATGCCACCTGCACCACACCTACCAAGAAGGCTGCCCTCGGAATGCTCGCCAAAGCATACCTTCAAACCTATGAGTATGGCACCACGGAATATGTGCAGAATGCCCTTGACACTGCCAACAAGCTGATAGCCGACTGCGAGTCGGGTGGCGGCAACTATGGCGCTTACATGTATCCCAACTTCGAGGATGTGTTCAAGCAAGCCAACAACAAGGAGAACAAGGAAGCCCTCTGGAAGCACCGCTGGTATGCCGGCTCTGATGGCCACGGCTCAAGCAACGGCAACTGGAAGTGCAACCGCATGGACGAGGATTTCCAATGCGCATTGAGCCAGTTTGGTGCCTGGTCGAAGACGCAGGATGCCGTGCTCTCCTATGAATATGACGCAGAGGGCTACTTCATGCCCACCCAGCACCTGCTCAATCTCTTCGTACAGGACGACGGCACTCTCGACCCACGCTACCATGCCTCATTCACCACAGAATGGAACGCCAACCAGAACTTCACATGGGATGCCAACACGCAGGCAAACTTCAACAAAGATGCCAGCGTGGTGGGACAATCGCTCGCTCCTGGCGAGTTGGCTTACCGCATCGTGGTGCCACAGGATGTGAACTACGCACAGGAAGTGGCAGGCAAGGGCTCATCGAAATACCTGCTTGTAGATTACAAGGACGTTTATGACGATGCTGCCCGCAATGTGAAGATGACACTCAACGGCAAGGACAACCTCTTCCGCTACATCTATCCATCGCTCAGCAAGCACAAGAGCGACAATTACTATGTGGCAAATGCTGGAAAGATGCGTAACGGCAACCTGAACGCCACCTTCATCATGCGTATGTCGGAAATATACCTCATCGCTGCCGAAGCCAACCTCTACCTCAACCAAAGTGCCAACGCTCTCGCCAACATCAACAAGGTGAGACAGCGCGCCGGAGCCAAGCTCCTCACTGGCGCTCCCACCATCCGCACCATCCTCGACGAGCGTGGACGTGAGCTCTGTGGTGAGTATAGCCGCTTCTACGACCTGAAGCGCACTGGAATGATGAAAGACGCCAGCTACCTGAAGGAGACGCATCCCGACCTGGGCCAGTATTACAAGGCTGAGTATGCTCTGCGCCCCATACCACAGGCTTTCATCCAGGCCATCAGCAATGGCGACGTGTATCAGAACCCAGGTTACTAAACCAACATGCGTCTCAGGCTACAACCTGAGGCAGGCAACCAAATTGTAGAAAGGTCATCTCCCATCGAGGGGGATGACCTTTACTCTTCTTTTCCAGACTTAGATTAAATCCCATTCCCACTTGTTGAGGAGTTCGTCGGACTTGCATTATTACTTATCATCGGCAAATAAGAATCTCTTTGGGCATGGATTATGAACGGCTTTCGCGAGATGCAAAAATGCCACGAGAAACCGAATTTGCCAACAAAAAAGCAAACAATCTTTACAGCATTTGTTAAAAAGTGGTGGTAAAATTGTAAAAAATACACCTATTCTTAATTTTTTTTTCATTTTTAGCCCTTAGTATTTAATTTTTTTATATCTTTGCAAATGTTATAAATGACATTACAAGTCATTTTTACCTCAACCTAAAAGACTACAAACTATATCAAGCGCAGGGCGAGCGATTCGTAGAAAGCGCATCCAAAAGAAAATTTCGAAATTTGAAACCTATTTTTATTTTTGCACCTGCTAACGCACTTGCAGGATATTTATTAACTTTTTAATTTTAACCTTTATGAAAATTGCAAAACTACTTGCTTTAGGTGCAGTGCTTCTTTTCGGAAGTAATGCAGCACAAGCCGTTGACGACAATGTTTGGACAAAGCCGTCGCCAGCGGAGTACGCCACCTGGGTGGAAGGAGAGGAATATTACCTCTACAACACCGGCAGCGGACTACTGTTCACTCAGGGCAACGCATGGGGTACACAAGCCAGTGTTGGCACAAGCGGACTGAAAGTGAAAATCGAGTCCGTCGAAGGCATGGAAGGTGTCTATCACATCATCGACTATTGCGAGAGCAAGAGTGCTTGGCTCTGGTGGTTCTTTGACGATCCTGTCAACATGTACGTTGACTACAACGGTCAGGCCAACCACCTTTGGGAAATCACTTCAATGGGTGACCAAGTCTATCGTCTCGCTGCATCGGCACAGAACCCCACAGTGAACGACAACACACTATTTGTGGGTCTCAACACAGTAGAAAACCCAGCAAACACTGCCCTGTCTGCCAACAACGAAGCAGGAAGCGGTGCCTTCATCGACTGGAAGTTCCTGCCCATTGCAGCTGGTGAGACCTACATGACACAAGTGACGATTTACACCGCAGCCATGAAGCTGAAGGACCTGCTCAACAAGGCAGAGGAAATTGGTGCCAACGTAGCAGACCAGATAGCTGTCTATAACAACACCAACAGCACACTCGAGGAGATTGAAGCAGCCATCGCAGCTACAGAAGCAGCCATCAAGGCTCGCGAAGACGAACTTGCTCTGGAGAACATCGACAAGGCAACTGTGGAGAACCCCGTCAACGTGACCAACCTCTACATCAAGAACCCATCGTTCATCGGCAACAAGTACACCGACTGGTCGGGTACAGGCTTCGGCAGCTACAACCCGAAGGACAACGCCGAGCACTACAACAAGACCTATGACACATACCAGCAAATCACTGGCATGCGCGAAGGTGTCTATAAGTTGAATGTCGTGGCATTCTATCGTGCCGGTGACGCCCAGACAGCCTACAATCACTTCAAGGCACAGGATGAGGCTTCCAGATATGCCAAGGTTTATGCAGCAACCACAACCGACAGCCTCGTGGCAAGCATCGCATCTCCATTCACACCGCTGCTTACCGAGCAAGTAGGCAATGGCGGATGGGTTACAGCAACAGACGATGAGACCGGCATGGTATATACCATCCCCAACTACATGGATGCAGCTGCTGACTTCTTCGAAGCAGGCTATTGCAACGACAACTCTGTCATCATCGCAGTGAGCGATGGCAACCTGAAGATCGGTGTCCGCAAGGACAACACCATAGGCAACGACTGGTCAATCTTCAACGAGTTCTCGCTGACCTACTACGGTAACGGCAACGACGCTTTCGAACTCATCAAGAACTCGAGCATCGCCAACCTTGAGACTCCCGACCTGACAGACGTAGTCTTCACCCAATCTTACCTTGATGCCTTCAACGATGCAGCAAATGCTTTGAGAGCAGCAACCACCAAGGAAGAAATCATGTCTGCCATGGCAGCAATACAATCTGCAGAAGCAGCTCTGAAGAAGAACGTGGAACTCTGGAAGAAATTCCAAGAGATGCAGGAGAAGGCACTCGCCACTGCTGCAAGAGACGACATCGACCCAGACTTCACCTACGACCTTGCCGACTGGGCAGAATTTGATGCCAAGGAAATCCTGCAAGCCCGCACCTACACCAACGAGCAACTTGAAGAAGAGATTGCCAATGTACAGGCAATGATCAGCGAGGCTATGCGTCACCCGATGCCACCAGCCGACATGACCGACCTCATGGTGAACCCCAACTTCACACAGTATGGTGAAGGTTGGACCCGCGTAGCTGCATCTGGTGGTAACGTGACCGCCGGTGGTTTGGCATCCAACCCATGCTACGAGGCTTGGAACAACTCCAACTTCGACATCTACCAAATAGTGGAGAACGCTCCTGTAGGTGTTTACGAAATCAAGGTGCAAGGATTCTATCGCTACGGACGTACTGCATTCCAGGCATTCCTCAATGGCGAGACCTACACCACAAGGGAGACCTGCCCAGTATTCGTTTACATGAACTCCAACGCCACTCCATTCACCAATGTATATGGCGACCCAACTCAGATTTACGACGCTACATTCTACAGCGAGCAGAGCAGCGACTACTCATCAGAGACCTTGCCCGACGGAACTGTGGTCTATTTCCCCAACGGCATGCAAAGTGCTTCTGTAGCATTTGCCGCAGGCATGTACACACAGTCTGCTTATGGTCTGATTGCACAGGAAGGCGACCCAATGAGAATTGGTGTGAAGGGTGCTTCCAACCAGTTGGGCGACAGCTGGAGTATCTGGGACAACTTCCAACTCGTTTACCAAGGCTATGCTGCCGACGTTATCCGCCCAGTGCTTGAGCAAGCCATCATCGACGGTGAGAATGCCCTCAACGGCTCTATCGGAACCGACGTATATGCTGACCTCCAGGCTGCCATCGCACAAGCCAAGGAAGTGGTGAATGGCGACGAAGGAAAAGCAATGTTCGAAGCTCTCACCAGACTCTTCGACATGCAGGAAGCCGTGAACCAATCCAAGGCTCTCTTCGCACAACTTGAAGAAGCCAACGAGCGTCTCGCCGCTGCCATCAGCTACGCTGTTGCATCAGCAGACATCATTGCAGAAGCCAACGCCCTGAACGCATCCATCGCCGACGGTTTGCAGAACCACTCATACGCCAACAGCGATGTGGAAGACCTGATCAACCAAATCAACCGCATGATCAACCGTCTTGGTCTGCCAGTTGACATGGCAAATGCAAGCGACGCCAACCCAGTAGAGTGCACCACAGTGATTGTCAACCCAGCATACGTTGAAGGCAACGACAACGGATGGACCGGTGGCGCAGCTGTGAACGCTACAGCCAATGACGCTGAGAAGTTCAACACCAACTTCAACTAC
The DNA here is from genome assembly GCA_900315745.1 of uncultured Prevotellaceae bacterium. GTDB lineage: Bacteria > Bacteroidota > Bacteroidia > Bacteroidales > Bacteroidaceae > Prevotella. The sequence continues at coordinate 12,047 of ONAG01000050.1, forward strand.
TTCCAGTTGCTGCAAGGCCTGCCAGCAGGTACTTACAAGGTATCCGTACAAGGCTTCTTCCGTTACGGAAATGCAAAGAACGACTATGACACCTACATTGCTGACCCAACAGCCAACAACAACTCATTCCTCTATGCAGCTGCTGGTGAGGACACCGTGAGTGTTGCTCTCCACCGTCTGGCTTCTCAAGCCCTTGTAATGGAAGGCATTTCCGACGGTTGGGTATATGCCAACGAAGAAAGCTTCCTCGCAGTGCCCAACAGCATGGCTACAGGTGCTGACGCATTCCAGACACCAGGTGCCGACGGCACACCACTCTACGCCAACAACAACGTGATAGTGAAAGTGGGTGAAGAAGGCAAGCTCGTGATTGGTCTGAAGAAAGACGTACAAGTCACCGACGACTGGACATTGTGGACCAACTGGCAACTCTTCTACTACGGCAACAACAGCGCACTTGAGCCAAGCGGCAACCCATTGAGCATCGACGAGATGAACGGCGTTGGCGTGGTGAGCGCAGAAATCTTCACTGTGAACGGCACACGTACAAGCACCCTGCAGAGAGGCATCAACATCGTACGTGAGACCCTCTCCGATGGTACCGTGCGCATGAAGAAGGTTACCGTGAAGTAATCTAATTCATTCAAGATTAGATGAAAATCCTTTATGAATAAAGCTTGAATCAAATGACTGGTGGCGAGCAAAAAAGCTCGTCCACCAGTCACTTTGACTTTTTCTGCAGCACAACAATCTCCTATCCTGTCCAATGAAAAGGAAACATCCCCAGCCACCAAGAGCCAGAGCGATAACATCATCTGCGGGATGATGATATCCCTCTGTAAGAGGAAACACACCTTTTTATATATAATATAGGAGCAACACAAAACTACGAGACGAGACAGAGCGCAAATATTCAAGGGAATAATCAAATCAACATTAATACAAATCCGAATGACTATGAAACAAAAAAAGCAAGGACATCAGTCGCTCAAGCGGATGGGAAAGTTCGCCATGCTGGGCTGTGGACTGCTCATGGGAGTATGGTCTTTACAATCGTGTGAAGACGAGAACATACTCACAGGCCAACCGTCATGGTTGGGCGAATCCATCTATGAGCAGTTGCAGAAAGAAGGTGAATACACCACCCTTCTTCGCTTGGTTGACGACCTCGACCAAAAAGAGGTGCTGAGCCACACCGGCTCCAAGACCCTGTTTGCTGCCAACGACGAGGCATTCCAGAAATGGTTTGGGAAAAACAGCTGGGGCGTGAACAATTACGAGCAATTGAGCTTGGCACAAAAGAAACTCTTGCTCAACAACTCGATGATCAACAATGCCTATCTCATCGAGTTGCTGTCGAACGTGAGCGGCACTCCTCCCATGGAGGGATTGTGCATGAGGCGCGAAACAGCTTCCACCATCTATGACTCCGTCCATGTGATGTCACCTGCGGAAATGCCCAACAACTACACATGGCAGAAATATCGCGACGGCAACAAGCGCATCCCAATATTGATGGATGCCACAACAGCTCCAATGATACACTTTCTGCCTGCTTTCATGCAGTATTACAACATCACAAATGAAGACCTGAGCATCCTGACCAACCACCAAGCCACTTCCACTAACGAGGCTTGGGTGAACGGCAAGCGAATTATCGAACGCGACATCACTTGCAAGAACGGCTACATCCACAAAGTAGATGGCGTGATAGAGTCTTCACCAAACATGGCTCAGATACTCAGACAGCATCCCAACATGTCGATGTGGTCGCATCTGATGGACCGCTTCTCGGCACCTTATTACGAGGATGCAGCCACAAAGCAATACAACCGCCTATACAACAACCAGGATTCCGTTTATTCACTACGCTACTTCAGCAAGAACTCACAAGGGCAGAGAGCCAATGACACAGACCCCGACAAAGAGGCAGTGAACGCACTTCTCTCCTTCGACCCGGGATGGAACCAATACATGTATGTCAACACCATGGACTACGACCTGCACTATGATGCAGCAGCCATGATAGTGCCTACCAACGAGGCGCTGACAACATGGTGGAACAACGAAGGACGCGACCTTCAGACGGAATATAAGGAATGGGACAGCATACCAGATGCCACATTGGCAAAGCTACTGAATGTGAACATGTTGCCAACATTCACGAATGCCATTCCTTCGAAATTCAACAATGTGCTCAACGATGCCAAGGAGCCATTGGGCATCAAGAAGGAAGATGTGGACTCATGCTTCATGGGTTGCAATGGCGTGGTATATTTGGTGAACAAGGTGTTTACACCTGCCGAGTACTCCTCGGTGGCATACCCCGCCCTCGCACATGCCTCAACCATGAACATTATCTATTGGGCAATCGACCAGCTGAACTTCCTTCCATACCTCCTCTCCATGGACTCGCGCTACAGCCTGCTGCTCCCGATAAACGACGGCATGATGTACTACATTGACCCAGCATTCTATGGCAAGGTGGAAAACAGCACTGGCTACGAAGCACCCTCGTTGCTTGAGTTCTACTACGACCCGACAAAGCCACAAGCCGACCGCGTGCAAGCTCGCCGATACAACTGTACCATCGACGAGGAAGGAAACATCATCCAGGGCGCACGCACACAGGCAACAGTGGCAAGAAACGTCATCAACGACCGTCTGAAAAGACTGATGGACCAGCTCATCATCGTGGGCGATGTGGAAGATGGACATGAATACTACAAATCCAAGGGAGGCACGCTGCTTCATGTTCAGAAGATGAACGATGGAGAGAACAAATTAGCCTTCGCCGGAGGATGGGACATGGAACACAACCGCTCTCTGAAAGTAAAAGAGGGTGAAATATACACCAAGGTGAACGGCAAGTCGTACCAAATCAACGAACGCATGCCACTCGCCGCACAGAAATCGCTCTACCTCACCCTCAAAGGCAACGACATGTTCAGCAAGTTCCTCGACCTGCTTGACTACGAGGACAATGGTCTCATGATAACCAAGCTGAGCAACAAATACAATGCAGGTCTTACCGACCAAGGCAGCAAGAACCTGCGTTTGTTCGACAACTACAACTACACAGTCTATGTGCCCACCAACGAATCCATCCAGAGACTCATCGACCAAGGCATTCTTCCCACATGGGAAGACTACGAGGCACAGACCGAGGAAATCTGGGGAACAGAGGCATTGGCAGACAGTGCACGCAATGTGTTGAAGAACATCATAGTGGACTTCATACGCTATCACGTTCAAGACCACTCCGTTGCCATCAACATGGCACCAGAGAACGGCTCTTATCAAAACGTTTACGAGAGCATGATGCGCAACCCCGAGACAGGACGTTTCTATCCTCTGCAGTCCAACTCAGCAGGAGGACAGCTGACTGTCACCGATGTTATGGGCAATGTGCGCCATGTCATCACAAGAGACGGCTTATACAACCAGATATGCCGTGACTATTGGTTTGACGGAGCCGTAGGCAGCAATGCAGCCATCATCTTCATGACCTCCGATGCTGTGGTGCATCTAATCGACGACGCACTCTTCTACAAGAACATGACCCCCTGGAGGCAACAACTTAATAAGATTAGGAGGAAATAAGGTATGAGAAAAATCAGATATATTCTTTTGACCCTGTTGGTGCAGGCCGTGTCCCTGACTGTCTTCGGTCAGGAAATCACGTCGGTACACGGAACGGTGAGCGACGACCTGGAGCCACTGATTGGCGCTGCCGTTTGCGAAATCGACGGCAACGGACGTATCATCGAGAGTGCCGTAACCGACCTGAATGGTAACTTCACCATGAAGATACAAAACCAGAAGGACAAGATCCGCTTCTCCTACGTGGGTATGAAGTCGGTGACCCTGCCCATCAACAAGACCACATACGACATCAAGCTTGAATCGGCAGCACAGTTGCAGGAAGTCACCGTCGTTTCAAAACGTCGTGCCAAAGGCAACTCTCTCCCCATCCCCGAACGTGAATTGTCGTATGCCACCCAGAGCCTCAACATGAAGCAATTCGAGGGACTCGGCGTCACCTCCATTGACGAACTTCTTCAAGGCCAGATAGCAGGTCTCGACGTCATCGGCAACTCTGGAGACCTTGGATCAGGCTCAACCATGCGTCTGCGTGGCGCCTCCACACTCTCCACACTTACCAACGCCAACCCGCTGATTGTGGTGGACAGCAACATCCGCGAGGTGAACCTCGACAATTTCGACCTTGCATCCGCAAACAACGAGAAATTTGCCGAACTGCTGAACATCAACCCTGAGGATATCGCCAGCATCAATGTGCTGAAGGATGCCGCTGCCACAGCCCTTTATGGCTCACTCGGCGGCAACGGTGTCATCGAGCTTACCACCAAGCGTGGCGCCCCTGGCCCTCCAAAACTCACATACACACTCAAACTCACCGGCACCTACCAGCCCAAGGGTTATGCACTGCTCAACGGTGATGACTACACCATGCTTCTGAAAGAGGCATACTTCAATCCCAACCAGAATGACGGGGCTTCCGCCAATGTGCCGGAAATCAACTACGACCCCACCTTCTCTGAGTATGAGCAATACAACAACAATACCGACTGGCGCGACGCCGTGACACAATGGGGTTTGAGACAAAACCACTATGTCACAGTGAGTGGTGGTGGAGAGAAAGCCTCATTCCGCATTGGTGGCGGTTTCGACCATGAGACGGGTACCATCATCGAACAGAAGCTCAACCGCTTCTCCACCCGTGTGGCACTCGACTACAACATCAGCCGCCGCATCATGGTGAGCACCAACTTCGCACTCACCTACACAAAGAACGACATGAACAGCGACGACCTGCTCTCCATAGCACAGCGCAAGATGCCAAACTTGACCATTTACGAGCAAGACCCAGTAACAGGAAAGGACACCAACACATTTTACCAAATGCTGCAATCGGCATCCGACGTGTTCAACGGAAACGGCAACCAGAAATCTCTTGTCAACCCCGTAGCATCAGCTCATCTCGCCAAGAACCAACGCCGCACTTACGACATGTCGCCCGAGCTTGTAATCAACTACCAATTGCTCGGCACCAACTACGACAAGACACAGCTCAACTGGCGTGGCTCGGTATATATGAACACGTCCAACAATTACGACGACAGCTTCTACCCACAAGAGTTGACCACGAACACATGGAGCCAGGGCATCAACAACAGCCATTCCGGCTCTTCCAAGAGCGTGTCATTCAACACAAAGCAGACGCTGACCTTCATCCCCGCCTTCAAGAACAAAGACCATGCCCTCATGTCGATGATTCGTATGGAACTTACCTCCGGCTCCTCCAACAGTCAAGGAACCGACGGTACCGGACTGCCTTCTGGAGGCATTGTAAGCCCGGATGCAGGCGGACGCATCAGCAAGATGAACTCTGGTTATAGTGAGTGGCGCTCGCTCTACTACACCTTCTCCACCCACTACGCTTACAAGGAGCGCTACATCTTAGACTTCACCCTCCGTGCCGACGGAACGACGAAGTTTGGTCCAGGCAACCGCTGGGGCTATTTCCCATCAGCATCAGCAAAATGGATCATCAGCGATGAGCCTTGGATGAGATGGGCGGAGAAATGGCTGTCAATGTTCGCCATACGCCCCAGTTGGGGACGCGTGGGCAACCAGCCACAACACAATTACCTCTACACATCAAAATACGGCTCAACGGACAGATACATTGACATGAGTGCCATGAAGCCGACGAACATCCGCCTCACCAACATGAAGTGGGAAATCGTTTCAAGCTACAACCTCGGTATTGACCTCGGATTCCTTAACGGCAGAATAACAATGAGCATCGAGGGCTATAGAAGCACAACCACTGACATGCTCATCGAAAACTACCGTATTCCATCAAGCACAGGTTTCGGCAGCGTTCCCTACCGCAACACGGGCAAGATGCGCAACACTGGATGGGAGTTCCACTTGAACACCAACCGTCTTCTCAAGATTGGAGAGTTGATCATAGACATGAATGCCAACTTCGGCAACAACCGCAACGAATTGCTTGAAATGGACGAATATGTGCTCAAGAACTACAACTCCACCTACAATTATGGCAATGGCGAGACACTTCAGCGCGTGCAATTGCACAACCCATTAGGCGCCATTTATGGTTTCCGCTACAAAGGTGTATATCAATACAATTACAGCACCTTCCTGCGCATGACCAATGAAGAGCAGGAGCAGTTTATTGCAAGCGGCAAGACAGCTCCAATCTCCCTCAGTGCAGATGGACACATCATCCGAGACGGTCAAGGCAATCCTGTACGCATGATGTACAACTACACCAACGATGGCTCGGGCAAGAACTACCGCTTCTCGGGTGGTGATGCCATCTATGAGGACATCAACCACGACGGCCAGATAAACGCCCTCGACATCGTCTATCTTGGCAGCTCGCTTCCAAAGCTAACCGGTGGTTTCGGTTTCACTTTCATGCTAAAGGACTGGCGACTGACCACATCTTTCACATATCGCTACGGCAACAAGATCATCAACAAAGCACGTCTCAATGCTGAATCAATGGTTGGCAACAACAACCAAAGCCAAGCTGTGAACTACCGCTGGCGCAAGGAAGGAGACGTCACCAGCATCCCACGTGCCATGTATGGAGACGCCAGCAGCTTCAACTCTCTGATAAGCGACCGCTTCGTGGAAGACGGAAGCTACCTCCGTATGGCGTATGCACAGTTGTCTTACACCCTGAGACAAAAGTATGTGAAATTCCTCGGCCTGAACAAGATTTCGTTCTATGGCAGTGTCAACAACCCATTCGTGCTGACAAAGTATTCGGGCGTGGACCCCGACATCTCGGCATGGGGCTATTCACCAGCCATAGACAATGCACAAACCCCTCGTTCGCGCAGCTACACCCTCGGCATCACCGTGGACTTCTAAGGGCAGCATCATGAACATTAAAGACGTAATGAAAAAAGACATGAAACGACTATATATATCCCACAGACTGCGCGGTCTGGCCGTTGCCATGGCATTGGTGCCTGCAGCAGCTATGATATTCTCCAGTTGTTCCGACTTTCTGGAAATCGAGCCGCGCAATGAAATAATATTGGAAAAGTTCTGGACGGAGAAGGCTGATGTCGATGGCATTGTCGCCGGTTGTTACTCATCCCTTCAATCAGAAGCATGTATCAGACGCATGATAATATGGGGAGAGGCAAGAAGCGAGAACATCTCACCGGGTCTGAACAGCGACCAGGACAGAGATTTGCTTAACCTGCTGAATGAGAACATCAAGGCCACCAATAGCTATACCACATGGGTGGACTTCTACAGCATCATCAACCGATGCAACACCGTGCTGAAATATGCACCTGGCGTGGCATCCATCGACCCAGGATATACGGAGAGCGAGCTTAACGCCACCATATCTGAGATGGTAGCCCTCAGGTCACTCTGCTATTTCTATCTTATCCGCACCTTCCGCGACGTGCCTTACACCACAGTAGCCTACACGGACGACGACCAGGAGATGGCACTTCCAGCTACACCATTCGATCAGGTGCTCGACTCAATCATCAATGATTTGGAGAGCGTGAAGTCCTTGGCTGTGAGACGTTATCCCACCACCGATCCTGAGTACCAGACTGGACGCATCACCCAAGATGCCATCCACGCCATGCTCTGCGAGATGTATCTCTGGAAACAAGACTACGACCATTGCATAGAATATGCAGACCTTGTGATAGAGTCGAAGAAAAAGCTTGCAGAAGAACTGTTACACAGCAACACAGGTTCTGGAAGAGGAAGGACAGGTTCGGCCAGCGACATCAATTTCGAGCGAACCAACGGATATCCACTCTTGAATGGAATGATTGGCACCAATGAATTTGGCAATACGTTCAATTACATGTTCTCTGGTGACGAATACATCGAAAGAGCCTCTCAAGAGGTTATTTTCCAACTTATTTTCAATGACAATTCTGCCGGTAGAGGCATGTTGGCAAATAAAGCAATAAGTACATTGTATGGCAATGAGACCAACGCCAGAGGACACATGGCACCATCCGACATCATTGCAGAAGATGTGGAAAAGACAAGCGGAAGGTACATATTCGAAGACAAAAACAAGAAAATGGACGCCCGCATGTATGAAAATTGCGTCTATGGCAACAGCGAATCCTCAATAGCAAAATTTGTCTATAAAACCATGGACATCACCTCCACCACTCCCGACAAAGTTCCAACATTGGACTACAGGGGAAGATGGACAGCAGACCAGACTGGTGCCAACTGGATAATATATCGCTTGTCAGACATCATGTTGCTGAAGGCAGAAGCGTTGACACAGAAGTTGCATGAAGGCAGCGACCAAGCCACCATCGACTACAACACCCCCATCCTGGAACAAGCTTTCTCATTGGTCAATGCCGTGAACAAGCGTTCCGTGTGTCAAACCAATCTGACAGACACCTTGGTGGCAAGCGACTACCTCACCAAGCAACAGATGGACAACCTTGTGTTCCGCGAGCGACAACGCGAACTGATGTTCGAAGGCAAGAGATGGTATGACCTAGTGCGCCACGCACGCCGTGACGGAAACACCTCATTCCTCTCTCAGGCAGCACTGCGCAAGGTGACCACCGGTTCATCACTCATCGCTGTGAAACTCCAGAAGATGGATGCCATCTACTGGCCCATCAACAACGAGGAGATGAAAGTGAACCCGAACCTGCGTCAAAATCCCGCCTTTGCAAGTGGAGAAAACGAAAGTTACAAATAGCCATCAAGAAAGGAGATTATCATGAAATTTTTAAAGCATAAAATCATCATCATAGCAAGCCTAATCGCCTTCATGGCTCCCTCGCTCAGCTCTTGCTCTGACGAGCCAGACAGCGAGAATTTCTACACCTTCACAGGCGAGATGGCAAGCGACTACCTGAAAAACCGCGAACAATACAGCGAGTTTGCAGAAATAGTGAACAGGGCGGGACTCATGGACCTGCTTGCCACCTATGGCCACTACACCTGCTTTGTACCTGACAACAATGCAGTGAACACGTACCTCCAAAGCAGAGGAATGAGCAGTGTCAGCGACCTTTCGACTGCCGACTGCGACACCTTGGCACGCACACACCTGGTAAGCAACATGTACACCACGACGGAAATGAGCCAAGACCGCCTTCCGACATCCAACTTGCTCGGACGCTACATTGCCACATCATCAGGCATGGATGAGCACGAGAACGCCGTCATCTTCCTCGAAGGACTTTCCCACATCTATTTCGAGACACAAGACGACTCTGTAGAGAATGGCATCATGCAACCCATCAACCGCGTGATAGAGAAGTCGAACAACTACATCTCCGACCTCCTGCGCGACAATCCCAAAATCAGCACGTTCTACAATGCCCTTGTTGCAACCAACGTAATAGACGAAATCACGAAGGTGGAAGACGAGAACTACCACAACACTGATTATCCTCGCTACTACTATAGGTCGCACATCTGGAGTGAGGTGGCTTGGGTGCCCGACACCAAGAAATACGGATTCACCGCATTCGTGGAGCCAGACTCTGTATATAATGCAAAATTTCAGGAATATGGCATTTCTACTGCCAACGGCACTCTGAACGCTCTCTACGATCTTGCCTGCAAGATATACGACCCTGTCTATCCAGATGACATTGGCAAACCTGGACATAGTTTCGAGAACTTGCAAGACAGCATCAACCCCTTGCATCGCTTCGTACAATACCACTTCCTGACAAGATACACGGCAGGTGCTTCCGACCTCACACCCATGGATGTGAACATTGGCATCGTGAAAGGTGCCTTTGGTTTCGAAGAGACGATAATCAATCCCATCGACTGGTTCCACACCCTCCTACCCCACACCTTGGCAAAAGTGGAGAAACTCACCGTTTCAAAATATTTGGGCAAGGGCACCAAGGGAGAACGCTATCTTAATCGCCGCTATGACGACGACTACCAGTTTGAGGGGGCATGGATAGACCCAAGAGTGGACAAAAACGGAGAAGATATCGTAATTCATGACGGAATCAACGGGCACTACTATTATGTGGACGACATCGTCGCTTTCTCCTCTGATGTGCAAAACAAGATACAGAACATGCGAATCCGCATGGACTTCTCCAGCGTGTTCCCCGAAGTGATGACCAACGGTCTAAGATTCGAGGGCAACCCAGAACAGGATGATGATGCCGGCCGTCCCGATGACTCAGCCACTCCCAAGAACGGACGAAACTACTACTTCCCATTAGGCTATCTGGATGGTGTGACATTCTCCAACTGCTCCGTGGTGCTCCGCCGCCCACACATCAACTTCTGGTCATGGCAAGGCGACGAGTGGAACCTCTTTGGCGACTACGACTTCACGTTCCGCATACCACCAATACCATATAGTGGCGACTGGCAGATCCGATTGGGATTCTGCGCCATCGAGACCCGTGGTGTGATGCAGGTCTATTTCGACGGCATCCCGCAAGGCATCCCACTTGACATGACCAAGTTCCTTGATTCAGACCTGTACTTGGGAGACCGCTTCAAAATCGACGAAAGCTTGGCTGAATACGACAAGATGAGCGACGAGGAGAAAGCTGAAGAACAGAAGCTTCTCAAGAACCTCGGAGCCTATCGTGGACCACGCTCGCTATTCCACTTCAGTCCATCCAGCAAGGGCTACTTCGCAGGCAACGAGCGAACCTACCGACGCATCCTCTGCCAGACGTACATTGACGCCACAAAGGACCATTACATCCGTTTCCGCGTGGCATCTGACGGAAAGCAAGGCAACAACAATGAATTCATGCTCGACTACTTGGAAATGGTTCCAAAGAGTGTCTACGGTGTAGACAATGAAGGCGAGATGGAAGACGACCTCTAATCATCATTCACACATTAGCATCTATGAAACGATACAACATATATATTACGGTGTTAGGGCTGGCAATGGCCGCCCTCACCTTCACGGCATGCAGCGACGAATGGGATGACCATTACAAGGGAAGTGCAACTGACATCAACGCATCCAGCGTCAGTTTGTGGAATGCAATCCTGCAAGACCCGAACCTGAGCAACTTTGCCCGCGTAGCCACTGCCTGCGGATACGACAAGGCATTGGCAAGCAGCCAAGTGTTCACCGTGTTCGCACCTACCAACGATCATTTCTCCACAGCAGAAGCCGACGCATGGATTCAGACCTATCAGGCACAGAAAGGCAGAGTAGATGATGACGAGAACACCACAATAAAGGAGTTCTTGCAGAACCACATCACCCTCTACAACCATTCCGTTTCGACACAGACCAATGACTCCATCATTTTGATGAATGGCAAACGCGCGAAAATAAACACAAGCAGCATCAATGGTTCTCCTTTCCTAACGACCAACAAACGCTACAGCAATGGCGTGCTCTTCACAGTGGGCACTCCTGTGGAATTCTTCCCCAACGTGTTCGAGTACGTACGTAAGAATTCCGAGCTTGACAGCCTTGCCAGTTTCCTCTATAATGACAAGTTCTACCGCCGCGATTTCAAACCCGAAGAGAGTGTTCCCGGAGGCATTGAAGATGGCAAGACCATCTATCTCGACTCTGTATTCGAGCAACAGAACGACCTCTTCAAATACAATGCCATCAACGCCTACCTCAACAGGGAAGACAGCACCTATTGGATGGTGGCACCCACCAACAATGTATGGCGCAACCTCATTGAAGAATACGAACCGTATTTTGTTTATGACACCAATGTCTTAGACCGCGACTCCATGATGTACACCAACCCACGCCTTGCCATTGTCAAAGGCACCGTCTTCAGCCGCACCAACAACAAGGATGCAGCGATAAGAGACTCACTACTCTCCACCAATGCCGTTCGCAACGGCACTCTGCGACGTGCCACATACGGAGCCGACAGTCTGCACTACTACCAGTACAACAAACCTTACGAACCAAACGGCGTGTTTACCGGCACTCAGAATGTGGCATGCAGCAACGGCATCATGATGGTGGCAAACGACTGGAAAATAGACAAGAAAGAAACTTTCTTCCAGCAAATCATTGTAGAAGCAGAAGGCAGGAATGCCATCAAGGAAATAGAGAAGGTGAAGAATTCGAAGAACGAACTTGAAGAGACAGCCACAGCCTATTTGCGCAATGTGACCAACGACAACGCGTTCTATGGAAAGGTGTCAAGCGATTACTTTGTGGAATTTGAAGCCTCGAAGAACGTCAACCCAGGCGTCACCTTCAACATCACAAACGTGTTGTCGAACATTGGCTATGACATCTATGTGGTGACAGCTCCGGCATTAGCCAACGACAGCAATGCCTCTGAGGCTCAGCGCCTGCCCACAGTGTTGAGCTTCACCATCAACTACAACGATGCCGATGGAGTGCAAAAGACGTCCAACCTGCTCCAAAACTACGAGACACAGCCCGACATCGTGGATGCGATCTTGGTGGCAGAAGATTTCAAGTTCCCAACTGCCACTTGGGGTTTGGAAGAAACCGAGCCAAAAGTGACGCTGACAATGAAATGCAATGTGAGAGCCGCACAACTTCGCTCCGGCACACACATGCGTACCATGCGCGTTGACTGCATACTGCTCAAACCTCATGTGAACAACCCACTCAATTAACTTTTACAATGATATGAAGATGAAAATCCATAATATAACATCCATACGCAGATGGCAAGGCATTTTGTCAATTGTCAATTGTCAATTGTTGATTGCCGCGGGTCTCATGATGTTCTTCACCACGAATGCTTATGCACAAGATGACGAGGAAGAGACCACTTTGCTCAATACGGTGAGGTCGATTGTCAGCAAGAAAAAACAATACGACACCAGAACGGTGAAAGGTAGAGTGACAGACGCCACCACGAAACAAGGCATCGGTGGCTGTATCGTCTCCGCTGATGGAGTGGAAGGATACAGTGCGCTGACCAACGATGACGGCACCTATGAACTCAAGGTTCCCGTTTTCTCCACATCCATTTATGTGGTGTCACCCGACCACAATCCACTCAGGGTAGGCTTGAAAGATGGAGAGGCTCAAAACCAAGCCAACCTCTACCCCATTACATTCCAACCCGACTACTCAAGGGAAACAAATGTCAGGAACGACTACACTGCTAACGACTTCCAGTACTCCAACGAGGTGAACATCAAGAGCGAGGTGCAGAAGCAGTTGGGAGCACAGGTTTACACCATCAACAGAAGCGGCGTTCAGGGCGTGGGTAGCGTAATGTTCATGCAGGGTCTCAACTCTCTCAACGTGAATGCCCAGCCCCTCATTGTAGTAGATGACGTGATTTACGACCAGCAATACGGTCGTCTGATGCTTCACGACGGATTCTACAACGACGTCCTCACCAACATCAACACCGCCGACATTGAAAAGGTGACAGTATTGCGCAACGGGACAGCTCTTTATGGAGCGAAAGGCGCCAATGGTGTGATACTGATCCAGACACGACGCAACAAGTCGATGGCAACCCGTATCACAGCCAACATCTCAGCAGGTGTCGTGATGGAACCGAAGTTCATTGACGTGATGGGTGCCGAGCAATATCGCAGCTATGCTTCTGAAATGCTCAAGACCACCAACACGACAAGAAATGAGTTCAAGTTCCTCAACGAAGACCCCAACTACTACTATTACACACAGTATCACCAAAACACCGACTGGAAAGACCTGGTTTACCACACGGCAATAACACAGAACTATGGAATCAATGTGGAAGGTGGTGACAACATCGCCAACTACAACCTTTCGGTAGGCTATACCAACCAGAAGAGTGCTTTGAAATACAATGACATGGGGCGCATCAACATACGATTCAACACTGACATCAGGCTGCTCAAAAGGTTAGACATCCGATTTGATGCCTCCTTCTCAAACACCACCCGCAACATACGCAACGATGGTGCACCGGCTGGCTATGACGAAGGCACCCCCACCAGTCCTGCATTCCTTGCTTATGTGAAAAGCCCGTTCCTCAGTCCCTATAGCTACGGACGCGGTCTTTTGAGTAGTGTCCACTACGACATCGACGAAGAGGAATACCTTTCAGAAGCTTTGGCAAAATACGACCAATACAACTGGAAGTTAGGCAATCCCGCTGCCATCAACGAGTATGGCGATGCAGAAAACAAGAACCACTTTGAGAGTTCGATGCTCAACCTGACCGTCACACCCAAATGGACCTTCAGTCCAAATCTGTGGCTGTCCGAGCATTTCAGCTACAACTTAGTGAACTCCAATGAGATGTTCTACATCCCCATCAACGGTACACCAAGATATTACGTCAGCAGCATAGCATCAACATGCGACAATGAAGTGCGCTCATTGGCATCAAAGCAAAATTCACTGATGAGCGACACCCGCCTCGACTGGAACAAGCGTTTCAATGCCCACCAGATACATGCTTTTGCCGGCGCACGCATCAATTGGGAGAGCTATACGATGAACTCACAGTTGGGTTACAACACGGGTAATGACAAGACCCCGTTCATGAGCGAGAACCTGTCCAATCCCAAAGATGTAGGTGCCAATGACAATTGGAACTCCATGGCAGTGTATGCACAAGCCGAGTACAATTTCCGCAACCGCTATTTCTTGCAGGGCAACGTGACAGTGGAAGGTTCCTCACGTTTCGGCCGCGATGGTGGTGACATCAACGTGCTGGATGCAGCCTGGGGCCTCTTTCCTGGTGTCCAGGCTTCATGGGTGATCAGCAACGAGCCATGGCTCGCCAAGGTGAAAGGCATCAACTACCTGCGCCTCTCTGCCGGCTATGACATCAGCGGAAACGACGACATCGACTACTACGTGGCACGCAGCTATTTCCGCGCACAGACATTCCTGCGCAACATTGCTGGCTTGACTCTTGAGGGCATTGGCAATACCAAGATCCAATGGGAAAGAACCGGGCGAATCAACGCAGGTCTGGAAGGCCATTTCCTCAACAACCGTCTCTCCTTGACAGCCAACTACTTCAACAGCACCACAACAAACCTGCTCATGCAGCAGTCGCTTGGCTTCCTTTCGGGTTTGGACATCAACTGGACCAATGGTGGCAAGCTGAAGAATCAAGGTTTCGACATCGGTGCCAGTGTGAAAGTGCTATCCCTGAGAGATTGGCAATTGCAAGTTGGTGGAAGCATCGGCCACTACAAGAATGAGATAACAGAACTGACCGACGGCAAGCAGTTTGTGGACAATGAAGTATATGGTGCAACTATTCGCACCCAAGTGGGCGGTGTAGCCAACGCCTTCTACGGATACAAGACCCAAGGTGTGTTCTCCACAACAGAAGAAGCATCCGCAGCCGGACTCTACATCCTCAACCCCAACGGCATTGACCGCAACTACTTCGAAGCTGGTGATGTCCACTTCCAGGATTTGGACGGCAACAGTCGCATCGACGAGAACGACCGCACCATCATCGGCGACCCGAACCCCGACTTCTATGGAAACATCTTCACTACATTGAATTGGAAACGTCTGAAACTCGACGTGCGCTTCACGTATTCAAAGGGCAATGACGTCTATAACTACATGCGCCAGCAACTCGAAAGCGGAAGCAGATTCATGAACCAGACCACAGCCATGCTGAATCGTTGGCAGGTGGAAGGTCAGGTAACAGAAATGCCACGCATCACCTTCCAAGACCCGATGGGCAACTCACGATTCAGCGACCGATGGATAGAAGACGGAAGCTACCTCCGCCTAAAGACAGTCACACTCAGCTACGAACTACCACTGAAGTCACAATACATTCAGGGATTGCAGTTCTGGGTGCAAGGCAACAACCTGCTCACCTTCACCAAATACCTTGGCAGCGACCCAGAGTTCAGCATGACCTCATCTGTCATTGGTCAAGGTGTTGACCTCGGCCTTCTCGGCCAGAGCCGTTCGGTGGTGGCAGGCATCAAGGTGAACCTGTAAGAAAAAGACAAACAAGAAAAGAATCAACAATCATGAAAAAAATCAGCATATTCATCAGTGCCTTGTGCATCATTTCTGGTTTTAGCAGTTGTTCCGACTTTTTCAACCAAGAATCCGACCATGTAATCTATGCGGAGAACCATAAGTTGGACAGTGACGCCGACACCATCTATGGCTTGACAGGAATATTGAAAAAGCTTCAGGCGCTGGGCGACCGCACCATCATTCTTGGTGAGGTGCGTGGTGACCTGTGCAACGTGACCAACACGGCAAACAGTGACCTGAGAGACATTGCTCACTTCAACGTAAGCGCAGAGAACAAATACAACTCTCCACGTGACTATTATGCCGTAATCAACAACTGCAACTTCTTCATAGAGAATGTGGACACCGCGCTTAAGAACAACCGCAATGAATACATCTTCATGCGCGAGTACGCAGCAGTGAAGGCAATACGTGCTTGGACTTACCTGCAATTGGTCATCAACTACGGCAAGGTGCCTTTCGTGGACAAACCCATCCTTACCAAGGAACAGTCGGAAGCCAATTATCCGCAGTATGGCATAACAGAGATCTGTGAATACTTCATCAACGATCTCATACCATTGGCAGAACGCTATGGACGCGAGTTTCCAAGATATGGCAGCATCGGTGGCAACAACAGCCAATTGTTCTACTTCCCTATCAACATCGTGCTCGGCGACCTCTATCTATGGCATGGCAGCGTGACAAAGAACAAGGATAGCTTCAAGCAGTCGGCTCTTCGCTACTACAAGTATATCAGCGAACGCAATGGCAATAATTCCTTCTACAACACAGGCATCGACCGTGCCTACTGGCCCAAAGGGGATGCCACATGGGTAAGGCCAAACACCAGAGAATACCAAGAAGTTTTCAATAGTGAGAACTACAATGAAAATTCCGAACTTATAACATTGATTCCAAGTTCATCACTAAAAACAGAAGGCGATTACAGTGAAGTGTATGGTTTCTTCCAAAGCATATACGACAACAACTATCATACAAGCATAGTGCCTTCCAAGCGAATAGAGGAAATTTCTGAAGCCCAGCAGTATTGCTTGCTTAGTGTAAACGGACTGTCTGTAACCTATGCTCCCACAGGCCTTACAAATCACCAATCGGGCGACCTGCGATTGAGCAGCATCTGGGAAGAAGACGAAGCCTTCGACCCAATATCAGGCAACCGTATCGAGACTTCAAGCATCATGAAATACACATCTCGCAACATTCACATTTATCGTCGTCAGATGGTATTCCTTCGAATGGCAGAAGCCCTCAACCAAGCAGGCTACCCACGTATGGCTTTCCAAATACTGTCTAACGGCTTGAACAACAACGTCATCAAGGAACAGGTTTATCCTTATGTGAACGAAAGCGACAGTATTTTCATCAGCCAGTTCGACTTGTCTCCCACACGCTACTACATCTATGGATGGGAAGAGTGGATGGGTCAAGTCACACGAAGTGCAAGGGAATACTCCCAAGGCATGCATAGCCGCGGCTCTGGCTACACTCCCATGAACGAGTACTACCAGCTGCCTATCGACACGCTGAAGACCGAAGCAGAACAACTGCCCGACTTGCAAGCTTATGTAGAGGACAAGATTCTCACTGAGGAGGCATTGGAGTTCGCTTTTGAAGGCATTCGTTTCTACGACCTCATGCGCTTTGCCCTTCGTGCACCCAACCCGGGTCAGTTCATGGCAGACAAGGTCTATGCCCGTCGTGGCGAAGCCAACAAGGAAGCTGTTCGTGGTGAAATCAAGGCAGACCTCACGATACCTGAAAACTGGTATCTGAAATGGAACGGAAAGATAGGGTTCTAAACGACAGCATACAGTAAAGACATCGATACAGGAGGCAAGCTACTTTCAAGTGTGCTTGCCTCCTGCATTTTTGTAAAAAAGTTCAACTTTTTCCCATTTTAGAAAACAAAGTCACGAAAAAAATCGTATCTTTGCTATTGGAAACCTGACAAATCAGACCCCAACACCTAACCAAAACATGATTCTACCAAAACTAAAGCCATGAAACAGTCAAGCATTAAAAAAACAGCCCTTGCCGCCGCACTATCATTTGTGCTTGCCGGCAACATCAATGCGCAGCAGCCTCTGCAAAACTCCACAATCTGCAATCCCGACGGCACCGTCACTTTCCTTTACAAGAACGACAAGGCAAAGGAAGTGTCCGTGGATGTGCAATTTGCCGGCAGACACGCCATGACACGCGATGCACAAACAGGATTGTGGAAAGTCACCTTAGGACCGGCTGCTCCCGACATGTATCCATATTGCTTCATCGTGGACGGCACAAGCATCATGGACCCACTCTGCGAACAATATTTCCCCAACGAGGGATTCAAGAACAGCCTGCTCGAAAAACATAGTCCATCAGGCAGTTTGGTACACGACATCAAGAATGTTCCCCACGGCCGCATGGAATACGTGCATTACTACTCCAAAAGCCTTGGAGCCACCAACAACGCCATTGTCTATCTGCCACCAAGCTATATGATGAGCCGCGACAGGAAATACCCTGTATTTTACCTCATAAGCGGAACCACCGACACGGAAGAGGTGTATTACAAAGTAGGTCGTGTGAACTACATCCTCGACAACCTCCTGGCAGAACGTGCGGCACAAGACATGATTATTGTTTTGCCTTACGGCAACCCCACGAAGTTGCTGCCAAAAGCCCCGGAGAATCCCTTTGCCATGGGCGACGTCTTCGGCAAGGATCTTGTTGACGACCTCATGCCCTACGTGGAAAGCCACTACCGCACCATCAACGACCGCGACCACCGCGCCATTGGCGGTTTCTCACGTGGCGGCAACCAAGGACTGATGAACGGACTGTCAC
>ONAG01000050.1:30936-38733 GCA_900315745.1 uncultured Prevotellaceae bacterium
ATATCTGTGCAGCTATAGCTCGTTCACCTCCACCGATATCCCCAATGTCTATGACAATGCCGACGACACCAACAGCAAGATACACCTATTCTGGCTTGGCGTAGGCACCGACGACTTCCTTTACGGCACTGCGCGCGACTACATGGAGTTTCTCGACAAGAAAGGCATACGCACAGTCAAGGAATTCACCACCGACAAGTTCGGTCATACATGGATGAATGCGAAGTATTTCCTCGACAAGACCCTGCGACTCCTCTTCAACCCACAACTCTGCGAGACAGCCATGCAAAACGGGAAACCTGCACCAGCCGCTACAGGAAACGAGCAGGCATTCACCCCAGGTGTCATGGCACGCCTGTTCCCCAAGCCCATCATATCACCCGATTTTGGCGATGGCAGCATCACATTCAGGATGAAAGCCCCTGATGCAGAAAAGGTCTTGTTTGAGAGCGAATTGCTCGACCAGCCCATGACAATGCAGAAAGATGCTGATGGAGTGTGGGAAGTGACGATAAAAGACAATTCTGCCGATGTTTTCAAATATTGCTTTGTGGTAGATGGCACCCGTGTAGCCGACCCAAGCAACATGTATCTCTCGCCCGACAAAGGCTTCAAATACAGCGTCTGCAACAACCCCGCCAATCCATACAGCTTTGCCACCATGGGCAATATAGAGCACGGCCGCATCGGCTACGACCTCAACAGCAATGAGGCATGGTACATGTCGCCTATGCCCAAGGGGCGCATAATGCCTTCTTTCATACAGTTGGTTCCTGGAGCAGGCGACACGATGGAGAGCTGGTTCAAAGTAGGTGGCGCAGATGCCATAGCCGACAAGTTGGTTGACGACGGCATTACCAAGGCATGCATCATCACCACAAGCACGTTGGAGATGATGAAGAGAGGCAACGGTCCCGCCCCCAACTTCAAGATACACACACTGCGCGCCGACGACTACAAGACATGGCCGGAACGCAGGAAAGCCTTGGAGAATCTCCTGAGGAGCCTGAAATAGCAAGAACAAGTATCTTCTGAAATAAAAGAAAAAGAATAAAAAGAACAAGAACGTAAAAATCGAGATGAAGAAATTGAGATTACTGACAGGTCTGGTGATTTTGGCAACCTCGCTGACCGCAACCGCCCAAGGCCTTGGAAAGAACTACAAAGGAACATACGACGGCAACCCGATAAGTCCCTGCGTCTTCTGTGCCGACCCCACCGCATTAGTGTTCGACGGTCGCGTGTATGTCTATGGCACCAACGACAGTCAGCAATTCATATCCAATGGCAAGAAGGGTGAAAACAACTACGGTTCCATCAAGTCGTTGGTGATTTTCTCCTCCGCCGACATGGTGAACTGGACATTCCACGGCACCATCGATGTGGCAAAGTTATGCAGCTCATGGGGTTGGCGCTTCGCCAACTCCTGGGCGCCTTCAGTCACTTGGCGCGTGGGAGATGACGGCAGGAACGAGTTCTTCCTGTATTTCGCCAACAGCGGCGGCAGCGTGGGAATGCTGAAAGCCTATTCACCCGTGGGTCCATGGACATCGCCATTGACGAAGCCGCTCATCGATGGCGACACGCCAGGCGTCAAGCCATGCAACTGGATATTCGACCCAGGAGTGGTGATAGACGAAGAAGGCAATGGATGGCTTGCTTTTGGAGGTGGCGACCCCAACAACCAAGGCACCAAACTGATGCCAAACAATGCATGCATCATAAAACTGAAGAAGAGGATGAGTGCCTTTGAAGGCAGTGCAGTGAAGCTGCCCGCCCCATACATGTTTGAAGCCAGCGAGCTGAACATCATGAACGGCAAATTTGTCTATACCTTCAACACCTCATGGTCGGACCGCAATGACTGGAACAGCTATCCCAAACGTGGGAGCTACAGCGCCCCCTCATCGTGCAGCATGTGCTACATGGTGAGCGACACACCCATGGATCCCGATTCATGGCAATACAAGGGCGAATACCTTGCAAATCCCGGCACCTTCGGTTTCGGATATGGCAACAATCATACCCATCTTCAGAAATTCGAGGGAAACTACTACCTGTTCTACCACAATTCCATCCTTGAGCAGAAGATGCAGACAGGAGCTTCAGGTTTCCGCTCCATCGGTGTAGATAAAGCCACTGTAAATGAAAACACCCAGCAAATCAGCAAGGTTTCAATGACTACTGGCGGTCCGCAAGCCATCAGGAACCTCAATCCGTTCGTAGAGCAACAAGCAGAGACCATGGCTACCGCAGGAGGAATAAGTTACGAGAGTTTCACCAACATTACGAAAGCACCAAGCGTAAGCAATTTGGGAAATGATGCATCCCAAAACCTGCAAGTGAGCATGTCTCCAGGCAGTTGGACAATGTTGAGGTCTGTAGATTTCGGCGAAGGAGCCCAGTCGTTCACATTGAAAGCGAGCGGCACAGGCAAGATGGAGATTCGTTTCAACAGCATTTCAGCATTGACATCAGCCACCATAGAATTCTCCTCCACTGGCATTGAGGAGCACACCATTCCCTTGGATGCAAACATCTTCAAGGGTGTGAAGAAGGTGTTTTTCGTCTTCACAGAAGCCAACAACGTGAGATTCGACGCATGGCAATTCTCAGAGTCCCTGCCAGTTGGCATTGAAGAAGCCACGGTATCGTCCCCACAACAATCAGAAACCTACACCATTTCTGGTGTTCGCTTACAGAAAGAACCTGCAAAAGGAATCTACATCAAAGGCAAGAAGAAATACGTAAAGAAATAAAGAGGGGCCTTCATGCCCATAATTGACATCATCTTACTGGCCATTGCGGTCATAGCAGCCATATTGGGTATCGTAGGAACGATACTCCCTGCCCTACCTGGCCCCCCACTATGTTTCGCATCAATGGTGGTGGCATACTTCATTTGTCCGGGACAGATCACGGTACCATTGCTAATATGGATGTTGGTGGTGACCGTAGTAGTATCCATAATGGATTATACGATACCGATAATGTTCACAAAGATGGGAGGAGGTTCGAAACCTGCCATGTGGGGAACCACCATAGGCATGTTTGCAGGCATGTTTTTCATGCCTTGGGGATTGGTACTTGGTCCGCTGATAGGTGCGTTTGTTGGAGAACTAACCCACAACAAGAACTACACCCATGCCACCAAGGTAGCACTGATGTCGTTCTTGTCGTTCATGCTCAGCACAGGAATAAAATTAGTGGCATCATTGGCTATGACCTTCTTCACCCTACAGGCAATATGGAACCACGTAGAAGGTTAGGCAACAGCACCAACCAAGCACTACCGCCCGTATTTCACGGTTACGCCATCTGTTTTTAGAATGTCTGCAAAGGTCTGTGGCTTTATGGTCACAGGCCCTTTCATGAATTCTGGTATGTTGTAACTCTTCAAGAATTGTCGGTTGTAATTCGGGTTTTCCTGTGGAACTTCAAAAGGTTTTGTTCCCTTGCCATTTGCATCCACGTGTGCGATGAAAGGACGCGTATATCCACCATCATCGCGCCTGGAACTGAACACCAGCCACTTGCCATTGCTCGACCATGAATGATAGCTCTCAGTGTTGTTGGAATTGACCTCCGCCATAGGTCTCACATCGCCCGTCTGCAAGTCAAGCAACCACAAGTCGGCATCACGATGCCAAATATGGAAGACACCATATTCACCCAAAGTGAACAAGAGGAAACGTCCGTCGGGCGATATTCTTGGCAGCGTGGCGCTCTTGCCCAATGAATCGGCATGGAAAACCATCTCTCGGGGACCAAAGCTCTTGGTGTCGGGGTCGAAAGACTTGCGATAAATGTTGTATTTCACCTCTTTCGCCCTCCTTATTACCTGCACCTCATGAGAATTGGTGTCGGGAAATTCGAAATGGGCACTGCAATAATAAAGCGTCTTTCCATCAGGAGCCCATGCGGGGAACACCTCAAACTCGTCAGGGTCATTCTCCAAGTTCACCACCTCATCCTTGTCCACATCGTATGCGATGATGTCGCTTGCAGCATCAAACACCTCAATTTTGTCTATGTCGCGAGTATGGAACACCTGCATTGTGGTGTTTGTGGAATAGACGATGTATTTCAGCCATGGATGCCATGCAGGATAAACACCAGCCGACAAGATGGAATCGTTGCGCATGTTCACTTTCTTGATGTTGCCATCGTATGCAATGACAGTACCTCCATAATTCTGTCGTGCATGGAATTGCATCCGTTGCGGATTATACTGTTGGTAATTGTGACAATTGATGCACTGTCCATTCTCCTCCGTGCCACACAGCATGTTGTCGTAGATGACGCTCTCATCATAGTTCTCCAAGCACCTTTGATTGATTGTCAGCTCCTCGTAAGCCACGTAAGAAGGAGATATCAGGCGGTAACTGATATAAGGGTCGATGCTGTCTGGCGACACGGTGATGGCAAAAGGCTTGTATTTTGTCCATGAGCCATCCTTGCAAGCGAACACATCAACAGTAATGTCCTTGCCTACGGCTTGTTGTGTGAGATGTTTCCAATCATCAAAGTCTGGTTGGGCTGCCTCTCCCCCACAAACTATCTCCTCATTGCCGAATGCAAATCGAGCCACCATTTCGTCAGCCGGACTTTCAAGCTGGAAGGTCAGCGGTGCTATGTTCACAGGGACGGTGACATTCACGTAGTCAGGGTAAATTGCAGGAAATTTGTCAGTCTTGGAGAATTGTTCAGGCACCTTAGCACTATTGCAAGCCAAGAGTGCGAATATAGCAAGAAAAGAGGCGATGTATTTCATTTTCATGATTTCTGTGTTCAGGTAGTTGCTATTCAATACATTTGTTGATCTCTGTTCAGGAAATACTCATAGAAGAAAGTATGTCCAAATTCCGGGTACATTCTTTCTGCCATTTCCTTTTCGCCCAAGGAGGACAGCTGCTGCGCCCTCTCCATGAAGTTCTTGTAAGTGGTCTCTATGCCCTTGTCGAACGGCATACCGCTTATGTCCACCTTGTTTTCCAAATGCCCGTACAAGTAAGCTGCCTCCTGATAGTGGAGAGGAATATGCTGACCTTTATGCAAGCTGGCATAATGGAAGAATCGAGGCCAGAAATTGTTTATGTCCTTTGTCCACAAAGCACCAATAAGCGACAATTCCTGCATTAGCGGGTCATTTGAGTAAGAGTCTGTGAGATGCAACATGAGGTACGACTCGGCTATGGTATTGTCGCTGTTCAATATGTCCTTATAATCCATCAGATGAGTGATGGGTTCATATTCTTTTTCTTTGGCTATCAACTTAGTATTCCCAACGAACTTCTCCTGCTGCAATGCCCATTCTTTATGGAATTTGGTCTGCTTCAACAAGTTTATGTATTTGCGAGCCAACTGCCATTCACCATTGAGCAAGGAGCATTTTGTCATCAGTTTCAAGTATTCTGAACGCCATCCATACTCCACACCGTCTTCCATGCACCATCTGAAGCAGAAATTCAGCAGTCCGTATTGGTAATACATCGTCTTGCCCACCACTTGCATCATGATAACAGGTATGTCGGTAGCGCTTTTCTTGGAAACATTGCGATAATAAAACATCTCATCACCCAGTCGTCCGAGTCTGAACAGGGCGAGGTTCTTCATCATCAACATTGCCCTTGTCGGTTTCTCCTTCAAGTCAGCTGCTTCCGCCAACAATCCCTCCCAGTCGTTCTGTTCCATGCAGTATTGCATTGCCAGTTCCTTATGGAAGTTTTGGTCACGATACCAGAAATGACAAACCATCCAACCTGTAGCCAATAGCAACACCACCTGCAAGGCAGCCCATTTCCATGTCTTGGCAATGGCAGCCTTTACGTCTCCTCGATTATAAAACACAGCCAAGAGCAGATAGAAAGCCACCAAAAGGTAATAAGGCAGATAATACGATGGATATTCCTTCGTAATCCTGAAGAGGGGCAAGGCTGTAAGATAGATATTTTGGATGTTGGTCTGATAATATACTTGTCGATAAAATATCATGGGAATACCGACGATGCACACCACTGCCAAAATAGTCGTCACCACACGATGGAGCATAGGCATGTCGGTCAGCCTCCATGACAAGACTGCCATGAGTCCAACTGCCATCAAACCATAGAATCCAAGGAGTGGATAGCCTATTATGGTGGCAAGCACTACAAACACGCTACGCACGAAATAGCGCTCAGGCAAAAGTCTGAAGAGCCACACCAAAGCCACTGCCGCCGTGGTGCCTATTGTCGCCACGAAGAAATACCCCTTCAACTTGAGGTAATAGAGCCAATAATCGAGCATCACGTCGGACATGAGCAACAAGGCAACAGGGACAATCAGCACGGTAAGCCATTTTATAGGAACTCTGAAAGCCTTGGCTGACACAAATACCAACAAAGCCCACCATGCAGCCAACAATGTCACCCCCATCCAAGGATGATAAAAGAATTGTGTGAAAAAAGAGCCTATCCATGAAAGGAAGCCCCCCGACACCACCATTTGCTGTTTGAAAAACATGGTCGAAGAAAGGAACAGATCCATCTCTTGTGCCTTCCACAAATAGTCATGCTCAAGGATAAGCAGACCGACAGCCATAGCCAAGACAGCCAAGACCACAACAGCCATTGGCAAAAAGAGGAATTGTCTCTTCTTTGTTATCTTGTCTATCTCTTTTCTCTTATTTACCTTTTCTGTTTCTTTTATCTTGCTACCTTTCACCATTTGGATTTACATTTTTCCTAATTCCCTTAACATATACGCCTAAGCGCATATCCAAACAATTCATGCACAAGCCCAATTTGAGCCACACCGCAAAAGTAATAAAAATATTGATATTTATATACTTCAATCTTATATCTTTATAAGAAAAACATGTTTTTATTACCCAACAATCGGAAAAAATGCATATCTTCGCAGTTGAAAAGGAAAAGACATCTACAACACCTACAAAAACATAGCATCATGGCACCACTGAAACGACTGCCCTACGGAGTGTCGGACTTCAAGCAACTGCGCAACGAGGGGAAATACTTGGTAGATAAGACCAAGTATATCCAAAAGATGGAATACACCGACAATTTCCTCTTCCTCATCCGCCCGAGAAGGTTTGGCAAGAGCGTGTTCCTCAGCATGCTACGCTCGTACTACGACATCAACGAGCGCGACAACTTCCAAAAGCTGTTCCAAGGTCTGTGGATAGCCGACAACCCCACGCCAGAAAGGGGGACGTTCCAGGTGATGTACTTCGACTACTCACGAATCGGGGGAAGCACCGCCGAGCTGGAGAAGAACTTCGACAAGTATTGCAATATCGAACTGGATGCCTTTGCACAACAATATGCCCAATACTATGCTCCAGACTTTGTGGAAAGGGTGCGGCAGATAGACACCGCACGCATGAAGCTCAACTTCATCAACACACAGGCGAGAATCTTCGGCCATAAGCTGTACCTCATCATAGACGAGTATGACAACTTCACAAACACAGTACTCAACGAGGAGGGAGAGGCGATATACCATGCTCTAACCCACGCCAACGGATTCTATCGGGACATCTTCAAGCTGTTCAAGGGTATGTTCGCGAGGATTCTCATGATGGGTGTCTCACCCGTAACCATGGACGACCTCACATCGGGATTCAACATAGCATCCAACATCTCCCTCAGGGCAGAGTTCAATCTGATGCTTGGTTTCTCTGAGGAGGACGTGCGCCAGATGATAAGATACTACAAAGCGGAGGGGATGCTCGACGGAAAGGACGAGGAAACACTGTTGGAAGAGATGCGCCCATGGTACGACAACTACTGCTTC
>ONAG01000075.1 GCA_900315745.1 uncultured Prevotellaceae bacterium
CCCGATGCTGCTCTTGAAGGAGTCGTCCTTCTCGTTGCCAAAGAGTGAACTGCCTCCGAACTTATCCCGCAGAGCCTTGATGGCTTCCATGGCATTCTCGTAGGTGGCATGGAACTTGTCTTCCTGGGTGGTTTCTGCCAAGCGCAACCGTTGGTAGTCGTAGTCATCGAGGGTGTCGAGGGCGTAAGTGTAGTCCACCACTATGTCGAACAATGCCTGGTTGACTTCGTCTATGTCCGACGCGACTCGGCCATTCATGCAAGCATGATGGCTCTCACTGCTCCGTCCATTTTCGTCATTTGGTTCTATCTGCTGGTTTTGTATGGTGCGGCCTACCATCTGGACCAACTGGCGCAGTTCGGCTATTTGCTCGCTATGTATGCGTTGGTTGACGGCATAGCCCCTGACAAGGTATTCTTTCAGAATATTCCTTGCCCATATACGGAATGCCGTTCCACGTTTGCTTTTGACACGATAACCGACGGAAATGATTACATCGAGGTTATAGTATTTCACCTTTCTATTGACCTCTCTCTTGCCTTCTTTTTGAACTGTCAAGTATTCCTTGACTGTTGAATTTTCTTCGAGTTCGCCTTCTTTGAATACGTTGCCAACGTGTAGGCTTACATTTTGTTTGGTTGTCTGAAATAGTTCAACCATCTGGGCTTGCGTCAGCCACACGGTCTCATTCTCCATACGGACATCAATCTGTGTTTGTCCGTCCTCGGTCTGATATATGATGATTTTGTTCTGTTCCATAATTTGATATATTTTGAATGTGCAAAGTTAGCGAATTGGATGGAATAACAGAATGTTTATTTGGAGACTTTATCCCATCAATTTGAGCATGGCCTCCAACTTCTCCTGGTCCATCTCCATGAGTCGTTCCACGAGTTCTGCTTTCTTCTGGCTCTTGTCCTTGGTGGAGAGCGGTTTGGAGTTATTGGTCACCATGGTGGCCATGTTGTAGCGTGAGAGGTATTTGAGTGTCGTGGCGCTTCTCGGGCATGATAAAAAAACGTTGGAGGTTGCCGATACGCACTCGGACGCATACAAGCATATTTGAGATAGAACCACCCGCAAAGCCATGAACATCAATTCTGGATGCTTGCTCGGAAAAGTTCCTAAAAGTTAAATGAAGACACGACTTGTATAACTGAGTCCACTTAAAAAGTGAACTCTGTTATTTTTGTCATCCGAACAGTTTCCCTACAAGTCCAAGAAGGTTTTTCACCGTCTGCTTGTCGGCTACGGGAATGCGCAATGTCGTCTCTCCCTTTTCGTTGGTTTCCACCAAAGAATTGACAAGACGCTCTGTTTCCTCTGGCGACTGCAAGGCCTTGGCGAGTCCAGAAAGGAACGCTACACCTTGTTTCACAAGGACTTGCGGTGACTCTGCGACATCGCCCTTATTCTCTTTTGCTTCAGTGGATAACGAGTGCTTGGTGATTGGTACTTCCTCCGTATTCTCGTCCGAAGGTATGTCTGGCGTGTCTAAGGGCTCGGACTGTTCTGCTTGCTCTACCTGTTCCATTGTTTCTGCAACGTCGTTCTGTCCGTTCACTTCATTCTCCTCGCTTTCTTCACTCTCCTCGTTCTCTACACTCTCTTCTGCAAATTCCTCAAACAGTTCTTCTTCAGTTTCGTCAGGTGCTTTTTCCATCTCCTGATGATGAATTTCCTCTTCTTTCATGATTTCGGATAGGCTTTGCATCATCTGCTCAAGTTTCGACTTGTCGCCGATGAACACGGAGTCCTCCCCATTGTCGAGCACGCCCTCGAACATGGCGGTCTTGAATTTCAGTCTATCGAGCATCTTCTCCTCGAACGACTCGTGAGAAACAAGATTGATAATCTGGATATTGCGTTCTTGCCCCAGTCGGTAGATGCGGGCAATACGTTGCTCCAGCACGGCTGGATTCCAGGGCAGATCGATGTTGATCAGAGTGGATGCGGCTTGCAAGTTCAGACCCGTGCTTCCCGCGTCGGTCGAAAGGAAAACCCTGCATGAGGGGGAGTCGGTGAAATTTTCGATGATGGAACGTCTCTTGATGGAGGGGACGCCGCCATGAAGGTTTTCGTATTCTATCCCGCTCTTCTCCAATTCCCAAGCTATCAGCCTTGTCATCCTCTCCCATTGGCTAAACACCACCACTTTCTCGTCTTCGTTGGCCTCAAAGATGTCGCGCAGGATGTTCATCACCTCATCGATCTTGGTGTCGAAACGGGTTTCCTGGTCGAGGATGTAAGTACTGTCGGCCACCATCCTCATTTGCGACATCAGTTTCAATAGCCTCAATCGCTCTGCTTCGGAGATGAAATGTGTTTTGTTCCATTTGTTTACAATCAGAGAAACCTTGAAACTGAACTCATCGTGTAGCGCACTTTGCTGTTTGGTCATCGGCACAAGGAGAATCTTGTCCTGCCGGTCGGGCATCTGCAGCGCTACCTGCTTCTTCGTGCGCCGTATCAGTTTTTGTCGTATGCGTCTCCCTATCTCATTGAGTTTATGATAGCCTATCACCTTCCCGTTGGGACTGGTCTTGATGTAGTCTGCCTTGAACTGATAATATGGACTGAGGCAAAATTGGTCAACAAACTCCATGATGGAATACAACTCTTCCAATTTGTTCTCAAGGGGAGTGCCAGAGAGCAGCACCGCATAATGGGTGCGTATTCTCCTGGCGGACTTGGAAATCTGCGTATTCCAGTTTTTGAGCCGCTGCACTTCGTCCATGATGAGCATGTCGGTCTCGAGTGAGCCAAGTGCCTTGATGTCGTTGCACGCACTATGGTAGGAAATGATTTTGTATGAGGCGTCGCAACGGTATTGTTTCACCCGCTCCAGATGGTTGCCTTCAATTACGTGTGCTTGGGAATTGGTGAAACGCTCAATCTCACGTTTCCACTGATACTTAAGCGATGTGGGACAAAGAATCAGCACCGACTCCACAAGGTGCTCGCGCATGAGCATCTCGGCGGTGGCGATGGCTTGGATGGTCTTGCCCAGTCCCATCTCGTCGGCGATGACAGCCTTGCCTTTCTCAAAGGCGAACCGCACCCCCTCGCGCTGATAGGGGTACAGCGTGGCATTGAGCAGTCTGTCTATCTCATTGTCTGAATAGTCGCGTAAAATATCAGTTCGCATTTCGTGCTCACGTATTTCCAAAATATAGTCGATGGCGTCTTGATAAAACCTAAAAGAGTTGTCGATGGCCATCGCCTCGGTAATCAGTTCGCCAAACTTTGGATAGGCAGTACGCAGAAGCACACCCTCTTGGTTGCAAAAACGTGCTGCAAGCGACTTGAATTCCTCTCTGTGATCGGTGCCAATCCTTATTCTCACCTCTCTCCCTTCCTTGTAGGAAAGATAGACGGATGTGTATGGAGGCAAGGATGTGTGTACTATCTCGCCTTTTTTGTTGACAATCCATTCTTTCACAGCCTCAATGTGCTTGCAGGTGCCCAACCGAGAGGTCTTGAAATCCATGCAGGAACAATAGTTCCATTCGCTGCCCTCGCCTCGGTACACCACCTTGTATTTCTGCCGTGTTAGGAAGTTACCCACTACATACTCGCCATTCTTGTTCCTTTCGTCTGCGTGAGAGATGGCGTAATGTTCCGTGACTGCTATTTGTTGGCGCAAGGCTATTTGCCATTGTCTCAGCGCCATGTTGGGTGGTTGCACTGTATATGAAAGTTTGGGCGCACGGGGCGCTTTCTTCTTGGTCTCTTTCGCCCGGGAGGCTTTGTTGCTTGTCTTTGGCATCGTTGGGAATGTAGGTGTTTGAACAATGGGTTGAGTGCCCCCTATATAAGAGGGCTTCTCAACCAGAAAACATTATTTGGCAAATTTAGCATAAATGAAAGACATTGCCAAGAAAACCGCCCTGTTTTTGCCTTTATGCCTAATGCTATTTTTTTATTTGAGGAAAGGACTCTTTGCGTGTTGGGAGGCATTACATCGTGACACTTCACATATACTGCTTGGTGAGATTGTATGGCGCAGTGGCTCGGATGTTCTCCACGTTGGCTCCGAAGACAATTGTGTATTTTTTCAGGAGTGGTCTCCCAGGTCTAAATGACCATATCATTCAAGAATACTCAGAGGTAGTGAAAGGTGAGCAGAATGCCAAACAAACAACGTGGTTTTTGCTTTTTTCTCCTTAAGAATATAGCATCTCATTTATTTTTTATATATTTGTAGCCGTAATACAATAGCTTATGTGTACACAAGTGATGAAACAGACTTTATCCGACTATTTCAAGACCCAGCCTGTCTTGAAAGCCTGGCTGTTTGGCTCTTTCGCCCGTGGCGAGGAGACACCATTAAGCGACGTCGACATTCTGGTGCTACTCGACCATTCCCAGCCCATAGGGCTTAAGTTTTTCGGCATGTGGAATGACCTTGAAAAGTTGCTCGACCGCAAGGTGGACTTGTTGACTGAGGGCTCGCTGGCAGAATTTGCCCGCGAAAGTGTGGAACACGACAAAATCCTGATTTATGAGAGAGCAGCCTAAAGATCGGAATCGCCTCCTTCATATTGTGGATGCCATCGACATCATACTGGAGCGCAGCAATGGGATGACACGCGATGACTTGACCGCCGACAAGTTGTTGTTTGGCGGTATCGTTTATTATACCATGATAATAGGCGAGGCCGTTTACAATCTGACCAAAGCATTCTGCAGGGCTCATCCTGAGACACCATGGCAGATGATAGCCAAAATGCGCCATAACCTGGCACATGGATATTATCAAGTTGACCCCGACATCGTGTGGTCGGTTATCCAGTAGGTGTAGTCCACCACTATGTCTAACAAAGCCTGGTTGACTTCGTCTATGTCCGACGCGACTCGGCCATTCATGCAAACATGATGGCTCTCACTGCTCCGTCCATTTTCGTCATTTGGTTCTATCTGCTGGTTTTATATGGTGCGACCCACCATCTGCACAAGTTGGCGAAGTTGAACACCTCGTTGACTTTTCACACTTGAGATAGGCATGTTCGAACTGGTCAATTTGTCTGATAGGATGGAATATGGTGTCACTTTTTCCTTTTTTTTCTAAAATATGACGTACTTTTGCACTCATCATTCTATTGGAGACAAAAAAGGATTTTAGCATGAGTGATTTCTACAGTTTTTTTCACCACATCATGAAAAAGCAGGGATGTGTGTTGATGACGATGATGACGGCCGTTATTGCGGTTTGTCATGCACAGACGTGGCAGTCGGTGGCACTGACAAGACAGATTACCCATCCGCAGCCGATGGCAGGACTGGTGCTGTGGCCTGACGAAGCCCGTGACCGCCATGCCACATACGGCGAGACCATCCAGCTGGAGTTCTCCTATTGCCTCCCATGCAAGGTGGTGACGGGTTGCGGGGATGACGGCACTATCGAATATGACTGGAACTGGTTCGACTCGCTGCTGGAAGATGTGGCCAGCCGAGGACACCAGCTAATCGCCCGTTTCCGTTATGAATATCCGTCAGGGACGGATGTCGATGGCAGGAAAGGGACAACAGCCGTGCCAGACTACATCAAGGAAAGACCGGACTACGCAGAGACCTACTCCAAGAATCCCGGTGGCGACGGACCCACCTATTATGCCGACTGGAGCAACGCCGAGCTGCAGCGTTTCACCCTGCAGTTCTATACCGACTTCGCCCAGCGCTATGCCCACAATGCCCGTCTGGCATTCCTCGAGGTCGGTTTCGGGCACTGGTCCGAGTATCACATCTATGGCACCAAGTTGGAACTGGGCAGGAACTTCCCCTCGAAAGCCTTCCAGAAGCAGTTCTTCCAGCACATGAACGCCGTCATGACAGACATCCCTTGGGCGGTGTCCATAGATGCCGCCGATGATGAGTACTCCCCCGTGACCGATGATAAAGAACTGATGGCCCTGCATTTCGGCCTGTTCGATGACTCGTTCATGCACAAGACCCATGAAATCGGAACCGAAGACGGTTGGAACGAGAAATGCTGGAACGCCATAGGCTGCGGCACGCGGTGGCAGACAGGTGTCTGCGGTGGTGAGATCAGCTACTATTCGTCGAACGACCAAAAGAACTTCCTTCATCCCGACGGCCTTTATGGTCACACCTGGGCGGAGCAAGCTGCCAAATACCACATCACCTTCATGATTGCCAATGATGCGCCTCGTGGGGGCGTGGCAACACCAGAGAGATTCCGTGAAGGGTCCTTGGCCACAGGCTACCGTTTCGTGGTCAGGGAGTGCCAGACGGACGGCACCGCCACCCGCCTTCTGGTCGCCAACGAAGGCATGGCACCCCTATACAGGGATGCTTGGTTCGCCATAGGCGATGTCCGTTCTACGACCTCCCTGCGAGGCCTTCTCCCCGGTGGTGAGTGTTGGATGGAAATACCGGCAGTCCCCCATGCCGATGGTGGTGACATACAGATAGTCAGCGACTGCATCCTACCACAGCAGTCCATTGAGTTTGACGCCGACATCAAGCCGACCGGCATAGTTCCCGTCAAAACGCCACCCTCGCATATCTCTGCGTTCTCACTGGCAGGACAGTGCCTGGAAGGCATGCCCACACAAGCTGGAGCATACATCGTCAACGGCAGGAAAATCTTGTTGGGCAGACATGCACGTCATTAATGTTAGGAAAGCGAACATCCCATCAAGAAAAAAACTTTTTTCTCCATTCCATTCGTCTTGTTGACGATATTCTTCAGCTATGGCTTCCTGCCATTCCTGCTATTATTTCAAAGTCCTGTTTTAATGGCTTGTATGAACATGCAAAGATATTGTTTTTTCTTACAATGACCATTGTTCATTTCTCTAATGTACATTTTCATATCCAAAAAACTAATCGATGACTGTCAGAATCTCGAAAAAGGAGCGATTGCGACAGTCATCGAATAAAATGGCACAAAAAACTTCGAATAATGAAATGAAACAAAGTTAAGAATTATGGGAGTTGACATATTTTCAAAAAAGTTCTAAGTTTCATAGTTGAATTAATTGGAGCCGACCTGCTCATCTATGGCGGTTGCACAGTCTCTTTTGGGTACGGCGACTTGCAAAATCTCAAGGCGACACATTAAAATCCACTTTTTTCCGTTATTAGATAAACGAATAGATGTTATGGAAGAGACATACGGTTGCAATCTGATCAACACGAAGCGTGATAGGCAGCAAGTGTCGGAGTTCGTCGGCAAGTACCACGTGCACATCCTTGTGCGCCAGGGAGAGATGACCTTCTCCGACGGCAAGAACTCGTTCACCTCCCGACAGGGCGACCTCGCCATCTGGCAGATGTCGAACACCATTCAGCGCATTGTGTGCTCCGAGGATTTCGAGGCCGACGTGCTGTTGCTGTCGGGACCGTTCTTGCAGCAATTCAATCCCGAGATGGTGTGGGCTTCGAAGGGCTTTGTTTTCATACGCATCAACCCGACGTTCCATCTTGACGAGGAGGGGCTGCGGTTGATGGACGATGACTTCGCCCTTTTCCGCAACCGTCTGGCGATGTCGGACTCCAGTTTCAAGCATGAGGTGTTGGGACGTGTGATGCAAATCTTCATCTACGACTTGTGGACGGTGTGCCAGCATGGCCTTTCCCAGATGGATACCTCGGACAATGCCGCGCGGATTTTCCTGCGGTTCCTTGCTCTGGCTCAGCAGAATGCCAGGACGGAGCGCGAAGTGGCCTACTATGCCGACCTGCTCTGCATCACACCGAAATATCTGTCGCAGGTGAGCCGTACCATCACCTGCCTGCCCGCCTCGCAATGGATACAGTATTATGCGGCCTTCGAACTGGTGTCGTTGCTGAATGACACGACGAAGACACTGACCGAGGTGTCCGACCTCATGCATTTTGAAAACGTGTCGCATTTCTCCCGTTATGTAAAGAAAACACTTGGAAAATCACCCAGTTCATTCCGCAACAAGTGATCTTCGGCAAAATGTGAAAGTATAGAGGCAATCCGTGTAACGACGGGTTGCCTTTTTCGATATACCTTTGCATTGTGAAATCAATTAAACGTACAAAGGATATGAATATTTTCGAGCAATTAAGATCAGGGGCCGACATCGATATGGCAACGCCCGAGTATGCAGAGGCCATTCAGGAGATGGGGCGCTGCGGCAGTATTTGTTTCAAGGTGAACACCACGGAGCCGAAACCGGAACTGGTCCGCCCGTTGGAAGAGCAACTCTTCAATGGCGGTCTCGACAAGACGAGTTATCTGATGCCGCCCATCCAGATTGACTTCGGCTGCCAGATGAAGATAGGGCGTGGCGTGTTTGTCAACCACTCGCTCACGTGCATGGCGGCTGGCGGCATCACCATCGACGACGGGGTGATGATTGGCCCCAACGTGCGTATCGTCACCGACAACCACGATTTCGAGAACCGCATGGTGCTGCGCTGCAAGCCCGTCCACATCGGTCGCAATGCGTGGATTGGCGTGGGTGCCATCATCCTGCCCGGTGTGACCATCGGCGAGAATGCCGTGGTGGCAGCAGGTGCCGTGGTGACCAAGGATGTCGCCCCGAATACGATTGTAGGTGGCAATCCGGCCAAATTCATCAAGAGTATATGAAATAAAAACGAAATAAAAGGAGACAATATTATGGTATTCGACAGAAACGAACAAAAACAAGTAGTGGCACTCTTGGGTGCTGGTAGTATGGGAACAGCCATCGTACGCCGCATCGGTGCGGGTAAGAAAATTCTGTTAGGCGATATCAGCGAGAAGGCATTGGAGCGTGTGGGCGAGGACTTCCGCCACTGTGGTTATGATGTGGAGACGATGCAGGTGAACGCCCTGCAGAAGGACAGCGTAGAGGCTTTTGCCAAGAAGGCCGCAGAACTTGGTCCTGTGATGTACTTCATCGACACGGCCGGCGCATCGCCCAACCAGGCCAGTCCCGAGCATATCGTCAATCTCGACATGGTGGGCACAGGTTATGCCTTGGATGCCTTCGGCGAGGTGATGGCAGAGGGTGGTGCAGGACTGATCATCAGCAGTCAGGCTGCCTATATGTATCCCATCCCCAATGACATCGAGTTGCAGTTGGTGAACACTCCGACCTCACAGCTGAAAGAGGTGAAGTTCATCCAGGAGGTAGCCATGCAGAACTCTGGCTTTGCCTACATGATTGCCAAGCGAATGAACCACTTGCAGGTCCAGCGTGCCGCAGCCACCTCGTGGCGCAAGCGCCGTGCCCGTATCAACACCATCTCGCCGGGCGTCATCGTCACTCCGCTGGCTTACGACGAGTTCAATGCCAACGGTGAGGGCTACCAGCGCATGATTGACGCCTCTGCCGCACAACGCACGGGAACGAGCGACGAGATAGCCGAGGCAGCAGCCTTCCTTTTGGGCGAGCATGCCCGCTTCATCACCGGTACCGACCTGCTCATCGACGGTGGTGTCATTGCCAGCATACGCACCGGAGAGTATCAACTAGGATAAAGTCAGGGGAATGATGAAAAAGATATTGTTAAGTTTAGTCGCATTATTGAGTGTAACAGTTATGGAAGCACAGAAGAACCAGACTTTTCTCACACTGAACAACGGAGTCGTCATCCCTCAGTTTGGTCTCGGTGTCTATAGCATTCCCGCAGGGGAAGCAACCTACAACTCGGTGCTGACCGCCCTGAAGGCCGGCTACCGCCACATCGACACGGCCCATGCCTACCAGAATGAGCGCAGCGTGGGACAGGT
The DNA here is from genome assembly GCA_900315745.1 of uncultured Prevotellaceae bacterium. Lineage (GTDB taxonomy): Bacteria > Bacteroidota > Bacteroidia > Bacteroidales > Bacteroidaceae > Prevotella. The sequence goes on from ONAG01000075.1 coordinate 9,719, forward strand.
TATGTTTCCTTTGCGCTACAATTAACGACTCCAACCTTATCACCAAACAGACAAAGCAAATGGAATGCCGTAGTGTAAACTTCATTGCCGGCAGCCGCATCAACTGCTGGATATACGGTCATTCATACACCAACATCGATGCTCAGATTGGTGGCACGAAATCGTAAGCAACCAACTGGGCTATGTCTTCCAACAGGAACACTTGCACAATTGGTTCAGCCACGTCAAGGTGATTGAGATTTGAAGAATACAACTCTTGGGACACACAAAAATGAACGTCCCAAGAGAATTTCTTTTCTCAATTAGAGGCTAAACAAATTGTACTCTAAAGAGACACTATTGCATTACAACTCAATCACATGTGGCTTGATGTCGGTATCGTGTGTGGCAAGACTCTCGATGCAATTGGCGTCCATCGACTGCTCACGAATCCACATCAGCGACTTGCGCTGCATCTCCTTGTCGAGCGATACACCACTGGTGATCATCTCCTTCCACGACTTGGTGGCATAGCCGCCATCGGAGAAGAGCAGGACATATTTCCCATCCTCGCGGGTGATTTTAACAGCACATAGACCGTCGCAGTGCCCGGGGATGTTGATCATTTTGATGCTGCCATCGCCAAAGAGGTCGAACGACTTGCCAGCAGGTCCCTCGGTGCCGTTCCACTCGATGGTCTGCATATCGACACCCTCCCACCACTTTTTCTTGTAGCGGATAAAGCCGTTTTTACGTGCACACTCCAGTTCCTCGACAGCGACAAGGATGTGCTTGGCGTCCTTCACGGCACGTAGTCCGTTGGCGTGGTCGCAGTCAAGGTGCGTCAGCAGCACGTAGTCGAGGTCACTGGGTTTGATACCCATCGTGGCGAGTTGCTCGTCCACTGCCTCTCCCAAAGGTATCTGGCCTTGGTTCACATTATACAACACTCTCGAACCAAGACTCTTCACCTGTGCCTTCTTGTCATAGACTCCTTCAGGAGACATGTCGCGATGCCAACCAGTATCAACGAGAATCAGCCCTTTCGGATGCTCAATAAGATAGACTGATACAGGCAGCCATATCCAGTCTTCTTTCGGGGTGGTCATGCCAGAGGCTTTCAACAGGTTACAGTTGTCGCCGCCAAAAGGCAGATAAGGTGACACGCGGACTTCGCCGGTATGCAATACGTGAATCTTCATGATGATTTTGTTTTGGGTGTTAATGAATTTGCGACAAAGATAGCATGTTCTTTTCACGCTTGAGTGTTCCATTTGCCCCAATCATTGGTCCATTCTCAACCTATTGATGAATTTTATGATTATTGAAGTATTTGAGAACAGCGGGATTGGGGATTTTTGACTAACTTTGTGACCAATATGAGAAAACTAGACTTTGACGACCTTCAGCAAGTTTGTCAAACAACATTTGGGCATGGCCCCGACTGAGTATCGACAAAAGAAACTTAAAGAGAACTAAAGCAATGAAGATATGATAACAAACGGAAAATATCGGCACACCTACACATCGACAGCATCAGACATCACGCCATTGTACAGGCTTACACCCAATGCGCTGTTGATGTATTTCCAGGATAGTTTTGCACGCCTGATGACCATCCACAACGTGGCAGCTTTCGACATCGTCAAGCAGCGGTGCATGTGGGTCATCACTGAGGTTCAGATGGATATCCAGCCGACGGTCACCTACTGGTCGGAGGACTTCACCGTGGAGTTGTGGGTGAGCGAATTGACATCACTCCGCATCTACTGCGATTTCCGCATTGTGCGCAGGGACAACGAGCAGCTGATTGCCTCCGGCACAAGTCAGTGGAACATCCTCAACCTCGACACCAAAACGACTGGAAACAACCGATTTCCTTGCCGGCGAACTGGTGGTGGTGCCTGAACTGATGACAGGTAGCCACAAGAAAGTACGGTTTCCAAAAACGCAGTCGTTCGACATGCAGATGGAGCATCGTGCAACACGTCTCGACCTTGACTTCAATTTCCACGTCAGCAACCGCAGCTATGTCAGCATCGCCATGCTGACCATGCCCGAAGAGGTGCTTGCATCTCTGACATTGTCTTCCCTCACCGTACACTGGCTGCGTGAGACCTATCTTGACGAACCCCTCACATGCCGTATGTCGCGTACAGATGATGGATGTTACCTCCATACTCTCACCAATGCGGAGGGCGCAGTGGTCTGCGAACTCATGAGCCACTGGCAGCCACAGCCCGAGACGCCTGATGTCAGCGAAGTGCTGAACAGGGATTTGTAACTCAACTCCAACGACCTACTTTTCATTTCATTATACTGGCTATCCACTCGAAAAGTTCGTCCAACGCATAGTCTCCACTATGGGGTCGGTTCCAGTCCAGCAGGAAGTTCACGTCCTTGCCAGCATTCTGGAGTTTTATGGCGAAGTTGACGGGGACGGGGAAAGCCGTATCGCGGTCGCGTGCTCCGTGACGAATATACCAGTGTGGAGCAACCGTTGTCTTTCCGTTGCCGATGAAACTCATGGGGGTCATCAACCTCACGTTCTGGCGGATGGCATCGCTAACAGTGGCGTTGTTCTTCTGAGCCGTGAAGTCTGTGAAAGAAAAATCACTGTACCTTTGCACTCGGTTAAGAACAGGTTGCGAAGATGCCCTGGAATGCAACCACCGTTTTGCATCGTACTAAATCAGACAAACGGCATTACATATCAAAAACATATTTTTTTAGTGTGTAGCGCAGAGGTGACAGATTTTTGTTACCTTTGCGCTACAATGGTGCAAATCCAACCTTATCATCAAACATACGTAGTAAATGGAATACCGCACATTAGGCCGGACAGGCTTCTACGTTGACGCCATGGTCCAATATATGAAAAGATTGCTTTTTCTCCTTCTGCTTGTCGCCATCCACGGACAGCAGACAGCGGCTCAGAGCACGCTGGAAGACATTTTCAGAAATCCTACGGATGATGCCAAGCCCATCATGATATGGCAATGGATGGACGGACTGGTTTCGAAGGAAGGTATCACGGCAGACCTTGAAGCATACGCTGTGGCAGGCATCGGTGGCGTGCAGCAGTTCTTGGTGGGAGGCCCCACGCAAGTGGCTGTCAGCGACACGGCAAATGCCATCGGTACCGACAACTGGCGTCGCCTTATGCAATACGCCATCAGCGAGTGCAGCCGTTTAGGCCTGACGTTCGGCACGCATAACTGCCCAGGCTGGTCGTCGAGTGCATGCACTGAAGTCACTCCCGAGTTTTCCATGCAAAAACTGGTGTGGAGCAAGGGCTGCGGGACGGCTCTGCCGAAGCAATCGACAATTGACCCACAATGGAACTACTACGAAGACATCGCCGTAGTCTATGTGCCCAACGACAGCATCGTCAGGTTGGAAGACATCCAAGTGTTCAAGCCATCGGATTTCCCGCTGAAAGGTTTCAAAAGGAGGAATGGAACACTTTATCGCTTCGGCCATACCACCAATGGGCGCACCAACGCAGCGACAGCCCCTGCCGGTGGCGTTGGGCTGGAGTGCGACAAGATGAGTCGCGAGGCTGTCCGCCGTTTCTGGGATGCTTACCCAGCCCAAATCATTGCCATGGGTGGCAGTGAGGCGGGCCGCACTTTCCAACGCTTGGAGATTGACAGTTACGAGGCAGGCGGGCAGGAATGGACCCGGCAGATGCCCGAAGAGTTCAAGAAGCGGAGAGGATACGACATCCTGCCGTGGCTGCCTGCGCTGGCAGGAGTGACCATTGAGAGCAAGGAGGCGACGCAGAAGATGAAGCGTGACTGGCAAGAGACCGTCACCGACCTCTTTGCCGAGAATTACTACGGCTATATGAGCCAGTTGGCGAGCGAGCATGGCATACAGCTGATGGTGCAGCCCTACGGCACCGGGGCTTCAAAGCCTTTCAACCCGATTAACACCTCCAAGATTGTGCGGCAACTGAACGCAGATGCCACCATCTGTGCTGAGTTTTGGGCAAAACCCGATAACTGGGGATGGAAGGACGTGCCGCGTGTGGTGGATGCGGCACGCTCTTCAGGCCGCGAACTGGTCTATGCCGAGGGGTTCACCTGCTGGCCGCTCCATGCCTGGAGGGATGACCCTGCGGCACTGAAAGCCACCGCTGACCGTGCCTTCTGCCTGGGCATCAACAAACTGATGCTCCATGCTGCAGCCCAAAACCCTTGGCATAACGCCAAACCGGGCATGACATTCGGAATTTGGGGCACATGGTGGACTCCTGGACAGACGTGGTGGAAAGACGGGGCAAAACCCCTGTTCTCCTATTTCAGCCGATGCCAGGCATTATTGCAACGCGGCATCTATGTGGACGACTACAGGCGGCGGGAACCGTCGCTGTCGTCGGACATGGCGGGGATTCAGTGGATACACCGTCGCGACAACATGTCAGACATTTATTTCATTGCCAACATCAATGACAGCACCATCATGACCACCCTGACCACCAGAGGGGACGGCAGGCTACCAGAGTTGTGGGACCCTGAAACAGGTAACATTTCGGAAGCCAAAGTATGGAGAATGGCAGACGGCAAGACGCATGTCAAGTTGAACCTGACCACGCGTCAGGCCATATTCCTAATATTCAGAAAAACAACCGCCGAGACCTGTTCGGTGAGAGAATCACTCTCAAACAGTATCACAGACACCATACACGTAGCCGGAACATGGACGGTCAGATTCGATGGAGGAAAAGAGGTGGAATGGCCATCGCTGTTGCCTTGGAATGAGTCTGCTGACAGCGACATCAGATACTTCTCCGGTACTGCTCGCTATACACAGCAACTGCATCTGAAAGAACTGGAGCGTCACTATCGCTATGTGCTCGACTTGGGTGAAGTGAAGAATCTGGCTGTCGTGCATGTGAACGGACAAGTGATCGGGACGCTGTGGCGACCTCCCTTTACTGTCGATATTACGGAGGCTCTCCATGGAGGTGACAACACTCTGGAGATAGACGTTACCAACCTTTGGGTGAACCGTATGGTGGGTGATGAGCTGGAGCCTGATGATGTGGAATGGTCAGAGCCAGTCTCCTTCGGCGCAGACCCCAATTCTTCAACTATCGGGCGATTCATGAAAGAAGTGCCCGAATGGCTAAGCAAGGGGCTGCCGCGCCCCACCAAACGTAAGGCTGTCGTCTCATTCAAGTTCTTTGAGAAGGATACACCATTGCTCCGCTCTGGCATGATGGGGCCTGTGGTGATTCAGAAGACGGAGGCAGATTCTGCTCAGCCGTAAGCAAAGTAAGAACAGTATATCAAGCATGGCAAGGAGCGCATCTATTGTGTGCTGGGCACCTCTGACGACCTTGGCTTATTTTATGATTACATCGCTTATCTCAACCTTATGTCCCTTGCTGCCATATTGGTTGCGGCGTTTGTCTGTCCAGTTGGGCTTCATTTCCGATACTCTTACCTCCAGCGTGTATTTCCCTTTTGGTAGCATAGGAGAGAGAAAGCGCTTGCAAACTCTTCTGCCGTATATCTCCTCGGGCATGAAAAAAACGTTGGAGGTTGCCTATGCACACTCGCAAGTATAAAGGCATATTTGAGTTACTTCATCTCATCATAAGAAAATAATAAGTTTCTTTCGTTCTGCTCTCGATTTTTCGTAACTTTAGATAAGTTACTCCATCTCGGCATAAAAAAGAAACGAGTTTCTTTCGTTCTGCTCTCGATTTTTCGTAACTTTAGATAAGTTACTCCATCTCGGCATAAAAAAGAAACAAGTTTCTTTCGTTCTGCTCTCGATTTTTCGTAACTTTGCACTAAATAGCGAGGTAACAACATAGACATTTTTGATTTCCTATTTTATATAAATGAAGAAAATAATACGATATGGCAGCATGTTGGCTGCTGGTATAGTCATCCCGCAGTCAGGCGAAGCAGGTGAGCCTCATCCCAAGGCTACCCCAGAACGTCCCAACATCATATTCATCCTTGCCGATGACATGGGTTACGGCGACCTGTCATGCTATGGCAGCGAATATGTAAAGACCCCTAACATCGACCAACTGGCAGCCTCAGGCACTCGTTTCACACAGTGCTATGCCGGCAGCGGCATCAGCTCTCCCTCACGCTGTTCGCTAATGACTGGCAAGAATAGCGGTCATGCACGCATTCGCGACAACCAGTGTACTGCCGGAGGCATCAAAGGGGTGAAAATCAATGCGAAAGGCGACACGACTTATATACGTCGAGCAAACCTGCTTCCGGAAGACACCACCATAGCCACGGTGCTCAGTGCCGCCGGTTATCGCACCTGTCTGGTCAATAAATGGCATCTTGACGGCTACGACCCTGGTTCATCACCCAACCATCGTGGCTTTGACGAGTTTTATGGATGGACGATATCTACGGTACACTCCAACTCACCCTATTACTATCCATACTATCGTTTTGACAACGACCGACTCATCCATATCAAGGCAAATGCACACGACCGACATGTGAAGCACAACACCGACATTTCCACCGATGATGCAATAAAATTCATCAAGCGCAACAAGAAGAACCCGTTTTTTCTTTATCTTGCCTTCGACGCCCCACACGAGCCATACATCATCGACAACACTGTATGGTATGATGACGAGACTTGGGACATGAACACCAAGAGATATGCAGCCCTCATCACACACATGGATGCAGCCATTGGTCGTCTTCTTTCCACGCTCGACCGTCTGAAGCTGCGCGAGAACACAATCGTAATCTTCGCTTCCGACAACGGAGCCGCTGTACAAGCCCCACTGAAGCTGTTCAACTGCAATGCGGGTTTCAAAGGGCGCAAAGGACAACTCTACGAAGGAGGCATACGTGTGCCACTTATAGTAAACCAGCCAGGAAAAGTGCCTGTTCAGACACTCGACAACATCATCTATTTCCCTGACATCATGCCTACATTCGCCGCTCTAACGGGTGCCACCCATTACCTGCCCCAACAGACCGATGGCATCAACATCCTTCCACTATTTTATGGAAAGGAAGTGGATACCGACAACCGGATGCTCTACTGGGAATTTCCTGGGGTGCAACGGGCAGCACGACAAGGAGACTGGAAATGCGTGACCGTGAAACGTGGCGCACCTCTCGAACTCTACAATTTGAAAGATGACATGACAGAGAGCCACAACCTTGCCGACGAACATCCTGAGATGGTTGAGGAGTTCGACCGCAAGATGAAATCAATGCGCACCCCTTCCCCCAACTGGCCCTTGCCTGGAGAATAGCCCTTGTCTGATGGCGTCCATCACATTGGCAGGAGCCCTGTCTGCCCTCCATTCTTCCGCCATGAAATCCATGTATGGAGCAACATGGCGGAAGAATTGCAGATAACCACTACATAAATAATTCAGTCCCGTCTCTCCATCAACAGTGTGGCAGAGACGGTTTTTGGGACATTCCCCATGACATGCGAACTCAAATGAACATCTCCTGCATTGGGAGGGAAGAGAAATTTTCATTTTCCTGAACTCATTTTGCCTCTCTCCATACACCAAAGACACCAACGATTCTTGCCTTATGTTTCCAAGAAGATAATCAGGAAAAACAAAATGGTCGCACGAATAAACATCCCCATTATGCTCTATCGCCAAGGCATTGCCACAAGACCTCGCCATAGAACACACCCCTGGCTCCACACCGAGCCAATTCGCCAACGTGGCATCAAAAATCTGGATGAAGTATTCGCCGACATCATTGAGCACCCATTCGTCAAACACAGAACATAAGAAATTGCCCCATTGACGAGGTGACACCGTTTCGGGAGTCATTTCCAACTTGTCGTCCTTCGAAAGATTCACCAAAGGAGAAGAAGTCCCCACCCTCTCCACAATGGGTGTGAACTGTATGTAACGACATCCCATGTCACGAAAGAAATGATAAAACCCTTTTGGGTGTTCAGCATTCAAACTGTTGACCACTGCCATTGCATTCCATTCCACTCCATGACGATTGAGCATGTCCATGCCCCTCATCACATCAGCAAACGAGCCTCGACCACTCTTGTTCTTTCTGAAAGCATCATGCAAAACCTGAGGCCCGTCTATCGACACACCCACAAGCCAATGATTATCCTTTAGGAATTTGCACCAATCATCAGTGAGAAGTGTCCCATTGGTCTGCAAGCTGTTGTCGATTACATGTCCATGGGCATGTTTTTGCTGAAGCACAAGCACTTTTCTGTAAAAGTCAAGAGGCAGGAGCAGCGGCTCACCACCATGCCACACAAATAAGACCTCCCTTTGTGTCTGGGCTGCAATATATTGGCTTATAAACCTTTCCAATAGTCCCTCGTCCATAATCATTCTTGTGGATTGTGGGTAAAGACCTTTCTTTTCCAAATAATAGCAGTACCTACATGCCAAGTTGCATTGAGAGCCGACTGGCTTTGCCATCACATATATCGGATGAGAGAAAGGAGAAGCAGCTATATGGTCTTTTTCCATGTCCAAAACAAAAACTTCATGGAGGGTTCTATTTATTATTCTACGTCAAGAATCACTCGTTTGTAGGCAACAAGATGAAAAGGCCCGTCATCATGCACCTCGCAGACAATGTGGATGGACTTGCCCTTAGCATCGTTGGGAATGGCAACCCCTACAGACGAGGAACTGGCATGTGGGATGTCTATGGCATGAGAGTATGTGCCTGCCTCTGGCTGTTGCCACCAATTGTAGCTGAGGTGGTCGCCGTCAGCATCCGAAGACGATGAGGCATCCAACTTGACATCACTGCCTGCAACCACTCTTATATGAAGAGGAGCAACGCCCATGCTGCCATTTACACAGACCACGGGGTTCTTATTGCCTTTTCCCTTTTCAGCCCACTGCATACGGGCGCAGAAATCGTTTAGCTCATCGGGATAGAAGCGTCGTTTGTAGCCCTCTGTTATGCTTTTCATAGGCTCTTGCCAACTCGTCCAAGCGTATGTCAGGGAATCGGCGCATAGTCCATAGGCATGGCAACCGCCCCAGCCTGCCTGTGAGGGGTATTCTGGGTCTGACAAGCCATTTGGCATCACATAAAGAAACGAAGGCGTATCACCCTCCACACCATATTTGTATTTCGGATAGATTCTGCCCAAGGCGCCATGTCCCTGAACCTGCCGCTCATACAACTGCCAGTATTCCACACCCAGTCCTACATGGAGTTGCCATGTTCCTTCGTCCCATATGAATTTCAAATCATCTTTGAACTCCTGAAGCATCCATCTGTGAGAACTGAAAGCCCTGTTCATGCGCATCTCGTATCGCATATCCTGGTCAGTGATAGTATAAATGCGAAACTTGTGAAGAAAAGCCTTCAGTTCTTGTTCTGTCCTTGTCTGTCCAACACGCCAGATGGCTTGGGCAAGGGTGTTGCCACCGCCCCATGCAGCCACCCAGATAGGACGGTCATCTTCCTCATCTGCCAACCGAATAAGGAAGTCACTGCCAGGCGAGTCGTTGCCCTCTCCTATCACTCCTATTCCTGCTCTGTGGCTTCCAGACATCGTTCGACTGCGTATATATTCGCTACTGGGCCAATAGCCTAATTTCTGCTTACCGTTTTCTTCCGACAGCGGCAGGAAGTCTTTCTGTGACGAGCGCCGGCGCAGGTTATATACGTCGGTTGCGTATGCATCCACCACCATCGTCAAATAATGTGCCCAGTCTTCTGGATAGGGGTCGCAGTTCCAACCTACAGTGGTCATTATTGCCTCTATCTCGAATACGTCAGCATAGCTTAGCAGACGTATGGCAGACTCCATGTCGTCTGGCTCTACATTGCAGTCACCAATATCTGTCAAGACCACAAGACGTGGCTTTAGTCCACCACCCTCGACATCTACTTTCGCTGATAGTCCTGCAATCTCCAATAGCAGAACTGCAAGTAAAAACACTCTTCTCATACTCGTTATAATTTTGATGAGTAACCTTTTTATCTTATAGGTTAGCCGTCTCGATGCCGCAAATATAGCATTTTTCATTATACTTGCAAAACAAATGCGTATGAAAATGGACGTTCGCCTTGGTTGTTGCTTGCAGTATAGACAATAGAACGGATGTAGAGGTTATTAATTATTTGACAACAAACGCCAGAAAGGAACGTTTACAAAAATAAACTGACAGTAAAGGCATTTGCACATCATAAAGGCAAAAAAACAACACACATGACTTTGTTTTGGAAAAAAATGCATATCTTCGCAGTTGAAAAGGAAAAGACAAAAAACCAGCCCCAAATAAAAACATTCATGGAACATATTCGACTACTACCATATGGTGTCTCTGATTTCAAACAAATCAGGAATGAAGACATGTACACTATCGACAAGACAATGTACATACCGAAGATGGAATATGCTGACCATTTCCTCTTTCTCATCCGCCCACGCAGATTCGGAAAGAGTGTCTTTCTGAGCATGCTCCGCGCATATTACGACATCAATGAGCGTGACAACTTCCAAAAGCTGTTCCAAGGTCTGTGGATAGCCGACAACCCCACGCCAGAAAGGGGGACGTTCCAGGTGATGTACTTCGACTACTCGCGAATCGGGGGAAGCACCGCCGAGCTGGAGAA
>ONAG01000053.1 GCA_900315745.1 uncultured Prevotellaceae bacterium
AAAAGGGACTCTATCTGCCATCTTTTTCGATATATGTCCACTATGGTATCCAGAGACATGTCAAAGTCGTTGGTAAGCAGTGATATGAGTTTGGGCTGCTTTCCTTTCTTAATGTCCACGTATGTGATGATGCGGGCTATGTGGCTTATCTCACCCTTACGGAACACAACGACCTGATCCCGATATTCCATCCTCCCTTCTCGGTTCATATCCATGCAGTCCACAAGTATCTCATAGTTGAGGTTCTTCTTCATCTTGGTGACGTACACCACGTCCTTTTCTGTGAGTTCCTCGAACTTCTCGTAGTTGATATACGCCCTGTCCATAGCGACAATCTCATTATGCTGATAGTGGCTCGGTGCCAGCATGAAGGAGTCGTTTGTTGCTGCCGAGGTGAACCTTACGTCACAAGGAACACCCTCATTGGCATGTATGACAGAATGCACCTTTATGCCCCCTTTCTTCCTGCCAGTCTTGGGATGTCGCCCCACGCCCTTGAAAATGGCATTGGAGAAAAGAGAAATGGTGGTGGAATCAATGATTCTCAGCCGCTTGATCCATTCCTCGCTGCCGTTTCTCCGGCTGTCCGAAGAAAGCTTCCCCTTGTTGCACTCATACAAGTCGCGATAGACTTCCCCGAAGAACTTCTCATCACGCCTTGCATTGGCATCGGAGAGCGTGCTGCGCTTGGGAACCTTTTCTATACCGACATGATGTAGCTTCCTTACCTCGGCTGTCATGGAGGCCTCTATTTCGCGCAGAGAATCGAAGCGCATGATCACGGCATAGAGCATCGTCAGCAGATGAGTGTAGCCATCGAAGCTCTTCACATACCTCTCACCGCCGTTTTGGCGGCTCATTTCAACAATTTTATCACGGTCGAGCGATTTTATCAGCTGACCATACACTGGCTGTCCGAAAAAATGTGTACTTTTGCCCATGGTTATGTTTGTTTATGTTTGGCGACTGCAAAGATAACCAAAAGGGCTGACATCAAAATCTGATGCCAGCCCTAATTATCAAATGAAGCTTAAAGTTTAGCGGACAGTAATAATTTAAAAAAGCATCCCAAAAGAGTGGTTTATGACGAACTCTTCATAAATATGTTACTAATTTCATACATATCAATATGTTAATCCGGATTGCTGCAACGATTTTTCGGTCATACGGACAAGAAACGGAGTTCAATATGCTGACGTCATCAAATGTCAGCAGGATGGATTGGCATATACATAACCAAGGACTTCGAATATGACCCACCAATCAAACAAGCAATTCAACACCTATAAGGCGGGGCTAAACCTGGACTTCCTGCAGGAGTACTGCATGGAGTATGGGGAAGTACGGACATTCTTGCGGGGAGATACGCTGGAAGAAATGGGTAAGCCGGCGCAATGGGTGGCATACGTGGAGCATGGATGCTTCAAGTATATGGTGCACAACAACGAGGAGGGAAAGGACTATTGCACGGGCTTTGCCTTCGAGGGCGAGTTTGTGGCAGATTACCCGAATTGTCTTTCTGGGAAGATTTCTGAGGTGACCATTATGGCCGGGTGCTCTTGCAAAGTATATCAAATCCCAGGCATAGAATTATGTTCACTGCTTAATTCCGACGATAAGAAAGACCTCAAACAAGCCATATCCGACCATCTTTTTTCTCAAATATATGCACAATACCTTGATACCTTCCGTATGACAACCAGAGAAAGATACAAGCGTTTATTCAGTCGTTGTCCGGAAATTGTGCAAAGTATCAGTCTGAAAGATATTGCCTCTTATCTAAAAGTAACGCCCACCACTATAAGCAACATCCGAAGAGAGATCACCTTTGGCCTATAAACTCTCAAAACGTTTTGAGAGTTTGTTTTATGAATGGTGTTTTATTCCATAATCCATGGTGGGGGAAAACATTCTCATTAACTTTGTACTCAAAAAAAGTAAAATGAATGTTCTCATCATCGGAGCGACATCGGGCATAGGTAAAGCCCTCTTTGAAATATATGCAGCAAAAGGGAACCGCATCGGTATTGTTGGACGGCGTGTATATTTACTGGATGAACTGTATCAGCGACATCCCGATAACACCTTTACTTCTGCGGCTGACATCACCAAACAGGAAGAATTTGGGCAGGCCATCGATACCCTTTGTAGGAAACTCGGAAGCGTTGATATAGCCATCGTGTGTTCTGGTAGGGGTGATCTCAATCCCTCACTTGACTATGCATTGGAAAGTCCAACAATAGAAACGAACGTAAGGGGTTGGACATTTGTCATTGACATGTTCTATCATGTCCTTGAAAAGCAGGGGCATGGTCACCTCGTTGCAATCACATCTGTTGGCGGGCTACGTGGCGAACCTATGGCACCAGCCTATAGTGCAACCAAAGCCTTCCAAATCAACTACATGGAAGCTCTGCGTAAGAAAGCATTCAAGAGCGGCAGTCACATAGCAGTTACCGACATACGCCCAGGCCTCGTTGATACAGCAATGGCAAAAGGCGAAGGATTGTTTTGGGTGATGCCTGTTGAAAAAGTGGCCCGTCAAATCATTGACGCCATTCGCAAGAGGAAATCCCAAGCCTATGTCACTAAGCGTTGGCACATCATAGCCATCATCAACAGGCATCTGCCGTTTGGACTTTATAAACGTATGTAATAAATAGACACGCCTGTTCCTATGCATCAAATTGTTCTTCAATCGAAGATAGCGTCAACTATCTTATGATTTTGGGGAAGTATGCCGGTTTTATTGGTATATGTGTTTCTGGCACCCGAAAGACCTGATACCTGGAACAAGGTCTCGAAAGGTTTCCAAAAGACTTTTTTCTTACCATCCTGCTCGGCTTTACTCAACTGAAGATACTCGCTGGCTCTGTCTGCGAAATATGCAAGCAGTACTTTTGAATGTTTCCAATGGTAACACTCATCACAGAGTCCTTTGGAGATGGCTTTTCTGAACATTTTTGCCGCTTTTTCAGTGCGTAGTTCTTCGGGGATAACTGGTTGGGGGCTCACTTCTGCAACCTGAGCATCGGATAGTTGCTGAGCATGACCAATATCTGTTGAACTTTCTTGGGTTGGCTTCTCCTGCTCTTCCATCACTTCCAAAATACCCAGTCTGATGTCGTTTCCAGCTTCATGTTCCCTCCGGACAAAAGTGTGCCATTCATCCAGCGTCCGATGCCCCGAATTCACGCTGGACATGATAATGTTGTCCTTCACTTCTCCGAACAACTGAGTGAGCAGACCCACTCCTTTTATCTTGGCAGCCTTGTCCAACATCAGGACTTGATCTTCGAAGGCTGTGCCGGGCTTGAAAACTTTCAGAAAAGCGTTTCGTACCGACTCTTTCTTCTGTTCGTCGGCGTTATTATAGAAAGTGGCCAGTCGCTCATAACCACCATTGTCCTCGATGAACTTCTTCATCAGTGCTGTCATGTGGCGGAACTGGTGCTCATCATAGAGTTTCGAAAGTTGGGCTTTATAGCCAGGATACACCTCTTCCATGATATCCACAGTTTCTTCGAACACACTAGGATTGAGCGTGTGCACCAGTTTGAGTGACATAATGAACTTTTTGATTTTGTTGATTATCCTCATAATAATAAATATCTAAATGATTTTCCAATCCCATAAAATGGCGTTATCCAACACTATTTGCACTACGGCTTGTAGTGTATCAAATAAAATGTGATGTAAAGATACGACATTTCCTAAGATAACAGATGATTGACACTATTTTTTTAGGAAGATTTAATCATTACTACTTTCAGGCAAGATTTCCATCACTATCTCATACCTGTTTTTTATCGTTCATACCTCCTCAAATAGTATGAAAGGCTCCACAGAAATGCATAATGGGGGAGACAAAAGAGTTGTAATCTTATGAAATTCCATAAAAATAAATATGGTTTCACTACATTTAAAAGGGGAGTCAAAGCTCAAAATTTGTATCAGATTTGTATCGTAAAGGCAAAACAAAAAGGAGTTACATCTCTGTAACTCCTTGATTTTCAAGTGACTCCCGCGGGATTCAAACCCACAACCTTCTGATCCGTAGTCAGATGCTCTATTCAGTTGAGCTAGGGAGCCTTCCTTAAATGCGCATGCAAAGGTATTGCTTTTTTTTTATTCAGCCAAATTTTTTAGCCGCTTTTTGCTCTTCCTCGCTAAAAATGTGCCCAAATTGTGAAAAATGGTGCCCAAAAGTTGAAAAAATGGTGTTCTAATGGTGTTGAAAATGCGTTCAGATGGTGTTCAGATGGTTTTGATTTGTTGCTATTTCAGCATTCGATTCATGCATTTACCACGTTTTGAGGCACCCCATTAATGAATGCAGCCACATTTGTCACAGCAATGTCGATAAGCCGTTTCCTCGCCTCGAAGGTTGCCCATGCGATATGTGGGGTGATGAAAGCGTTTGGTGCGCTGAGCAGCGGGCAGTCCTTGGATGGTGGCTCCGAGCAAAGCACGTCGGCACCATATCCAGCCAGGTGGCCGGAATGCAGTGCCTCTGCCACGTCGGCTTCGTTTACCAATGCTCCGCGTCCTGTGTTGATGATGATGGCTCCGCGCTTCATCTTCATGATGTTCTCTCGTCGGATTATCTCATGTGTGGAATCGTTGAGCGGACAATGCAGGGTGAGGATGTCCGACACGGCGAACAGTCCATCCAAAGTGGTTTTCTGCACTCCTTTGGGCAGTGAGGCGGGGTCTTTGCTGGTAAGAGCGAACACATCCATGCCGAATTGATGTGCTATGTTTGCCACTCTCATGCCGATGTTCCCTAATCCCATTATTCCCAAGGTCATGCTTGAAAGTTCATGCAGAGGTGTGTCCCAATAACAGAAGTCGGGACTTTCGCACCATTTCCCTTGAGCGTTGTTTCTGGCATAGTGCTCCACCTGGCATGTGATGTTGAGTATGTGAGCGAAGGTCATTTGCGCCACGCTCTCCGTGCTGTATGCCGGTATGTTGGTCACGATGATGCCTCTTCCGCTCGCCGCCTTTAAGTCCACCACGTTGTAACCCGTGGCAAGCACCCCAATATATTTCAACTTTGGCAACAGGTCTATTTGTTGGCTGTCGAGCACCACCTTGTTGGTCAGTATCACTTCTGCGTAATGTGCTCTTTCTGCCACTTCGTCTGGTGCGGTGCGGTCGAAAACAGTCACATCGCCGTATTCTTCAAGTTTCTGCCAAGACAAGTCGCCAGGGTTCACCCCATAGCCGTCTAATATTACGATTTTCATTATTCCTTGAATCTGTCGCCCCAGCATCGGAGCATGTTTTGATATAGTTTTTCTTCAGAGGGCGAGTGCTGAGCGTGCCACAGCCGTTCGCCGGTAAGTTTGTCGGGCATGAATTGCTGCACCACGAAATGCCCGGGGTAGTCGTGTGCGTATTTGTATCCGTCGCTATATCCCAAGTCTGCCATTAGTTTTGTGGGAGCGTTGCGAAGGTGCAGCGGCACGGGTTGGTTGCCCGTTTTTTTCACCAGTTCCAATGCCGAGCCTATTCCCATGTATGCAGAGTTGCTCTTCGGGCTGGTTGCCAGATAAACGGCAGCCTCGGCGAGAGGTATCCTTCCTTCCGGCCATCCGATTTTCATCACGGCATCGAATGCAGCGTTGGCGAGGAGCAGGGCATTGGGGTTTGCCAATCCTATGTCTTCCGCAGCGCTTATTACGAGTCGGCGAGCGATGAATTGCGGGTCCTCGCCGCCTTCTATCATCCTTGCCATCCAGTATAGTGCTGCATCAGGGTCGCTGCCTCTTATGCTCTTGATGAAGGCGGATATGATGTCGTAGTGCATCTCGCCATCCTTGTCATAAGCTAATGGGTTCTGCTGGAGCCTGTCTTCCACCAGTGCGTCGGTGATGGTCACCTCTTCGTTGGGGTCGGCTGCCTCAACCACCAGTTCGAGGATGTTGAGCAACTTGCGGGCGTCGCCTCCGCTATATCTCATGATGGCTCCAGTCTGCTCAAGGTTGATCTTTCTCTCGCGCAGGACAACGTCAGTGGTGATGGCTCTGTTGAGCAGTTGCATGAGGTCTTCCTTCTCCAGTGTTTTCAGCACATAGAGCTGGCATCGTGATAGCAAAGGTCTGATTACTTCGAACGAGGGGTTTTCTGTCGTTGCTCCTATCAGTGTGACAACCCCTTTTTCCACGGCACCCAAGAGGGAGTCTTGCTGGCTCTTGCTGAAGCGGTGTATTTCGTCGATGAACAGGATAGGGGAGGGGGCGTTGAAGAATCTCCCTTTCTTTGCCCTTTCTATCACGTCTCTAACGTCCTTCACGCCGCTTGTCACGGCACTCAGCGTATAGAATGGGGTGTCGAGTTTGTTGGCTATGATTTGTGCGAGAGTGGTCTTTCCAACTCCTGGGGGTCCCCACAATATGAACGAGGTGATGCGTCCTGCGTCTATCATTTTACGCAGGACAGCCCCTTCGCCCACCAGGTGTTTTTGTCCGATGTATTCGTCGAGGTTTCGCGGCCTCATTCTTTCTGCTAACGGCTGACTCATAATGGTTGCAAAAATAATCCTTTTTTTCAAAAAAGCCATCGAAAATTTTGCAAATCAAATAATTCTTCATAATTTTGCACCACTCAAAAGGAAAGTTGGCAGAGTGATCGAATGCGCTGGACTCGAAATCCGGTATACCCATTACGGGTATCGGGGGTTTGAATCCCTCACTTTCCGCAGAAACAAGGAGGAAGTCACGAAAAATGGCTTCCTCCTTTTGTTGTTGCCAATGAGTTGTGATGGGTCAGCGGATAAACAGTTGTTGCCTATCCGAAATGACGGCTGTGGTGACGCGTCTGCTTGCCGCCGTGAAGAACAGCGTGGGTCACAACGACATCGAGGGCGACGTGCGCAAAGGCGCTAATTATTTGATTATGCAACAAAAACCATCGTTAACAATCTGAAAGAAATCTCATAAAATGTTGCTTGGTATTGTAGTTGTTAGTGGAATATGCTATATTTGTGCAGTCTAACCAAACATAGAAGGTATGAGAACAAAAATCTTATGCATGGTAGGAATGCTGTTGGCAACAAGTTTGTCAATATTGGCTGCTGACAAACATGACGCACCAATCAAGCATGTGACTGTGTTCGCAAATGGTGCGCAAGTGGAGCGCTCCCAGTCCTTGAACCTCACATCAGGGGAGCAGGTGGTCACCTTCACCGGTCTCTCACCATATACCGATACGAAAAGTCTGCAGATGAGAGCCCGTGGCAAACTGACTGTCCTCGGGGTGAATTACAGAAAGGCACATCCCGACAGTATCAAACAGGTGAAGTTGCTGAAAGAAGCTCAGCAGAAAGTCAAGGCTGCAACCGACAAGGAAAGTGAATTACGCGCCCAACGGGAAGTGGTGGAGGCACAACTCGAAATGGTTAAGACCAACTGCTCGGTAGGCAACCGAACGGCGGTAACTCCACTCGCCGGCATCAAGGAAATCAACAACTACTATTCGCAGGAACTCCTCACGCTGAAAAAGAAGATGATAGCAATAGACGAGGATATTGCGAAGGTGAAAGAACAAAAGCTGCAACTTGAAACAACGTTTGACTCCATCGCACACCTGCACTTGACAACCGTCACGGAGGTGGATGTGAAAGTAAATGTGCCACAGGCTTGTCGAGCAGAGTTCGAACTTTCCTATTATGTGAAAAACGCTGGATGGTATCCCACCTATGACATCCGCTCGGAAGGGATAACACAACCCCTCCAACTGTCCTATAAGGCAAATGTGTTTCAAAACACCAAGGAGAAATGGGATAATGTCGCCGTGACACTTTCCTCTGCCAACCCCAACCGCTCGAATATCGCTCCTGAACTGCGCACCTACTGGCTTGACTACGGTCGTCAGGCACCACGATATGACCAAGGTAATGACGACAGCGGCGTTTCCGGCATAGTGACAGATGAGAAAGGAGAACCTCTAATTGGCGCATCCGTGATGGTCGTTGGTACGAATTTAGGCACCGCGACGGATTTCGAAGGACGCTACTCCATCACATTGCCCAAGGACAAGAAGCAGTTGAGCTTTTCATATGTTGGATACAAGTCACAAACGCTGCGGGTAACAAGTTCCTCTCTGAACGTCAAGATGAGAGAAGACGATGTGGCTCTTCAGGAAGTAGTAGTAGGATACGGTATGGAAAAGGCCTTGGATGGAAGACTCGCCGGTGTGGAAGTCTCCAAGGCTTCTTCAAAGCGAAGCGCCAAGATGACGGCACAGATGGCGGATGCCGAGGAACTTGAAGAAAGCGAAATGATGAATGTTGAAGAACAAAAGTCTCTGTTTGGCTATGACTTCGAAATCCGCCAACCACTTACACTGCTTTCTGATGGCAAGGTTACGGTCACCGAGGTAGCCCGCTACCAATTGCCTGCCGCCTATCAGTATGAGGGCATTCCGAGAGCCGACAAGGAGGCGTTCCTTGTGGCGGATGCCACAGGTTGGCAGACCTATAACCTGCTTGAGGGGGAGGCAAATGTGTATTTCGATAATTCTTTCGTGGGAAAGACCATCCTCGACCCCAATGTGGCGAGCGACACCCTGCACTTCTCCTTAGGCCGCGACAACAGCATACGCATCCAGCGAATCAAGGTGGCAGACAAATCTACCCGCAAACTGTTAGCCTCTTCACAGGAACAAGACATGACATGGCGCATCATTGTGAAGAACACACGCAACGAGAATGTCTCCATAGCGATAAAAGACCAAATACCTGTATCGCAGAATTCCGGCATCAATGTGACAACGGAAGAACTCAGTGGCGGTTCGCTCAACAAGGATACGGGTATCATTACCTGGCTGCTCAACCTCATGCCCAACGAGCAAAAAGAACTGATAGTCCACTACCGTGTGAAATATCCCAAAAACCGTAGGTTGACTGTGGAATAATCAAAATGGTGAACGTCAAAATGAATTGATTATGTTATTCCTTTTTCCAAGAAAAATTAGAACATTGCTTGTTGCCGTTTTTGGATGCATGATTGTTGCCAATTCATATGCACAAAACAACGGCAGGCGGTGGAGAAATGTACTCAGAGAGACCAATCCCGAGTTCTTCAAAACAGAACAAGCACGAAGGGTTGGTGAGCAGTTGATGCTTTTCCAAAGAGTCACGGGCGGTTGGCCGAAAAACATAGACATGGTTAGTCCGTTGAGTGATGAACAACGGGAAAAGGTGCTTGCCGACAAGCAGCGCATTGATGATTCCACAACCGATAATGGGGCAACCAACACCCAAATGCGATTTCTTGCAAGGCTCTTTCATGCCAACCATGATAAAAATGTGAGAGAGGCTTTTTGCAAGGCTGTGGATTATCTGCTCTCAGGACAGTATGACAATGGAGGTTGGCCGCAGTTTTGGCCAAATCCCCATGGTTATCAAGTTCACATTACTTTCAATGATGATGCAATGGTCAACACAATGCTCTTGTTGAGAGAAGTGGCTGAGGCAAATGCCCCCTTTGAGACAGCGCTAACCACCAAGGAATTGCGCAAAAGAGCCAAGGTGGCTTTCGACAAAGGCGTGGAGTGCATCCTAAAGACGCAAATCATTTGTAATGGTGAACTGACAGTGTGGTGCCAGCAGCACTACAACGACTCTTTCTTGCCTGCTCCTGCAAGGGCATTCGAGTTGCCTTCATACTGTTCTCAGGAGAGTGCAACCATCGTGGAACTGTTGATGTCGCTGCCCAATCCCGACGATAGGGTAAAGAAGGCTGTCCATGCAGCCATGAAGTGGTTTGATACATATAAGTTGACAGGTCTGCGAGTGCAGCGAACTTTTTCGAGGGAAACAGGAGAACGAGATGTGAAACTTGTGGAGGACCCGAATGCTAATCCGATTTGGGCTCGTTACTACGACTTGGAAAATTGTTCTCCTTTTGTTTGCGACCGTGATGGAGTGCCAAGGAAAAGACTTGAAGAGATTGGCTCAGAGAGACGCAATGGCTATGCCTGGTATGGTGACCGTCCTCTTTATCTTTATGACATGTATGGGAAATGGGCAGACAAGCATGACCCTATGAATAAGGTGAATTTGTCTCTCCATACCAAAGGGGCTAATGAGAATGGACTTCTTGACATGTATGCTCCATACAAGGTTGATCCGGCAAAGTTTGATGTGGTGTTGCAGCCTGGCGATGTTATTCAGGATGCCGTCGATAAGGCTCCAAAGGATGGCGGCAAGCCTTACGCTATCTTGTTGAAGAAAGGCGTTTATAATCAGAAAGTCATTATTTGCAGACCTAATATCGTCTTGGTGGGAGAGGAGTTTGGCACGATGGTAGAGGCGACAAGGATAAGAAACTTGTCATTACCAATTCCACGTTCGATGCCGCAAGCCCCACTATCTTGGGCCGTTATCATCACGATGCGCAGTTCTTTTTCATCTCGTGTTCCATGTCTAAGAACATTCTCGACAGCAGCATCAGCTATGCATACACCGACAAGGTGCTCGACCCATGCCCTTGGGGGCAACGCGTGTATTTCTACGGCTGCACGAGAGAAGGTGGGCATGGAGCGTGGATGAACAATAATCTTGATGAGGCAGAAGGGACTCCTGAATTCCATGGCATCACTGCCCAGTGGACTTTCGGCGGCAAGTGGGATCCAGAGAGCGTGGTGCGTGACCTGTGGGATTATATCAGGTATTGATATCCTCTATAATACTCTGTTTTTTACTCTTTTTCTCGTCTCGTTACGACAAATTCAAGGGGTTTTCTTTTTGGTTGTCGTAACATATCGTCATTGTCGTAAGCTTTATGTTGTTTTTGTTGCGTTTTTGTTGCTCCGCATGAGATTCAGGACTAATTTTGCATCAGAAAACAGAAACAAATAAAAACAAAAATAAAAAAAATACGATTATGAAAAAGATGAATTCAGTTCAGGCAACTCTTGTTGGAATGTTGACAAGAATGTTCACGAGTAAAGACTACGACAACATGATTTTCGCAAATCAATTGTCCACGGCAGTAAAATCATCCGTTGAGAAGAATTTCCCCAATTTGTCAGTTGCATATGCGGCGAAGAATGGAGCGAAATATGACTTGACTCTTAACGATGGAACAGAGGTTACCATGTTCAGGGATGGAACAGTGGAAAAGGTGGAGAGGCAGAATGGGGCAGTACCCAAATCGCTCGTGCCAGGCATGGTTGCAGACGTTGTTGAAAACTATTTCGGCAAAAAGCAGATACAAAAACTGATGAAGACACCAAAAGGATACTTTGTCCAGCTCTCCAATGCAAAGAGCTTCAGTTTGGACAATAGCGGTTGCTTTGCATAATCGCCACAATCTGATTTCAACGTGCGGATAGGACATGTGAAGGAATAGCTATCCTGTAGAAAAGAGATAAAATGATTTCTTGAGAGGGTGTGCCATAGGCATGCCCTCTCTATTTTTTCATGGTCTCGCCATTGAACAATTTTCCACATCTTTTCTTGTTAAAAAATCGCACATTTCTTTGCTTTTACTACGAAAAATGGTAACTTTGAACTCGCAAGTTCTATTACCAATAAATCAATCAATTCATTATACCATGATATCCCGTTTACTTAAATTCCTGAATGACTCGCCAGTTAGTTTCCTTGCTGTGAAAAATATAGCAGCAGAACTGCAAAATGCAGGTTTCGTCAGTTTCGACCCTTCCAAGCCACTTGGTGGAGTGAAGCCGGGCGACAAGTTCTATGTAACCAAGAACGACTCGTCAATCTATGCATTCCAAATAGGAAGTCAGCCGCTTGCTGATGCGGGTTTTAGGATGATATGCGCTCATTGTGATTCTCCTACCTTCAGAATAAAGCCTCATGCAGAAATGTTGTGCGAGGGAGGCATAGTGAAACTAAATACAGAGGTTTATGGAGGACCTATCATGTCCACTTGGTTTGACAGGCCTCTTACTTTGGCAGGCAGGGTAATCCTGCGTGGTGAAGATGAATTCAGCCCGATAACCAAGTTGCTTCATGTCAAGCGTCCTTTGCTGCAAATCAGCAACTTGGCAATTCATTTCAACCGTCAAGTCAATGATGGCGTGAAGCTGAGCAAACAAAAAGACATGCTTCCCATCCTTGGCGTGATTAACTCTCATCTTGAGAATGGCAACTTGCTTCTCGGGCTCATTTGTGAAGAATTGGGAAAGGAGGCACCTATAGATGCATCAGACATTCTCGACTTCGACCTTTATCTTGCTGACGCCACACCATCATGCACTTTCGGCATACATGATGAATTCTTGTCGTCAGGAAGGCTCGACGACCTCTCCATGTGTCATGCAGGTCTGGAGGCGATGATTAATTCCAAAAACAAGGAGGTGACAAAAGTGCTTGCAATTTTCGACAATGAGGAGACAGGCTCACATACGAAGCAGGGTGCAGGAAGTCCGTTCCTCGCTTCCATCCTAAAACGTATCGCAATGGCACAGAGCGGTTCGGAGGAGGCTTTCCACCAAGCTGTGGAACGTGCTTTCATGGTCTCCGCAGACAATGCACATGCATGGCATCCCAACTATGGCGAGCGGTATGACCCAACCAATCATCCGGTCTTGGGTGGAGGACCCGTCATCAAGTTCAATGCCGCACAGAAATATGCCAGCGATGCCGTGTCGGCGGCAGTCTTCTCTGAAATATGCAGAAAGGCAGGTGTCCCTTGTCAACGGTTTGTCAACCACAGTGATGTGGAGGGAGGCAGCACCTTGGGCAATATTCTCACATCTTCGATACCAGTAAGAGGCGTGGACATGGGTAATGCCATTCTTGCAATGCACAGCTGCCGTGAGACAGGTAGTGTGGCAGACCAATTTTATTGTGTGAAGGCATTCACTCATTTTTATGGATAAACTTGTTGAGCAATATCATAATGTGTCCGCTATTTTTATTCGTGGGTGACACCGAGCAAAACGACGACATCACCATGCTTGCCATCAAGTACAAGCCCAAAAAATGAACGAAAAGAAAGAGCGTGTTGATGGAAAGTGGCGATAGTATTTGTTTAATTAATTGTCTTTAGTTATCTTTGCCACGAGAATATGACTTTTTTGATGTACGATATTTTTTATGACTGATTATTTTTTTAACCTTTAATATATTAGAAATGAAAAGAATTAAAACATTAAAAATTACAGTGTGTCTGTTGATTGGCAGTTTCATGTTCAATTCTTGTATCGGTTCCTTCGGTCTGTTCAACCAATATGCAGCATGGCAGAAAGACATGACCGACAACAAGTTTATCAATGCCATAGTGGGATTCTTCCTAATGCCTATTGTGGGTAGTGTGACTCTTTTTGTGGATGCTGTTGTTCTCAATACCATTGAGTTCTGGACAGGTGACAATCCTGTTGCCTCCAATATCGGCAAGACCCAGAATATCATGGGGAGCGATGGCGTGCTTTACGCAGTGAAAACCCTACGTAATGGTTATGAAATAACGGCTCCTTCAGGAGAGATCGTTCATTTCCTTTATGACAAGAAGAATGACAGTTGGTCGGTAAGCCAGAATGGCATCGTCAAGGAAGTCTTCCGTTTCAACGAAGATGGCAAGAGCATCAAGGTGAATGTCGGTGGTGAGAGTCGTGACTTCACGCTCAACGAGCAAGGTGTCAACGAAGCCATGACCACGGTGGCTGCCAATGGCCGTTTCTTCGCTTTTAGATGATAATCAGGCAATCCAATAATTTTGGTAAGAAAAACGCCCTCTCCCAGGAAAAGGAGAGGGCGTTTCCTATAATGCCTTTATTAGTTATTTGTTCAGATAAGCATTGATCTCTTCAGGAGTGGTCTCTAAGAAAGTTTCGTTGCCAGCCTTGTTGGCATAGCGGAATACCATGCTGTAATTCATCTGTGCAATGAGTGGCAAAGCCATGCCTACATATTCCTTTACAAGATCGATTTTCTTTTCAGCATCGTCCTTTACGGCATACAGATTTCTCTTCAAGTCATCGAAGTTCACCTTCTCGTCAACATCCACCATGAATTGCTCTTGTGTGCCTTTCACTTGCACCTTCTTCAAGGTGAGGCCTTCGCCAATTTCCTTGGCTCCCTGGCCGTTGAGATATTGGTTGTAGATGGGAAGCAGAATGGTTGCAAAATTGCCGCTTGCACCAGCCACTTGAGTGTTGAACGCTCTCAAGTCTTCAGCTCCTACCTGCACATCAACATTCTCGCCGCTCTTCAATTTGAGGTTGCCCTTCAAACCGAGTTCGTTGTCGAGCACCAAGTTGAATAAATCAGGGTTGGTGCGGAGAAGTTCAATAGCCATATATCTGGCAACCAAAGACTTGTCAACATTGGCATCGTTCATGAAGAGAGTGTCGGCTGTGATTTCGCATACCAATGCTTCATCATCTACAGTCATGGCTGTGGCTTCACCTACAGGTCCCAGTTTGATGGCTCCTGCCTGAACAGCTTTTTCTGCAGCTTCCTTCACGGCTCCAGTGTTTTTGCAACTTGTCATCACCAGCATGGACATGCAAATGATTACCGAACATACATAGCAAAAGGTCTTTTTCATGTTTTTTTGATTTAGTTTGATATATTCTTGTTATACATTTTCAAGGTGCAAATATAGTGTTTTTTCTTCAACTAACAATATTTTTGAAAAAAAAGTTCATGTGCATTTGTCATGCTTATTTCGGTCATACAAAACGGGCGCCATCATCAGGCTTTACAAAGAAGCATGCAAAGGTGCTTTCATACTCCGGGAACTGTTCCAGATAGCGAGCTGTAAGCTCTCTTTCTATCTGATCTTTGTATGCAGGGTCTATTATGGCTATGCAAGCTCCCTTGAAACCCGCACCAGAAAAACGTCCTCCCCAAATGCCAGGAAGGCTTCGCATGATTTCGTATATGGATATCAATTCGGGACTGCCACATTCATAGTTGTGTATGCTCGATTCGCAGCTGTCGAAACTCAACTTGCCAAAAAGTTTCAAATTGCCTGTCTCCCAAGCTGTCACTCCTTGTCTCACACGACGATATTCTGAATAGAAATGCTCGGCTCTCCTGGCAAATCTTGCAGGCATTGCAATCTTGGTCTTTTCAAATGTTGCCTTTGGGATGTCGCGAAGGAAAGTCTTGTCAAAAGTCTTGAGCGGCTGGTCCATGTATGCAAGCATGTTCCATGCGGCTGTCTTGCATTCAAAAACTCGCAGGTTGTAGTCGCTGTTTACGAGATTGCGGGTCAGGCCGCTGAAGAATATGCCAAGTTCGAAGTCTGGCATATCAGGATGCTTCTTTATTATTCTATATTCGTTTGAGTCGCAGTCGAGAAACAGCAGACCGTCTTTCTTGCCAAGAGCTATGCAGGCTTGGTCCAGCAAACCGTTGTTCAAACCGATATATTCCCTTTCCGCCTCAGATGCTATTTGTGCCACTTCAAAAGGCTTCAACTTGATTCCGTTTGCCTTTGCAAAAGCCATGACGTAGGCTATCAGGACTGCGGCGCTGCTCGAAAGACCACCAACGGGAAGTGAACCTTTTATAACGCCGTTTATTCCTTTGCTTAAATCAAAGCGTTTGCGAAGTGCATATTTGGCTCCCCTGGCATAGTCGCCCCAATGCATCTCCTTCACTTGAGAAGGTTGATTGATGTTGAAATCTACAATGCCGTCAAACGTGAGTGACTCCAAATGCACAGAGCCGTCATCGGTTATGTCAAACCACAAGTCTATGCCTTTGTCAATGGCAAATCCTGTTACAAGACCATGCTGGTGGTCCACATGTGCTCCCAATGGGCATACTCGATAAGGAGAAAAGATGTGATATTCAAATTTTTTCATTAGTTAAATGGGTTTTGTTTCAATTTTTCCACTTGTAAAAAGTAAATACTGTTGCTTTTGCTGTTGCCTTTTACTCTGCAAACTTACAAAAAAACATTATAATTTGTTCGTTTTCGCTTGAAATATGGGCATAAAGCAAGAAATACATGTAGTTGTCATAAGTTGTAGATGGTGTGTGAACAATTTTAGTGCAGCACTTTTTTGCCATTCTTGATATAAATGCCCTTGTGGTTGTTGATTGAGCTTAGCTTTCGCCCTTGGAGGTCATAAACCCCCGTAGAGGCGCTCGTCTTGATGGTAGGAGTATTGACAGCAGTGGCATTACCATCTGCTTGTATTCCAATCTCGGCTGCTGAAGTCCATGCCCTGCCGTTGATTTCAGATTTAGCCACAAATTTCAGGTAACGGCCAGCAGTTGTAGCTTTCAACTTGGCAACCTGTAGTGCCGTGGTGTTCTTGAACTCTCCAGAAGCCACTGCCGAACCCCATGTCTTGCCGTCGTTGCTCAGATACACCTCGTAGGCTTTCACCATTCCGTTCTGATTGCCGTCCTGACGAGACAAGTATGTGAAGGCTGTTACACTATAAGTAGTTCCCATATCTACTATCAGTGTGTGTGGGCATGATGGCTCGCTACCTTGGTACTCGGTGTGCCAGAAGGTGTTTGTATTCCCATCATAGGCAAGTCTTGCCTCGTTGCCGCCGTGCTGGCTATCTACACTCACCAATTTCCAAGTGCTCTTGTTGATGAACATGTCAAAATTGTAGCTTGTCACCGGACTGTCCATAAGTCCTTCGAGACTGCTGTATGCCTTCACAGTGCAGGCATCGTTGTGCAGCAAAGGACTTGTGTATTTCTGATAGTCTCCTCCATCTATGCTGTAGTATATGGTGGCGTTCTTAGTGGGTGTGCTCATCTTGATGCGACCATTAGTCTGGCGCTCACAGCTGACGTGTTGGCAAACGGGCATGTCCACACGAGCCTCATCGGCTGCCTTGATGTCAGAGGTCAATGGTATGATGATGAAGCGGAATGCAGTGTTGGCTGCCTTCAATTCGTATTGTTCCATGACATCAGGACCACAAGAGGCATTGCCAAGACCGCGAGTGACGGCATCCAGAGAGACAACAGCGGTGGGGCAGGTCTTGAACTGGTAGGTATGCTTTGAACGGTTGGAGCGGTCTGTATAATTGTCTTCCGGGCGGAAGTGCACGGCTGAAGCCGCCATTTGGTCGGGAGCGCTGAACAGAAGACCTTTACCTTCTTGATTGGTCAGTGCCATCCATCTAACTTCCTGTTTTGTTCCATGCTCTTGTGGCAGGATGTAGTCTTCTTGCTGCTCAGACACAGTACTCTTGTATATGCCTGGCAGACAGGCTTCCTTGCGGTCGCGGTAGCTGTCCCATGGGCCTCTGCCAAACCATTCCAATTGTTCCATCGAGGATGGCATCTCCAAGCGGAACCCTATCTTTGGAATTATGGAACCACTGTTAGAAGGTCTCACAAACGAATTCACCATGATGGCACCATCAGAGCAAACAATGAAACTGAGGTCAACTTCGAATGTTGTTCCATTTTTTCCCGTATATGTGCTTGAGCAGTTCACTTCAGCTGTCTTGCCTTCGTCGTTCAAAGTAGCTTCAAATGATGTGCATTTCACTGTGAGCTTGCGCAGTCCCATGGCATCCCAACTGCTTGTCTGCCTTCCGTCATTGTCGGTGGGTAGCCTGAAGACATTAAGCAACAATGGTTTGCTGAGCATCTGGACATCGTCGTAGGTGTATCCGCTAATCGTGCCCTGTGTCTTGTTGAAGGTCGCCTTGAAACGGCTGCCTGTCACAGTGACTGCGGCGGTGGTCTCTTCCATTGCCAACTTGTCGCCAGTGGCGCGCTTCGTCATGTCGTACATGGGCTTTTGGGATTTCTTCACCTGGAGTTTCTCTTCTGCCACTACATAACCGGCATCCGCCCATGGCGTGTTTTCACGTAGGCAGGCAGTGAAGTGTATGTATGCTTCCTTGGTTTCATCAACAGAGTTCAAGGCTGACGTGTCGATGGTCACAACAGCACTGTCGTTTGCTGCCACAGCATGGTCGATTACGCCACTTGCCAAGTTGTTGCCTTCTTCGTCTTCAATGGTGTACTTTATGTCGTATGTCGAACTGCTTAAAAACGCCATCTTGTTCTTCACGCGGAACTGAGAGGGCTTGCCGTTGATAGCCTTGAATTCCAAGGGTTGGTATATCTTCTTTGTATTATAAGATTTGGAGGTAAGGGAGTGGTCGGGGCGCACCAGACCGTTGATGCAGAAATTGCCGTCGTTGGGGTTGTCGCCGAAGTCACCACCATAAGCCCAATAGTCAACGCCTGTATTGGTATGTGTGAGAAGACCTTGGTCTTTGAAATCCCAAATGAATTCTCCCGTCAGACAGGTGTATTTCTCGTAAAGGTTGAACATGTCGCGCACGTTGCCCATGGAGTTGCCCATGGAGTGGGAGTTCTCACATTGGATATGCGGTTTCTGCCCTGACTTCCCTTGGCGAGAGGAGCCTATCCATTGGATGGTTTCATAACTGCCATACATGGTCGATGAGACATCGGCATAGTCACTGTTGCCTTCATAGTGGGTGAGACGGGTCTTGTCCAACTGCTTGATGGCTTGTGATACGTATTTGAAGTTTTCTCCATTGCCAGACTCATTGCCAAACGACCAGATGAAGATGCATACGTGGTTGCGCATCCAGCGAACGTGGTTTTGAGAGCGTTCAACCATGGCATTGCGGAACTTGTCAACAGATGACAGCTTCATATTGGCATGACACTCCACGTTGGCTTCGGCAAGGACATAAAGACCGTACTTGTCGCAGAGGTCATAGAATATGGGGTCGTTGGGGTAGTGTGAGGTGCGAACAGCATTGATGTTCAGCCGTTTCATGGTCTTGATGTCTTCTTCTATCTCTGCGTCACTGATGGCGCGTCCGTCGATGGGGGAGAAGTCATGGCGGTTGACACCATGGAACACCATGCGTCGCCCGTTGATTGTCAGAGCGCCGTCGGAACGGATGGCAACCTCTCGGAAGCCCACCTTGCCACCACGAATGTCGATGGTATTGCCGTTGGCATCTTTCAGCACAACAACCAAGTCATATAGATTGGGTGTCTCCGCACTCCATAGACGGGGACCCTTCACATCCATGTCAAGACTTAGTTGGGCTTGTACGGTGGCAGAGGCTTCAGCTATGGCGGTGGCGCCATCCTTGATGCGTACCTCTACTGTTCCATCCTTGACGGCATCAACTCCTGTCAGCGTCACTTTCACGTTAGCTTTCGCATTGGTGTAGGTGTTGTCCAAATCGGTTGTGAAGAAGTAGTCGCGAATCTGACTCTTTGGCGCTGCCCAAAGGAAACAGTGGCGTTGTATGCCTGTCAGTCGCCAGTAGTCCTGGCATTCCAAGAAAGAACCGCTCGTGAAGCGATAGACTTGCAGGGCTATGCTGTTTTCACCTTCTGTAAGATAATTGGTGATGTTGAATTCTGAAGGCAGGTAGGAATCTTCTGAATAGCCTACACGCTGGCCGTTCACCCAGAGATAATAGCCGTGGCCCACGCCGTTGAAACGAACATAAATGTCACGCCCCGACCAATTGGATGGCAGGGTGAATGTGCGCCGGTAGGTGCCTACAGGGTTGGGCATGGAACTGTTGTAGGTAAACCAACTCGGGCGAGAAGCCATGACGCTGTAGGTCGATTCGTTGAAAGAGAAAGGGTAGGCGACATTGCAGTAGAGGGGCTTGTCCCAAGACTTGCCATGTCGGAGTCCCCAGACCTGCCAACTTGAGGGCACGTCGATGGTTGTCCACGATGAGTCGTCATAGTCTTTGGCGCATAATGCAGTGGTTGCCTTGGAGGGGGCGTTCACCCAATAGAACTTCCACTGTCCGTCAAGCGATTGGTAGAAGGGTGAAGTCGAAAGGTCGTTGCTGCCCACCTCGTCTTCTGAGGCCATGGGTATTGCCAAGGTGTGGGCTGTCTCACGATTGACACTTGTTATTGTCGGGTCGTCCCATTCATTGCCCGTTTGAGCCATAATTGCCATGCTGCAAATAAACAAGGCGATTCCCGTGGCTGTCAGTTTTTGTAAGTATTGCATATAATGTGTTTTGTTTTTTTTATCATTATTTCACTTCATTCACTAACTCTTTCCCTTCCATGAAGTCGAGGATGTTCTGAAGTGTAGTAACAGCAATGTTGTGTGTTGCCTCTCGTGTGAAGAATGCTTGATGTGAGGTGATGATGACATTCGGCATCATAAGCAGCAATGCCAATTTGTCATCGTCAATCATCTTATCCGAACGATCCTCATAGAAATAGTTGGCTTCTTCTTCATAAACATCCAAGCCAGCCGAGCCCACCTGATGCGTGCGCAGTCCGTCGATAAGGTCTTCCGTCTTGATTAGTTTGCCACGACCTGTGTTGATGATCATCACTCCGAATTTCATCTTGGTAATGGAGTCGCTGTTGATGATGAACTTCGTATCCTCTGTAAGCGGACAGTGAAGCGAGATGATGTCCGACTGCTCATATAGTTCGTCGAGTGTGACTATCTTCACTTGATACTCTTCAGCAAACTGCTTGTCGGGATACAAGTCGTATGCAAGACAATTCATTCCGAAGCCACGGAGTATCTTGATAAGTTCCTTGGCGATGCGTCCCATGCCGATTAGGCCGACGGTCTTGCCGTGCATGTCGAATCCCAACAGGCCATTGAGTTTGAAGTTGCCTTCACGAGTACGATACACCGAACGATACACCTTCCGGTTGAGGGTAAGCATCAGGGTGACGGCATATTCTGCTACGGCGTGAGGTGAATATGCTGGCACACGTACCACGCGAATACCATGCTCTTTGGCTGCACGCACATCTACATTGTTGAAACCGGCACAGCGGAGGGCAATCAATTTCACGCCATATTCTGCCATGCGCTCTATCACGCGTGCGTCGCATTCGGCATTCACGAAGATGCATACGGCATCCATCCCCTGAGTCAGGGATACGGTGTTCATGCTTAGCCTCTCTTTGTAATATTTCACTTCGAAACCAAATTCTTGGTTCACTCTGTTAAAAGTCTCTCGGTCGTAGCTCTTTGTGTCGAAAAATGCTATTTTTGCAGCCATGTCTTTTGTGTTTTTTAAGGTTGTGTTTAATTGGGTGATGTTCTATTGCAGTTACTGTTCAATAGTTAAGGTGCAAATATAGTCTTTTTTATGTAAATCTAAAAATATTAGTTGATGTTTATAATTGGTCGTTTGCAATTTATGATTATTTTTTAACTTCTGCTATCGATTATGAATAGCCTTGTCATTACATTAATAATCATGAGTTGTATGACTCAGAGTCATGTTGCGAATCAATGTTTATATAGCAGTGTCTTTGAGGCTAAAAGATTTTTCTTCTTGATTTGACATGATATTTCAAAAATTTGTTTTAATTTTGCAAAAACACATAGTAGGAAAACATCTTCCAAATATATACACCAGCTTATGAGTGATAATGTCATAACAAGCATGCATAATCCGAAGGTGAAACAGTTGGTAGCCTTGCAACAGAAATCTTCCACACGACGACAGACGGGATTGTTCGTTGTGGAGGGAAGAAGGGAAATCATGCATGCCTTGAAGGCTGGATACATCATGGAGTCGGTGTTTTTGTGCCCATCCCTGATGGGGACAGGAGAAGAGGTGGATGAAATCATCAACCATTCACGGCATGGTGTGATTTATGAAGTATCAGAACCGGTTTATGCCAAAATTGCCTATCGCGGCACCACTGAGGGTGTGTTGGCTGTCTTGAAAGTGCGACATACATCATTGGAAGACCTCCTGTTGGGCGAGCAACCTCTGTTAATCGTGTTGGAGGCTGTGGAAAAACCAGGCAATTTGGGTGCTGTCTTGCGTAGTGCTGATGCAGCCAAGGCTGATGCTGTGGTGGTTTGCGACCCTCTTACCGACATCTACAATCCAAACTTGATACGCAGTTCGATAGGAGCTGTCTTCACTGTGCCTTGTGTGGCTTGTACTTCTGAAGAATGCATAAGCTTTTTGAAGCATAATGGCATAAGAATTCTGACAGCTCAGTTGCAAGACTCAAAACTGTATTATGATACCGATATGCGCAATGCCACGGCAATAGTAATGGGAACGGAATCAACAGGATTGACCAACATCTGGCGAGATGCAGCTGATGCGCATATTAGAATCCCAATGCTGGGACAACTTGACTCTCTTAACGTGTCGGTAAGTGCCGCAATACTCCTTTTCGAGGCAGTAAGGCAACGACAGACTCTATAAGTATATTCTAATAACTCTTAATTACTGTTGTATTATGAAAGAAAACACACCAACTCCCCATATAGGGGCAAAATATGGCGAAATAGCCGAGACTGTGATTATGGCAGGTGATCCTTTACGTGCCAAGTTTATGGCTGAGAGATTTCTCGAAAACCCAGTTCAATTCAATAATGTAAGGGGCATGCTTGGATTCACGGGAACACATGATGGAAAAAGGGTGAGTGTCATGGGGCACGGAATGGGTATGCCCTCCATAGGCATCTATACCTATGAACTTTATAATTTCTATGATGTAAAGACCATCGTAAGGGTTGGTTCGGCAGGTTCCATCAATGCAGATTTGCATGTTGGCGACCTTGTGGTTGCCATGGGCGCTTGCACCAATTCCAATTATGCCTTGCAATATGAAATGCCGGGCACTTACGCTCCTATCGCTGATTTCACCCTTCTGCGCGAGGCGGCAGAGGCATGTGAAAGGATGGGATACCGCTACATGGTGGGGAATGTGCTTTCATCGGACATTTTCTATGGAGAGAATGCACACAACGACAAATGGATGAACATGGGTGTTCTTGCCGTGGAGATGGAGGCAGCAGCTTTATATATGAATGCTGCAAGAGCAGGCAAGAGGGCTCTTGTGGTATGCACTATTTCCGACCATATCCTCACTGGCGAGGTGACTACGGCAGAGGAACGGCAGACCTCGTTCACGCACATGATGGATGTGGCGTTCTCGCTCGTCTGATAATCAATGCTTTTGCCCTTTCGGGGCGATAGTTGTTGTTAAACAAAAACCCAGGGCAACGCCCTGGGCTATTTGCTTGTTGGCCTTTCAGGCCGTCACAATGGCTTCAAGTTGTAAATAGCGATAGTGCAAATCTTCATTTTGACACATCCTCCCTTAATAGTCATAGAATCTCATTGAGGGTAGGGTGCACATGCACCAGGTCGGCAAGCCGTGAGGCAGTGGCATCCATTGCCATCAGAGCCGACACTTCTTGCACGAGGTCGGCGGAATGGGCTCCATAGAGATGACAACCAATGATTTTGTCATCGCTGCCTATTATGAGTTTCACCATTCCGTCGGGTTCGTCCATTGCTAATGCCTTGCCATTGGCTCTATAGTAGCCTTTCTTTATTTTGTAGTCAATGCCCTGAGCCTTGCAGCTGTCTTCTGTGAGACCTACGCTGGCGGCTTCAGGATGGGTGAACACTGCCGCAGGAATGATGTCGAGACGTATGTTGTCTTCACGCCCCACAATCTTGTTTACTACATGCAACCCTTGGTAAGTTGCGGCATGGGCAAGCATTGTGCGGCCATTGACATCGCCAATGGCATAAATGCCCTTCACATTGGTCTGCATGTCGTCATCAGTGATGATGCCACTCTTGTTTGTGGCGACATTGATGGCATCGAGACACAGTCCTTCGGTGCGAGGAGCCCTACCTGTTGCCATGAGTATGACATCTGCCTCCACCAATCCAGGCTTGCCCTTGCGTTCGTATGCCACTCCTTCGTCTGTTATGGCTTGAACACCTGCCTGCATGATGAAGTTGACTCCTTTCTTGGCGATGGACTGGCGCAGGCGTTTGGCTATATCGCTGTCGAGTGCTGGCAGACATTCTTTTAGGTATTCCACAACAGTCACCTCACTGCCAAGGCTGTTGAAAATGGAGGCGAATTCCATTCCAATGACTCCTGCCCCCACGATGCAAAGTCGGCGTGGCACTTCATTGATGTTGAGCAATTCGGTGGACGTCACCACTTTCTTGCTGTCGATGCCGGGGATGGGCAGCATTTTTGGCTTGGAACCAGTGGCAATGATGATGTTGGTGGCGCTGTATTCCTCGTCGCCCACCATGACGGTGCGGTTCGAGGTGAAACGACCTGTGCCTTGCACCACTGTAATTCCAGGAGCGGAAAGCAGTGTGGCAACACCATTTCTAAGTGTTTCCACCACTTGGTTCTTGCGCTCCATCACCCGATTGAAGTCCAATGTGAACGACAGCTGGCTCAGTCCGAAGGTGTCTGCCTTTGCCAATGTGTCGAGAATTTCGGCATTGCGTGCCAGTGTCTTTGTGGGTATGCAGCCGCAGTTGAGGCAGGTGCCACCTAATTGGCTCTCTTCGATGATGGTGACGGTGAGGCCTAATGAAGCGGCATGTTCAGCGGCACGGTAGCCACCGGGACCGCTGCCTATGATTATCAAATCAGATGTTGTCATGATAGTGCCTTGACTTGCTTGTAGGTGAGAACGGGATGCTTGGCAGCTTGCACGTCGTCAACTCTCCCAATGGGGGTGTTGTGCGGAGCGCCTTTCACCATGTCGGGATTGGTTGTTGCCTCTTCAGCTATCTTGCGCATCACCTCGATGAATCCATTGATGGTATCAAGACTCTCGCTTTCTGTCGGTTCTATCATCAGCGACTCATGGAACAGCAATGGGAAGTAGATGGTGGGAGCATGGAAACCATAGTCGAGCAGACGTTTTGCCACGTCCATGGTTGTTACGCCAGTGGATTTGTCTTTCAGGCCGTCAAACACGAACTCATGCTTGCACAGTCCTTCTATTGGCAGTTCATAGACATCTTTCAGCGACTCCTTGATGTAGTTGGCATTTAGGGTTGCAAGAGGACCTACCATCTTGATGTTTTCCTTGCCCAATGAGAGGATGTAGGCGTAAGCTCTCACGATGACGGAGAAATTGCCCAAGTATTTGCCTACGCTGATGGCATCGCCATCATGCCGCAAGGTGAATGTGCCATCTTCGAAAACAACGCGAGGAGAGGGGAGCAGGTTTTCTAACCCCTTGCGCACGCCCACCGGACCACTGCCGGGACCGCCACCACCGTGTGGGGTGGAGAAGGTCTTGTGAAGGTTTATGTGCATCACGTCGAAGCCCATGTCGCCAGGGCGGCATTTCCCAAGCATGGGATTGAGGTTGGCACCATCGTAATACATCAGTCCGCCACATTCGTGCACAAGCTGTGCTATTTCTGGTATCTCACGCTCGAATAGTCCCAATGTGTTGGGGTTGGTCATCATCATGGCTGCCACGCCATCGTCGAGAAGGTGACGGAGGTCTTCCACATCCACGCTGCCGTCGGATTTGCTCTTTACTTCCACCACCTCAAGGCCACAGACAGCGGCAGATGCGGGGTTGGTGCCGTGGGCGGAGTCGGGCACTATGACTTTTGTGCGCTTGTAGTCTCCATGGTTCTGATGATAGGCACGGATTACCATTAGACCTGTCAGTTCGCCATGAGCGCCAGCAAAAGGATTGAGGGTGAATTCGCTCAATCCAGTAAGGGCTGATAAGGCTTTTTGCAAGTTGTAGTACACTTCAAGAGCACCCTGGCATGTGCTTGCAGGCTGTTCTGGGTGCAGGCATGTGAAGCCAGGCAAGGCAGCAATTTCTTCGTTCACGACGGGGTTGTACTTCATTGTGCAACTGCCCAAGGGATAGAAGCCGTTGTTCACTCCGAAATTGTTGGCGCTGTGGTTGGTGTAGTGGCGCACCACTGTAAGTTCGTCGCATTCGGGCAAGGAGGCATCAGCTTGGCGTCGCAGGTGTGAGGGTAGGGGATGGCTCTCAAAATCGTTTGAGGGGAGTGAATAACCCTTGCGACCTGGATGTGAAAGCTCAAAGATCAGGTTGCCGTATAGTTTGTTGTTCATTGTCGTATGATGGTTGTCGTTTTTTTGTTTTGTGATAGTTCCTTGATGGTTTCTGCATGGTTTGTCATAGCGCCAGTTCCACCCATCTGTCTATCTCTTCTTTTGTACGCTTCTCGGTAACGGCTATCATTATGGTGTGGTCGCTCAACTTCACGCCGCCAAGGATTCCGTTTTCGGCAAGTCGTGCCAGCAGTTGGTCCACGTCGCCATCGTATTCCACGCAGAATTCATTGAAGAATTCCCCTAAGTATGTCATGTGGAACTTGCCAGAGGACACAAGTCGTGATGCCATGTAGTGTGCGGCATCGCATGACCGTTGCGCCACTTCCTTCAACCCTTCTTTTCCCATCACCGAGCAGTATATGGTGGACCACAATGCCATCAGACTTTGGTTGGAACAGATATTGGATGTGGCTTTCTGCCTGCGGATGTGTTGTTCGCGTGCCTGCAAGGTGAGGACGAAAACCCTTTGTCCTCGACTGTCGGTGGTCATTCCCACGATACGTCCTGGCATTTTGCGCATTAGTTTCTCTGTGCAGCAGAGATAGCCCACGTAAGGACCGCCAAACGACATTGGTATGCCCAAGGACTGGGCGTCGCCAACAGCGATGTCAGCTCCCCATTCCCCTGGTGTCTTGAGTATGGCAAGGTCGAGAGCCACACTGTTGATGATGAACAGTGCCTTCTTGTCGTGGATGGCTTCCGCATAACCGCCAAAGTCTTCGATTATTCCATAATAGTTGGGTTGCTGCACCACTACGCCAGCCACGCCACCTTGGTCGAGTAGGCGCTGCATGTCAGCCTTGTTGGTAGTTCCGTTTTCAGAGGCTATCATGTCTATCTCGACACCATGGAATCGAGCATAGGTCTTGACCACTTGAAGCACCTTTGGGTCTATGGTTTCCGAAACGAGCACGCGCTGGGCTTTCTTCGAACTGGCAAACGCCATCAGCATGGCTTCTGCGGTGGCGGTGCTCCCATCATACATCGAGGCATTGGAGATGTCCATTCCTGTCAGTTCCGACATCATGCTCTGGTATTCGAAGATGTAGTGCAGGGTGCCTTGTGATATCTCTGCCTGATAGGGTGTGTAGCTGGTGAGGAATTCTGAGCGTTCCACTATGTTGCTCACCACTGATGGGGTGTAATGGTCATAGACACCAGCTCCTGCAAACACGCTGAGCAATTGGTTCTTCTCGCAAAGACGTTCAAAGGTCTTGCGCAGCTCCATCTCGCTTTGGGCGGAGGGCAGGTCATAATCTCCCTTGAAGCGGATGCTCTCGGGCACGTCGGCATAGAGGTCGTCCATCGACGCGACACCCACCTTTTCCAGCATCAAGTCGATGTCTTCCTGTGTGTGTGGAAAATAATTGTGCATGCCTACTTGTGTTTATTGTTCCTCGCAGAATGCGGCGTATGCCTCAGCATCCATCAGGTTGTCAAGCTCAGTCTTGTCTGTAAGCTCCACCTTGATAATCCAGTTTGCATACGGGTCTTCATTGATGAGTTCCGGACTGTCGCTCAGGGCATCGTTGGCTTCCACCACCACGCCGCTAACTGGTGAGATGAGGTCGCTGGCAGCCTTCACGCTTTCCACGGCTCCGAAGTCTTCTCCTGCTTCTACCTCGTCATCCACCTCGGGCATATCTACGTAAACCACATTGCCAAGGGCATGTTGGGCGTAGTCTGTAATGCCGATATATCCAAACTCATCCTCTACACGGATGTATTCATGTGACTCAGAGTAGTAGAGTCCTTCAATCACTTTTGCCATAATGTTGTTTTTTTTATTGTTTATATTGTTTTTGTTTGATTGTTGTTGAATTGGTATGCCATCTCTTGTTGCTACTTTTTGTAATGCTTGTCGTAGAATCTCTTTTTCACCACATGACCAGGGAACGTCTTCTTGCGTATCTGAACCTCAAGTGGCGTGCCTAAGGAGGCAACGGCTGTATCTACCAATGCCATGCAGACACTCTTTCCTGTAGAAATGGAGTTGTAGCCTGTGGTCACCTCGCCCACTTTCACACCGTCTTTGAGAACAGCGTAGCCGTGGCGTGGTATTGCCTTGCCTTCCAGTTCTATGCCTACAATACGTTGGGCTACTCCTTCGCTCTTTTGACGAACAAGGGCTTCCTTTCCGATAAATTCAGGCTTGTCCAACTTGCAGAACATGCCAAGGCCTGCCATTATGGGACTGATGTCTGCCGACAACTCGTCGCCGTAGAGTGGGAGTCCTACTTCAAAGCGCAGCGTGTCGCGACAGCCAAGGCCGCAGGGCTTGCATCTGCCACTCTCCATGAGCTTGTCCCATTGCTGTTGTATGAATGTGTGTGAACCATAAATCTCGAAGCCGTCCTCGCCAGTGTATCCTGTGCGGCTAACTATCACTTGCTCTCCGTCCGTATCGATGGTCTTGGCGGTGTAGAATGTCAGTTCCTTGCATTGCAGGCGGAGCACTTCTTCCACCACGGTCTCAGCTTCAGGGCCTTGGACAGCTATCTGGCCGTAGTATTCGGAGCAATGGTCGAGCTTGATGTCAAAGCCTTCGACATGTTCTTGCATCCATGCCACATCTTTGTCGATGTTGGCTGCATTGATGACCAGGAAGTAGTCGTTGGCTCCCATGCAATATACCAAAAGGTCATCCACCGTACCGCCATTGGGATAGCACATCATGCCATAGAAAATCTTGCCGACGGGTGCTGCGGTGATGTCGTTAGTGAAGATGTGGTTTACATACTTCTCTGCATCGGGACCGGTGATGCGCACCTCTCCCATGTGTGATACGTCGAACACTCCGCAATGCTGGCGAACGGAATTGTGCTCGTCGATGATTGAACTGTACTGGATGGGCATGTCGAAGCCGCCGAATGGTGATATGAGTGCTCCGAGTGCCACGTGTTTCTCATAAAGGCAAGTCCTTTTGTTTTCCATTTTTTATCGTTTGGTTTGTTGTTTTTATATACTCATGCTTGTTGTTGCGGTTGAACGTTGTTTAGCAAGATGTTTACCAAGTCAGAGCGGTGAAGGTTGAGGATGATGTTGCCAAGATCTTCGGGTAGAACCGACTCCAAGTTTTCACGCTGTAGTGGTTGGTTGCGCAGGTGGTGCAGGAGCCCTTCTTCCAAATCACCCACAAGGAAATAGTCGCCTAAGATGTTGATGTCCTTGATGATGTCGTTTTTCATCTCCAGCCTTACCTCCATGTGTCCTAAGCCATCGATGCATCCCTTGCGCATCAGGGTGTAGCGTGGGTTGTGTCCGTAGATGAAGTCATCGCTCAAATAACCTTGTTCTATTTTCTCTATCTCTCTCACAGCATCATTGTCGAGAGTTGTTTCGCTGCTGCAGAGTTGTTTCTTCAGCTCATGCTTCAGTTCCTCGATAGAGAGGCTTATGTGGTCTTTGAGCAGGGTGATGTGCTGGCGTATGCTTTCCACCCCCTTGCTCATTAGTTTTTCGCTGCTGGGTGTAATGCTGCCTGCCATGTTTTCTGCTTGGGTGTCATAAAGCAGGGTGCCGTGTACGATGCTGTGGCCGGGA
Organism: uncultured Prevotellaceae bacterium; assembly: GCA_900315745.1. Lineage (GTDB taxonomy): Bacteria > Bacteroidota > Bacteroidia > Bacteroidales > Bacteroidaceae > Prevotella. The sequence goes on from ONAG01000053.1 coordinate 29,375, forward strand.
ATATGATAGAAGGCATTGCCCGACACTTTCTTCCCTTCGATGAGGATGTCGTTTCGTCCGGTAGCCTTAGCTTCCACCCCAAGTCGGCAGAGCACCAGTGCCACCATGTTGATGTATCGGTTGAAGGTGAAGTTCACATTCTCTTCTTTGGTGATGTACGAGAGCATGAGATTGCCCATGTCTGCATATACGCACCCGCCTCCGCTTTTCCGTCGATAGGTGGCTATGTTGTGGCTGCGGCAATAGTCCAAGTTTACTTCATTCTCTATTAGTTGGTTGCGCCCGAATATGACTGTGGGGCTTACCTGCCAGATGAAGAATGCATCTGCCACATCAACATGCCTCGCCACGTATTCTTCCATGGCAAGGTAGAATGGCAATTCCCTATTTATGCTGTCGGAAAGCGATATGTAGGTCATAGTATCAGCAGGGTGCATCCTGCATTTTTTGCAAAAATACTAATTATTTATGTGATGGCAATGCTTTTTCTTCTTTTTTTCTTTTTTATGGCAAAACTAATAAGTAGATTCCCCTGATACATTCTATATTTGCATAGCTATGTATCAGGGGAATGTATCAAATTCCCCGTCCCCCCGATACACGTCTTCACGCCCAGTGGCTTGCCCGTGTAGGAGTATGCGGTGCAGGTGATGTCGTCGCCGGTGAGGCTGCCCGAAGACCTGACCTGGGCGACGTTGTACCGGGAGCGTAGTACATGGCGGAGTAGGTGTAGCCAGTCACGCCGCCGTTGGAGATGACTGCCGTGGCGGAACCCGTCTGCAGCCCCTTCCCGAGGGTCGCGTCGATGGGGAAGCCGGGTACGGCGGAAGCCGCCAGCGAGGATGGCACCCCGTGTCGCCCGATGAAAGAGTAGCCGTCGTAGTATGCGGCGGAATAGAG
>ONAG01000051.1 GCA_900315745.1 uncultured Prevotellaceae bacterium
CAAGAGACTCGAAGACAGGTTCGGCCCCGTGCCGCGTGTGGGCGAGGAACTGATGCAGGTGGTGCCGTTGAGGCGCTACGGGAGGATGCTCGGATGCGAGAGGATTTTCTTGAAACAGGGATTCATGCAGATGCAGTTTGTGAGCAACGCCAACAGTCCGTTCTACCGGAGCACGGCATTCTCAAAGGTCCTCCGATACATCAACAAGCACTTGCGCCGGTGCAACCTGAAGGAGTCGAAGGGGCGCAACATGATGATTGTGTCAGGGGTGCCCACGGTGGGAGAAGCCGTCGGCATTCTGCGTGACATGTTAAACGAGGAGGTTCTGACCGATGCATGACATTTCAGCATGGAGCATAATGCTCACTGTTGCGGCATATTTCGCTGTGCTGCTGATAGTTAGCCGCCTCACTTCGGGGCGTGGCGACAACGACACCTTCTTCCGTGGCAACAGACAGTCGCCGTGGTACATGGTGGCTTTCGGCATGGTGGGAGCCTCCATCTCCGGAGTGACGTTCGTCAGCGTGCCGGGCATGGTGATGGTGAGCGACATGAACTACCTGCAAACCTGCCTCGGATTCGTATTGGGATATTTCGTCGTGGGCTTCGTGCTGCTGCCAGTCTATTACAAGTACAACCTCACCACCATCTACTCTTATCTATCGCAACGCTTGGGAAGGAGGTCGTACAAGACAGGAGCCTCTTTCTTCATCCTCTCGAAGATGACAGGAGCGGCGGCGCGATTCTATGTCGTGTGCATCGTGCTGCAACGCTTTGTGCTCGATGCTTTTGGCGTGCCTTTCCCCTGCACGGTGCTGTTGATGATAGCCCTCATCTGGCTATATACGCGGCATAGCGGAATAAAGACGCTCGTGTGGACCGACACCCTGCAGACCTTGTGCATGTTTGCTGCCCTCGTGATGATTATCGTGTGTGTGACGCGTGCCATGGACATGACCTTGGGCGATGCCGTAAGGGCTGTGGCAGCCGACAGCCATAGCCGCATCTTTGTTTTCGACGACCCCATGTCGAAGCAATATTTCTGGAAGCAGTTTCTCAGCGGCATTTTCATCACCATCGTCATGACAGGTCTCGACCAGGACATGATGCAGAAAAACCTCACGTGCAAGTCGCTGCGTGAGGCTCAGAAGGATGTGTGTTCTTATGGCTTTGCCTTTGTTCCAGCCAACTTGTTGTTCCTTGCCCTTGGCGTGCTTTTGATGATGCTTGCGTCACGTCAAGGGGTGGCTTTGCCCGAGGCAGGCGACCAGTTGCTGCCCATGTTTGCCGCCACAGGGGGATTGGGACAGACCGTTGTGGTGCTTTTCACCCTCGGCGTGGTGGCGGCAGCGTTCTCCAGTGCCGACTCCGCACTGACGGCGCTCACCACCAGTTGTTGTGTCGATTTGCTTCAGCGACCTTCGGATGTGAAGTTGCGCCGCCGCGTGCATCTCTCCATGGCAGGGGTGTTTGTGGCTTTTGTCTTGATTTTCAGGGTGGTGGACTCCCCCAGCGTGATAGATGCCATCTATGTGATGTGCTCATACACCTACGGTCCGCTGCTTGGACTGTTTGCCTACAGCCTGTTCACTCGCAGAAAAGTGGCAGACAGCGTTGTGCCCTACATCGCCATAGCCTCGCCCTTGCTGTGCTATGCTGCCGACATGGCTACAAAGACGTTCACCTCTTACCGCTTCGGTTATGAATTGCTCATGCTCAATGGCGCCCTCACCTTCATCGGCCTATGGCTTTCTCAATATCTGAAGCCATCACGGAGCTGAAAAAATACGCGGAGTTGTAACTATCAACGCGAGGGAAAAGAGCTTGTGCAGCTTTGACTAAAGCAAGCTCTGGAGTCGGGCAATGTATTTCCCGAGGATGTCGAACTCCAGATTCACCTTGGTACCCACTTCTATGTTGCAGAAATTGGTGTTCTGCATCGTATAAGGAATGATAGCCACTTGGAACGTGTTTTCCGTTGGGTTGCACACGGTGAGCGACACGCCATTCACGGTGACGCTGCCCTTATCGACAGTGAAGTAGCCCCTGCGAGCCATCTCCTTGTCGAAGGCATATTCAAAGGTGAAGTAGGTGCTGCCGTCGGCATCCTCCTTGGCGATGCATTTTGCAGTGCCATCGACATGCCCTTGCACGATGTGTCCGTCGAGTCTGCCGTTCATCAGCATCGACCGCTCCACATTCACCTTGTCGCCCTCTTTCAGAAGTCCGAGGTTTGATCGTTCGAGCGTCTCACGCATCGCGGTGACGACATATCTGTCGCCGTCGATGGAAACCACGGTGAGGCAAACGCCATTGTGGCTCACACTCTGGTCTATCTTCAGTTCGTTGGTGAACGAGCACGTCAGGGTGAAGTCGATGTTGCCTCCATCGTGCTTCAGCGCCACCACGGTGGCCATTTCTTCTACTATTCCGGAAAACATTTTGATGAGTCTTTAAGGTTGTGAAATAGGGGCGATTTAAAATGAAAAAAGGTCGTATCGGTGATGTGATGAAAACTCCGTTTCTAATGATTCGAGAGCTTTCCGCCTTTGTAATCCACCGGCTATGATAGCTTTCCTCACGGATGTGGCCCGCCATTGGCAAGAGAAGTATTCCCTTTGTTCGAAATAATTTGATGAGTATCCCGATCTAACCCGATACGACCTAAGTCTTCTCCTTTACGCTGCAAAGATAATACATTCTTGCGTAACTTCCAAATTATTTTGGCAAACAGTTTAATGGTGATGGGTGACCTTATATTATGGTTTGCTTTCAATGACCGACTGGAAACGATATTCCACAAATGCCTCCATAGCCTCGTAGCAAGCCAGTCCTAATTCGTCGTACCTCCTGGCAGTCTCTCTGTTGCGGTCCTCGGCTCGTTGCCAGAACAAGCGCTCGTCGTTGCCAAGGAATGGCGCACTCTCCATCTGACTCTGATGCCTGAGGATGGCGTTGCGTTTTTCACGCAGTTCCTCGGGACTCATGGGCACGCACATCTCTATGTCGGCAATGTCCCACTCTGCCCATGCTCCACGGTACATCCACACACGGCATTCCGCAAGCCATTCGGCACCCGAGAGTCTTTCCTCGTCGATGGCGGCAAGCACGGCATCGGTACATTTGCGGTGCGTGCCATGTGGGTCTGCCAAGTCGGCTGCCACATACACCTGATGTGGCTGGACATTAGAAAGCAAGTTCTGTATAGGCAGGACATCATTCTCCGACATTGGATGTTTCTCGATGGTTCCCGTCTCATAGAATGGCAGGTCGAGAAAATGGATGTGGTCGTTAGGGATGTTGTTGTAGGCACACGCCAAACGAGCCTCTCCACGACGTATCAGCCCTTTTAGCGTGAGCACTTCCGGAATGTCGGTCATCACTGGCGGCATCGGTGTGGGGTGCAGGTATTTGTTGTCTCCGTAGGTCTCCAACTCAGCCTTTCGTTTCTTTTGCATGAACTGCTTCACCAATTTGTAGATATGGTCTATGGCATCGTCGTTGTCGCCGGCAAAGAGTCGGTTGAAGCCATTGATGAAATGCATGAAGCGAGTGACCTCGTCATCATTTACCGCTATGTCGCCGCTTGTTTCATAGGCTATGTGTACGTCGTTGCCTTGTTGGATGAGCCGTCGTATTGTGCCTCCCATGGAGATAACGTCGTCATCGGGGTGAGGTGAGAACACTATCACTCTCTTGGGGAAGGGTTTCGCGCGCTCTGGCCTGAAGGTGTCATCGGAGTTGGGCTTTCCACCTGGCCACCCCGTGATGGTATGCTGCAACTCGTTGAACACCTCTATATTCACGAGGCCGGCAGAGCCGAATTGCTCCACCCAGTGTCTCATGCCATGTTCCACATAGTCTTTGGTGGATAGCTTCAGCAAGGGCTTGCCTGTCTGTCGGCAAAGTTCGATGACTTCTCGGCGCAGTTTGTGCTCCGGCATCGTTATGGTTGATGTTAGATTAAGGTTCATGGTGCCAAGTTGAGGTTCATAGTGCAAAAATAATCTTTTTTGTCTGAATTTGGTTGCTGTTCATTGATTTTTTGCATGCAAAAAAATGGCTTGATGGCTTAAAATCGAAAACATTTACTTATATTTGCAGCATCTGTGCAAGTAGGTGGTCAAAATACTATGAAACACCTACAAGAATGATGGTTACATACAGTTTTTAATTACCTACTTAACAATAAAGCCTACTCCTATGTTAAAAATGAGACAACTTTCAAAATCTATTGGGAAAGGAACTTCAGAAAGTATTGCATTCAATATTATTATGAAGAAGAACTTGTTGCTTGTAGTGTTGGCAATGCTGCTGCTTACTGGCTGCAAGCAACGACAGGAAGTGACAGAAGTGATAGACCTGCCAAGAACGGAAGCACCGACAGAAGTGGTGGCTGCTGTGGACTCTTTCGTAAACGCGACACAGACACGGCCGGTGGCGCCAGACTCCATCACCCTGCACAGCATCATGATACTGAAAAACGGAAAGGTGGTGTTCGAGAAATGGTTCAATGGACAGTCGGCTGAAATGCCACATCCCATGTTCTCGGTAAGCAAGACTTTTACAGCCACCGCCGTGGGACTTGCCATCGATGAAGGGAAACTCAACCTCAATGATTCCGTGGTGAAGTTCTTCCCCGACAAACTGCCAGCAAAGCAGAGTGACAACCTCAAGGCGATGACAGTGAGAGACCTGCTCACCATGACATGTGGACATGATGTGGAACCGAATTCTTTGAGTAAAGACTCCATCGACTGGGTGCAGGCATTTCTGGCATGGCCCGTAGTCCACAAGCCGGGAGAGTATTATCTCTATAACTCCGTAGGAACCTACATGCTCTCTGCCATCGTGCAGAAAGTGACCGGCGAGAAAATCCTCGACTATCTCGACACCAGACTCTTCCAACCTCTGCATATCAACCGCCCGGAATGGGAGGAGAGTCCACAAGGCATAAACTGTGGTGGATGGGGATTGTCGTTGAAGACCGAGGACATGGCAAAGATGGGACAGCTCTTCCTGCAAAAAGGCGAATGGAATGGAAAGCAGATTGTTCCTGCCGAGTGGCTGAAGGAAATGTCGAGCTATCAGGTGCCTTCCGCTCCATCGGGAACCCGTTTCGAAGACCTTGAGAAAGCCGGCCTAACCAAAGACAACAACGAATGGGTGCAGGGCTATGGCTATCAGATGTGGATATGCCGACACAATGCTTTCCGTGCCGATGGATTTGCCGGACAATACATCATGGTTTTCCCGGAACGTGACGCAGTGTTGGTGCTCACCACCTCATCATCGCTCTATCAGCCCTATATGGACCTCATCTGGGAATACCTGCTCCCAATACTGTAAGCAGCCCTTTTCCCAAGTCCTTGCCGGGATTGCCATCGAAATATACAAGACTTTTCAGCGTGTCGTTTTAAAGTATTCATTTACTTTTTCCCAATCTACTTTTGCCACTTCCATTGGTTCGTCGTATTCCGTAGCTTTGACGGTTTGTTTCTTCAGGTCGAATTTGACGACAATGACGTCATCCACACACACGCTGAAAGAGTCTTGTGGCAAGACATCGAAGAGCTTCGTGATTCTTGGCTTTCGATGTCTTGAATCATTGTCTTCATCATCTTCCTCGTTTTCATCTTTATCAATATATTCGTAAAGACATTCATCGTTTGTTTTCAGATACCAATAATGGGCATTGCCTTCCTTGTCGGTTTTCTTTAATGTCACCATTGCTGCTTTATATTGCTTCCGCATGGCCATTTTCTCATGCAGGGTAAAGCCTAAAGAAATAATGACTGTGCATGCAATAAAGGTGATGGGCTGAATCAAACAACCTATGGCAAGACCTTTCCAGCGCTTTCGCATGAAACCGTAGAATGGAATGAACATGGATGCAACAAACAATGCCAGCAAAACCAATGCTATTATTAGGATAATGCTAACGTCTTGATTTATCATTGTGCGAAATATTTTTATGTTGTTGTGGAATCATGGCTTTGTAAACTTGATGGCAAGCATCGTGAGGTCGTCGCTCTGTTCTGCGTCACCAACAAACATTTTCACCGAGGAGTTCATTGTTTCAATGAGGGTTTGGGGCTGGTTGATAGTGGATTTCATTATTTGCTGCACACGGTCCATGCCAAACTGACTAAGATTGATGTTCTCTGCCTCATTGAGTCCGTCTGTAAAGAGGAATATCGAGTCGCCAGTGTTGAACTGCAAGTCCTGTGATGAGAATTGCCAGCCAGACATCACGCCGATGGGGATGTTGGAATCGCAAGCCAGTTCGCTAACCTCATTGTTTATCATTATCAAAGGATTGTTGTGGCCGGCATTGGTATAGCTAAGATGGCCTGTGGCAAGGTCGAGCACGCCAAGGAAGATGGTTACGAACATCCCCGTGTCATTGTTGGAGCTCAGCGCCTCGTTGAGCGACATCACTATATGGCTTGGGTTTTGGGTGTAGGCCGAGATGTTGCGGAACAGGGAGCGGGCGACCGCCATGACCAGCGATGCCGGCACTCCTTTGCCCGACACGTCGCCGATGCAGAAGAATAGTTTCTCGTCGTTTATGTAAAAGTCGTAGAGGTCGCCGCCGACAGCCTTGGCAGGCCTCACAAATCCATAGATGTCAATGTCGTCTCGGTCGGGGAAGGCAGGGTATGTCTTGGGCACCATCGACATTTGGATGTCGTGTGCTATCTTCAGCTCGCTCTCTATTGAGGCTTTTGCGGCTGTGGTGCTTTTTAGCTCGTTGATGTAGTCTGTCAGCGAGTGCTGCATGTTCTCAAAGGAGTCGCGTAGCATATGTATCTCGTCACGGCTTTTTATTTCTGGCAAGGCGGTGTCGAATTGGCCACCTGCCACCTCGTCGGCAGTGGCAGCCAACTGTTTCAGGGGACTTGAAGCACGTTGGATGGCTATTCGGCAGACAAAGAAGGTGACCAGCAAGACAAAGGCAATTATCAGAGTCATGATAAGGCCGAAGAGAAAGCCAAGGAATGTTAGTGCGAACTCAGGCACAGCAATCGCCAATATCCAGTCGGTACCCTCTAAGGGCGCATAAAACATATAAGTCTTTACTCGGTTTAGGCGTATCAGTTCATCGTTTTCAAAGTTGCTCTTTTCCCCATTTTTCATCTTTTCTATGATTTCCTGTGCTGCGCCAGGCTCGTCTGCATCCTTGATATGGTTGAAGAGGTTGCCTTTCAGAATGCGTCTCTGGTCGGAATGGGTGATATATGTACCGTCTTTTGCCAGCACATAGCAATTGATTACTTCCTCATTTGTAAAACGGACGTGCCCCATGTCTTCGGCAAGCATCATGCCGTACTGCTCTTTAAGGAACTCGGTCATGAAATCAAGCGACAGGTCTGCACTGAAGATGCCAATTGCCTTTCCTTGTTGGTCGTGAATGGGCTGCATGTATGACACTAATGGCGTCTTGCCGTCGTGGCTGTCGAAGAAAGGCTCTGACCAATAGGCAGAGTCTGCAGCGATGGCATCGCGAAACCACTCTGACTCTAAATAGGCGTTTCCATTGTCTTTCAATGGAGTATTCTCCACGTGTGTGCTGTCTTTTCGCCAGGCGAAGGGCTTCCCTTTTTGTGGGTTGGTGAATCTAATGCTGCAGCTGCGTATGTTGGGATTTTGCTTGACCATGCGCTCCACGATGTTCTGCAACTGACCGGGCTGATTGATATCTCTCTCCACATCAAAGACGTTGTTTTTGACAGCCACACTAACATTCGACATGACATCGGTGATGCTTTTGCCATACAACTGCATGCTGATATGTACGGTGGTGGCAGTGTAATCTACCACAATCTCTTTTACTAAATAATAGATAAAAAATGCCAATGTGCCCATCATGATTAGCAGCACCAGCATGACCCATAGTGTCAGCTTTCGGGCAAATGAGTGTTTGTATTTCTTATTTTTTTTCATCCTTGTCTTGTTGCATGATTCCGTCTTGTCATCGCAAAAAGGTGTCTTCGCCCAATCTTCTCACCAAAAGGAGAGAACAACAAAACCTGTCAGCCGAATTGTAACCCTTTTCCCAATGACGTTACAAAATTACGAAAAAAATCCCAATCCCAATAGTTTTTGGGATAATCTGTATGTTTATGTGATGAATTGCAACGTTCTCCACTTGTGCATAGTTGGAGAGATAACATCATTTCCTGCCAATAGTTTTATTTTGTTACTTTTTTGTTGTGTATCTCATTTAAGTTGTCTATTTTTGCGATAAATCTTATCTTGTTCCACAATTTGTTACTCTAATACGAATAACTATGAAGAGGTTTCTTTTAATTTTTGCGTTGACACTCGTTGCAATCACGAGCAATGCACAAACTTCGCCAAAAGGTGATCTGGATGGAGATGGTGCTGTATCCGTCTCTGACGTAATGGAATTGGTTAAAATCATATTATATGGAGATATCCCACCATCATACCTTACCTGTCCCGATGATCACCACCCGCACCTAATCGACCTCGGTCTGCCCTCAGGCACGAAGTGGGCGTGCTGCAACGAAGGGGCGTCCAAACCGGAGGATTTCGGCGGATATTATCAATTTGGTGAAGTGTCCTCGGCACCCTCGTTGGATCAGATCAAAGAATTGGTCAACAAATGCTCTTACTCATGGACGACACTCAATGGTGTCAGAGGCGGACGGTTCACAGGGCCAAACGGTGGCACCATTTTCCTTCCCGCTGCTGGTGGCGTCGTGTTTTTCAATCTCGACTACGTCGGCTCCCGCGGCTGCTACTGGTCTTCCACGCCGGAGGAAGACGATGACTTCTCCTACAACCTGATATTCGATTCGGACAGCGTGTGGTGGGACAGCGGCTGGAGCGGCGTAAGCATGTTCGAGAATTCGGTGCGTCCTGTGCGTTAGAACCTTGCATCCTTCACCAATGCGGAAGACGCAATTTGAAAACGAAAAACCTGACCCTTTTATGCGCAAGGGTAGGTGGTGGGCGCAGGTCTCCCATGGCAAGCATCCTTTTTTCGTACATAATTCTAAAGGTGGGCACAGGCCCACCTTTAGAGTATTAATGTAGATAACATATCTTCTTCAAATATTAAGTTATCTCTTTCTGTCAAATCATCATTTTGCGATGAATTTCTTTCCTTTTTTGACATATAGATGGCCTGGCAGTGTGCGTTCCACTCTCTTTCCTTCAATGGTGTAGATGGGTGTGTTAGCCATGGTGTCGTCGATGGTGACAGCAGTGATGCCTGTCGGCGTGCCTATTGTCACTTTTTTGAGACGAATGCCATGTCCTTGGATGACGACTCCTCTCTGCAGGATGGTGTTTAGTGTCGCCTCAGTGAAAGCCATTGTCGTGACGTGACTCGTGCCGCTGCCCGTGAAGTAGTAGTTGCTGGGGATGAAATCGCCAGTAAAACTCTGGTTGCCCACGGTGAATTTCACTTGGGCGCTCCAGTCGCCAAAGAACAGCTGTATGTCGTCGTAGTCGTTGTATTCTTGGGTGTATGAAAGAGACAGAGGCACATTGTTGCCCTTCCCTTCGAACTGGCTTCCTGGTATCGTGAGTTGCAGGCCATTGCCCCAGTCGAGGATGGAGTTGCCCTCCCAGAATGTCGCACCTTCCACTTCTTCTTCGCCTTCATGACCTTGGGGTTCTTCATATTCGGTTGCAGAGCCTTCGGTGATGCCGTTGAGGAAATAGATGTTGCCCACCTCCATGTTCTGCCACCTCTTGAAGATGCCGAAGTTCTCCGACCCATTGTTGAACTGGTTGTTGTCCCATGCGAAGGCGGCGAACCCATGCTTGCGTGCCTCGCCCACCACGCACTTCAGGTAGTACTGCATGTTCTCCATCTGAGTCTGCTTATCGTCATTGGTGAAGTGGTTGCTCACGCCATACTCTCCCATGACCACGCCCAAGCCCTGTTTCATCCAAGTGTTGAAGATGCGGTCGAAAAGGTTGGTGATGGTGCTCTCGGTGCTGTTGGTGATGATGCTCCCCTTGTCTTTATAAGCCTCTCCCCAGTAGTAGTATGTGCAGTTGCCGCAATAGTCATAAGGGTCGTAGTAGTGGAACTCCACGCTCAGGCGCCCCTCCACCTTGTCGTTGGGGATGGTGAACCCGTTGAGTCCGTGATAGGGACTGCAAGCAAATGTCTGCACCACGAGGTTGCGGTAGTAGTTCTTGCCTCCCGTGTTGCGCACGGCATCCACGAAGGTCTGGTTGTAGCTGTTCTGCACCTTCTGTTGCTCGGTGCTGGGTGCCGACCAGTTGACAGTAATCTCGTTGGTTCCAGCAAATATCAGTCTCTCTCCATAGTCACGGAAGTATGTGGCGATACTTGTCCACAGGGCGCCCAACTTGCGGTTGTTCTCCTCCTGCTTGCTGTAGTAGGGGTTGCGGTCGTACCAGTCTTCATGGTGTGAGTTGATGATGACATACATGTTCTCTGCGAGAGCCCAATCGACCACCTCTTTCACTCGTGCGAGCCATTCAGGATTGACAGCCATCTCCGTAGTGTTGTTCACATGGTTGATCCATCTCACGGGGATGCGGATGGAGTTGAACCCCTTGTCAGCCACGGCTTTTATCATAGCCTGGGTGGTCTTTGGGTTTCCCCATTCCGTTTCCGTTTTGGGACATTCCAAGGAGTTGCCAAGGTTCCATCCCATCACCACGTTGCGTGTCCATTCCTGTGCGTTGAGTGTCATTCCCTCGTTGTCGGGTGCCACCGCCTGTGCCCTACAGCAGAGTGCAACAAGCGTCATCGCGATAAATAGTGCCGTCTTTTTCACGTTTGCAGATTTTAGTTGTCTTGTTTTGAAAAACTTTCTGCAAATATAGTGAAAAATCCGATTAGACGAAGAAAAAGCAAGCTTAAATTTGCTTGTTTCAGTACGCTTGTTCATGCACGCCCTTGACAGCCCTGCCCGAGGGGTCGTTGAGACCACTGAATGAAGCGTCCCATTCCAAGGCGATGGCGGTGGAACATGCCACGCTAACTTCGCTGGGAACGCTCTTGGCGGCTGAGTCACTGGGGAAGTGCTCGGCGAAGATGCTGCGGTAGTAATACTCCTCCTTGTTCTTTGGCGGATTGATGGGGAAGCGTTCTGCGGCATGAGCCATCTGCTCATCGGTGACAGCCTCGGAGGTGATGCGTTTCAGCGTGTCAATCCATGAATAGCCCACACCATCGCTGAACTGCTCCTTCTGTCGCCATGCCACTTCTTCAGGGAGCATGTCGGCAAACGCCTCGCGAACGATTCTCTTTTCAACCGTGGAGCCGGGGCACATCTTAGCCTCGGGTTTGGTGCGCATGGCGACATCGAGGAACTCCTTGTCGAGGAATGGCACGCGCCCCTCGACACCCCATGCCGACAGGCTCTTGTTGGCACGGAGGCAGTCATAGAGGTGGAGCTTTGACAACTTGCGCACCGTCTCTTCGTGAAAAGCTTGTGCCGACGGGGCTTTGTGGAAGTAGAGGTAGCCACCGAAAATCTCATCGGCACCCTCTCCCGAGAGCACCATCTTGATGCCCATCGACTTGATGACACGGGCAAGGAGATACATCGGGGTGGAGGCGCGGACCGTTGTCACGTCATAGGTCTCTATGAAGTAGATGACATCGCGTATGGCATCGAGACCCTCTTGGATGGTGTAGTTGATTTCGTGGTGAACAGTCCCGATGTGGTCGGCAACCAGTTTTGCCTTTGCCAAGTCGGGCGCTCCCTTCAGGCCCACGGCAAAGGAGTGCAAGCGCGGCCAATAAGCCTTCGTCTTGGAGTCATCCTCTATGCGCATCTCAGAGTATTTCTCGGCAATGGCAGATATCACCGACGAGTCGAGACCACCTGAGAGCAGCACGCCATAAGGCACGTCGGACATCAGTTGGCGACGCACGGCATCCTCCAGGGCATCGTGTATGTCGATGACGCTATACGCATTGTCCTTCACTGCTTCGTAGGAAAACCAATCGCGGTTATAGTAACGTTTCATGCCAGGACACCTGCTCCAGTAATAATGGCCAGGCAAGAAAGGCTCATATTTTTCACATTGCCCTTCAAGGGCTTTCAGCTCGGAAGCCACATACACCTTGCCGTCGCTGTCGTAGCCGATGTAAAGAGGTATCACGCCAATGGGGTCGCGGGCGATGAGGAACTCATCTTTCTCTTCGTCGTAAAGCACGAAGGCGAAGATTCCGTTCAGGTCTTCGAGGAACTCGATGCCTTTCTCACGATAGAGAGCGAGAATGACCTCGCAGTCGCTCCCTGTCTGAAAGTCGTATTGTCCTGCAAACCTACGTCGGATTTCCTGATGGTTGTATATCTCGCCATTCACCGCCAATATCTGCTTGCGGTCGGGAGAATACAACGGCTGTCCGCCAGACTCTGGATCTACTATGCTCAGGCGCTCATGGGCGAGGATGGCTGTGCCGCCGCAATAAATGCCACTCCAGTCGGGGCCGCGATGGCGTATCTTCTGACTCATGCGCAATGCTTTCTCACGCAGCATGCGCGTCTGTTCCTTCACGTTCAATATGGCAACGATTCCACACATGATGTTATTCTTTTATAGGTACGACAAATATAGGTAATTGGTTTGGGCGGGGTATTCCGCAGCCAAGGTGTCTATCTGGTTGACAAGTGGGACGACATCCATTTCCTCTCGCCATTTGCGAACCGTCAGTCCGGCTCTTTCCATGTTCATTATCCCTTCCAGTCCGATGGCGCGGGCTATCTGGAAATCGGAGAACCCTTTGACCTTTGCCTCATACAGCAGGTACATGAACTCGGGTGCTTCGAGAAATTCCAGCAGTTCGGTATATTCCATCACTCCGACAAGTTCAGAGAGGTATGCGAACTCCCTCAACCGCGCATCGACATCGACCACAAGCATCAGTTTCTTGAGAAACCAGCGGTCGATTTTTGTCAAGGCGTAAATCTGCTCGATGGAGAAGCCCATCTGCATGGCTTTCGACAGTACAAAGATGCGGTTGTCGGTGGCATGAACCAAGGCTTCCCGCATGTCGTCAACGTGCAGGACCTTGTTTTCCACATACCCATGCATGCCTTGGCCAATCATTCGCAAGCCCTTCTGCAGTGCCTCCTCGAACGTTCGTCCGATAGCCATCACCTCACCCACACTTTTCATCGACGAACCCAGCTGGTGGCTCACGCCGTGGAATTTGGACAGGTCCCATCGGGGTATCTTGCACACCACATAGTCGAGTGCAGGTTCGAAGAAGGCACTCGTGGTTTTTGTTACAGAGTTCTTCAACTCAAAGAGACCGTAGCCTAATCCGAGTTTTGCGGCGACAAAAGCTAACGGATAGCCTGTTGCCTTCGATGCCAAAGCCGACGAGCGCGACAGGCGGGCGTTGACTTCTATCACTCTATAGTCTTCAGAATTGGGGTCGAGCGCGTACTGCACGTTGCATTCGCCCACGATGCCTATGTGGCGTATTATCTTTATCGCCAACGCACGCAGTTTGTGATATTCGGCATTGCTGAGTGTCTGGCTCGGTGCCACGACTATGCTCTCGCCGGTGTGGATGCCCAAGGGATCGAAGTTTTCCATGTTGCAGACGGTGATGCAGTTGTCGTAACGGTCGCGCACCACTTCATATTCTATCTCTTTCCATCCCCTCAGCGATTTCTCCACCAATACTTGTGGAGAGAAGGAGAAGGCTTCCTCCGCTTGTACCAGCAACTCTTCTTCGTTGTCGCAGAAGCCTGAGCCAAGCCCACCCAAGGCGTATGCTGCACGGAGGATGACGGGGAATCCCAATTGTGCCGCTGCCTTCTTCACCTCTTCAATGGTGCTGCAGGCCTCGCTCTTGATGGTTTTCACGTTTATCTCGTCGAGCCGACGAACAAACAAGTCACGGTCTTCGGTGTCGATGATGGCTTGAACAGGAGTGCCCAAGACCTTCACGCCATATTTGTCGAGCACACCCCTGCGATGCAATTCCACGCCGCAGTTGAGCGCCGTTTGTCCGCCAAAAGACAGCAGGATGCCATCAGGTCGTTCCTTTTCTATGATGCGCTCCACGAAGTCAGCTTTCACGGGTTGGAAATACACCGTGTCTGCCACGTCCTTCGATGTCTGCACCGTGGCGATGTTCGGGTTGATGAGCACGGTGTGTATGCCCTCTTCCTTCAATGCTTTCAGTGCCTGCGAACCAGAGTAGTCGAACTCCCCCGCCTGTCCGATTTTCAGTGCGCCGCTACCTAAGAGCAGCACTTTCTTTGGGCGAGGACGTTGTGTGGTGGGAGTGCTTTGTTGGGCGGCAATAGGATTGGTGTTGTCTTCATGGCATTTTGCCTTGTCGAGCATTTTTAGGAATTCATCAAAAAGGAACTCCGTGTCAACAGGTCCGGAGCAAGCCTCGGGATGGAACTGTGCCGACATCCATGGCTTTGACTTGTGACGGATGCCCTCGTTGGAACCGTCGTTCATGTTCACAAAGAGTGGTTCCCACTCGGGTGGCAGGGTGGAGTCGTCCACGGCATAGCCATGGTTTTGTGAAGTGATGAAGCAGCGGTTGCTGCCCACCCGCCTGACCGGTTGGTTGTGGCTGCGGTGACCATATTTAAGTTTGTAGGTCCTTGCCCCTGCCGCCTTTGCCAACAGCTGGTTGCCGAGACAGATGCCCATGCACGGTCTCACGTCACCGCTGTTAAGGAATGCCTTTACATGTTCCACCGTCTTCACGCAATGGTCAGGGTCGCCCGGACCATTTGCCAAGAATAGCCCGTCGAAGTCAAGTGTGTTGAAGTCGTAGTCCCATGGCACACGCACCACCTCGATGCCTCTACGGAGCAGACAACGGATGATGTTGGCTTTCACTCCGCAATCCACAAGCACCACGCGGTGGCGCTTGCTGGCATGAGGCTGGTATGTGATGACATCCTTGCAACTTACCTGTTCCACCCAGTTGATGTTGCTGTAGTCTGCCGTTGGCATGTCTCGCAGGTCGTCAACACCTTCTATCGCAATCCTTCCCATCATCACGCCCTGTTCCCTGAGTCGTTTGGTGAGCCGTCGGGTGTCGATGCCGGTCAGTGCAGGCACCCCTTCCCGTCGAAGCCATTCAGCCAATGACTCCTTTGCGTTCCAATGTGAATACGCCTCGCTGTAGTCTGCCACAATCATGGCGGCTGCATGAATCCTCTCACTCTCCATAAGCAAGGGCAGGCCGTTGTCTGCCAATCCCACAGATGGCACCCCATAGTTGCCTATCAATGGGTAAGTGAACGTGAGCATCTGTCCCGCATAACTCGGGTCTGTCAGACTCTCTGGATAACCTGTCATCGCAGTGTTGAAAACCACCTCGCCCGACACGTTACGCTCCGCACCGAACGACCAGCCGCAGAACTCTGTTCCGTCATTGAGTATCAGTCTCGCTTTTCTCATCTTCTCATTTGGATTTTGCGTGCTCGCCATGTTCTTTTTCCACATAGTTGACAAATGCTTGGTTCACCATGCGGATGCCGCCGGCAGTGGGGTAGTGGCCTGTGAAATACCAGTCGCCAGGATGATGCGGACATGCCTCATGCAAGCCCTCTATGCTCTGGAACACCATTTCCACAGGAGTGCTCATCCCTTCGGGGCGCAGCATCTCCACTATCTTGTCGCTGATCTCCTCAGCCGTGAAAGGGTCGTAGATGGCACGGACGTGGTTTGTCGCCTGTGGCATTGTCTTGCACGCATGGTAAGTTTCAGATATCAGTCTGCTCATGCCCCTTTCCCTGATCAGGGCGATGGCTGCACGGAAGGCGCAGAGTTCGCCGAGGCTCGACATGTCGATGCCGTAGTAGTCGGGGTAGCGGATTTGCGGCGAACTCGACACCATCACTATTTTCTTTGGGTGCAGCCGGTCAAGAATTTTAAAAATGCTCTCCTTCAACGTGGTGCCGCGAACCACCGAGTCGTCTATGATGACAAGATTGTCCTCGTGAGGGTGCAGCGAACCGTATGTTATGTCATACACATGGGCTGCAAGGTCGTTGCGCTCCTTGTCCTCTGTGATGAAGGTGCGCAGTTTTATGTCCTTCCACACCACCTTCTCGATGCGCACATTGTGCTCAAGTTTTCTGAAACTGTCTGTCAGGCCATGGAAAGCCACCTCTGCCGTGTTGGGTATGTATGAGAATACGGTGTGCGAGATGTCTCCACCAATGGCATCCATGATGGCTGGTGCCAATTGCTCTCCCAGTCGTTTGCGTTCCAGGTAGATGTCACGGTCGGAGCCTCGGCTGAAATAGATGCGTTCAAAGGAACAAGCGCTATATTTCCTTGCAGGGAGTATCTGTTCGAGCTGGCATCTTCCGCTCTTGTTTACAATGAGCGACTGTCCGGGTTGTAGTTCATGGATGTCGTTGGTCTCAAGGTCGAAGGTGGTCTGGATAACAGGTCGCTCACTGGCGACAGCCACCACCTCGTCGTCTTGATAGTAGAAGGCAGGACGTATGCCCCATGGGTCGCGCATGGCAAACATCTCTCCCGAACCCGTGAGGCCGCACATCACATAACCTCCATCGAAATGCGTCATGGTGGTGCGGAGCACATTCGCCATCTGTATGTTGTCGTCTATATATCGGGTGATGTAAATGTCCTTCAGTCCTTTCAACCGCGCATCCCCATACAGTCGTTCCACTTCACGGTCAAGACGGTGGCCCATCAGTTCCAGCATTATGTATGAGTCGCCATAGATTCTCGGCGACTGTCCCTGCTGTGTCAGTTCATCAAAGACATCTTCGATGTTGGTCATGTTGAAGTTGCCGCACAGACAGAGATTCTTCGCCCTCCAGTTGTTGCGCCGCAGGAAAGGGTGTACGTATTGCAAGCCACGCTTGTCGGTGGTGGAGTAGCGCAGGTGGCCCATGTATAGCTGTCCTGCAAAATAATGATTCTCTTCCGCCTTTATTGAACTGTCGTGGGGTGAGGATTGTGATATACGTTTGAAAATCTCCGTTATGGCATCCTTGCCTTCGGCACGTTCTCGAAACATGTACTCCATTCCGGCAGGGGCGTCGAGGTTGACGCAGGCGGCTCCCGCTCCCTCCTGTCCGCGGTTGTGCTGCTTCTCCATCATCAGGTAGAGCTTGTTGAGTCCATACCGCCACGTGCCGTATTTCTTCTCATAATAATTTAGAGGTTTCAGCAGGCGAATCATCGCCACGCCACACTCATGCTTCAGTTGTTCCATCGATGCAGGCTTTAATGTACGACATAAACAAAGGATGGGGATGCAGCACCGTTGATGAGTATTCGGGGTGGAACTGCGTGCCAATGTACCATCTCAGTGTGGGTATTTCCACTATTTCCACGAGGTCGGCAGTGGGGTTGGTGCCCACGCATTTCATACCGTGTGACTCATACTCATCCTTGTAGCGGTTGTTGAACTCATAGCGGTGGCGGTGACGTTCGCAGATAAGTGTTTTGTTGCCGTAGGCTTCGCAGGTGCGGCTGCCTTCTACAAGTCGGCACTCATAGCAACCCAGTCGCATGGTGCCGCCCATTTGGGTGATGGTCTTCTGTTCTTCCATCTTGTCGATGACGTTGTGGGTTGTCTCTGCGTCCATCTCGCTGCTGTTGGCATCCTTGTAACCCAATACATTTCTTGCGAACTCTATCACCATCATCTGCATGCCGAGGCAAATGCCGAAGGTGGGCACGTCGTTGGTACGTCCATATTCTGCGGCGATGATTTTGCCCTCTATTCCTCGTGTGCCAAATCCCGGGCAGACGACGATGCCAGCCATGCCGCTTAGTAGTTTGCCGACATTGTCGTGGGTGACGCCCTCGCTGTTGACAAAATGCAACTTCACCTTCACATCGTTGTATATGCCTGCCAGGTTGAGACTCTCGCGAATGCTCTTGTAAGCATCCTGCAAGTCATACTTGCCCACCAATGCTATGTGAATCTCGCGGGTGGCGCTTCGCTGTTTGTCAAGGAAGTCATGCCATGGCTTCATGGCAGGTGTCTCGCCCACGGGGATGCCAATCTTCCGCAGGATGGCGGCGTCAAGTCCCTGCTTCTGCATGTTGACGGGCACTTCGTAGATGCTTGGCAGGTCCTCGCTTTGCACCACACACTCCAAATCCACATTACAGAACGACGCCACCTTCATGCGCAGGGCGTTGTCGAGGTGGCGTTCTGTCCGCAATACGAGAATGTCGGGCTGTATGCCCATTCCCTGCAGTTCCTTCACAGAGTGTTGCGTAGGTTTGGTCTTCAGTTCTTCAGCCGCTTTCAGGTAGGGTATGTATGTCAGGTGCACGCATATCGCGTCTCGACCTAATTGCCAGCGCAGCTGACGTATGGCTTCCATGAATGGCGCACTCTCTATGTCGCCGATGGTGCCACCCACCTCCGTGATGACGAAATCGAATTGTTCGCCCTTCCCACCTTCTCTCAGCATGCGCCGCTTTATCTCGTCTGTGATGTGCGGCACCACCTGTATGGTCTTGCCTAAGTAGTCGCCGCGCCTCTCACGCTCAATGACGCTCAGGTAGATGCGCCCCGTGGTCACGCTGTTGTCGCGTGTCGTCTCGATGCCGGTGAACCGCTCGTAATGCCCAAGGTCCAGGTCGGTTTCCATGCCATCCGCCGTGACGTAGCACTCACCATGCTCGTAGGGGTTGAGAGTCCCTGGGTCGATGTTGATATATGGGTCGAACTTCTGTATCGTCACGCGATAGCCTCGCGCCTGCAACAGTTTTCCCAATGATGCAGAGATGATACCTTTGCCCAATGATGATGCCACGCCACCTGTTATGAATATATACTTGGTCGTTCCCATTTTCATTATCGATAATCTCCTACAACCAAACCTGCAACAGCAATAAGAGACATTGCTGCCATCAGGATTATCCATCTTCTTTTTACCCTCATAATAACACCTATTTTTTAATAAAAAAACATTGTTTACCATAAATAATTGGAATCGGGTGCAAAATTAGTCGTTGTGATATTAAAATCGACAAATTTGTTGCATTTTGATTTATAAAAAATGGTGTTGGTGTCATTTTGTAAGAAATAGTATTAATTTTACGTCAAAATGCTTTCTTTTTGATAAAATAATAAGTGTTTTTGTTACACTATGTCAATTTGACTATTTTTTAAGAATAAAAAAGATAGAATATTTGTTTGTTTTTAAGCAAAACGAATTAACTTTGCAACCAAAATTTAGCAAAACGAAAGCGAAAGTAGGGATAATATGACAAAATGTAAACTTCAAACACAAAAGAAAGGACTCTATCAGAGCAGTTATGAGCATGATGCTTGTGGTGTGGGAATGATTGTGAACATCCACGGCAACAAGAGTCATGAGCTCGTTGACAATGCGCTTCACGTATTGGAGAACATGAGACACCGTGGAGCTGAAGTTGGGCGAGACGGTGATGGTGCCGGCATCATGATCCAGATACCGCATGAGTTCATCCTGTTGCAGGGCATACCTGTTCCTGAAAAAGGGAAATATGGCACGGGACTGGTGTTCCTGCCAAAAGACAAGGAGGCACAGCAGGAAATCCTTAGCGTGATGATAGAGGAAATCGAGCGCGAGGGATTGCAGTTGATGCACCTGAGGACAGTTCCGACGAATACTGAGTGTCTTGGCGATGCCGCCCGCAGCACGGAGCCAGACATCAAGCAAGTGTTCATCACAGGCGTGAGCGATGACAAGGTGGAAGCATTTCCAAGAACTTTATATATAATAAGAAAGAAGATAGAGCGGAGGGTAGGCGAGCTTTCAAGGCAAAATGCCCAAATGTCTTCTTTCTACATCTGTTCGTTATCCAACAAGAACATGATTTACAAAGGGATGCTGTCGTCGGTGCAAGTGAGGCAGTACTTCACCGACCTCACCAACCCATACCTTACAAGCGGGCTGGCATTGGTGCACTCTCGTTTCAGCACCAACACGTTCCCCACATGGTCGTTGGCACAGCCTTTCCGCTTGCTATGTCACAATGGCGAGATAAACACCATCCGCGGCAATCGTGGATGGATGAAGGCACGTGAAGCCGTGCTCAACAGCGAGGCGTTAGGTGAGGCAAGAGCCATTTCGCCCATCGTGCAGGAAGGCATGTCCGACTCAGCCTCCTTGGACAACGTGCTGGAGTTCTTCGTCATGTCGGGTATGTCGCTGCCTC
This sequence comes from uncultured Prevotellaceae bacterium, assembly GCA_900315745.1. Lineage (GTDB taxonomy): Bacteria > Bacteroidota > Bacteroidia > Bacteroidales > Bacteroidaceae > Prevotella. The sequence goes on from ONAG01000051.1 coordinate 20,161, forward strand.
ATGCCATGGCGGTGCTCGTGCCAGAATCATTCAACGACAAGAACCCCATCTGTGAAGACCTGAAGGCATTCTACGAGTATCACTCCATACTGATGGAACCATGGGACGGACCGGCGGCATTGCTGTTCTCCGACGGAAGGTTTGCTGGAGGCATGCTTGACAGGAATGGTCTGCGTCCGGCACGATACACCATCACGAAGAACGATACCATGGTGGTGGCATCCGAGGTGGGCGTGATGGATTTCGACCCCACGGAGATTGTGGAGAAGGGAAGACTGCAGCCAGGCAAGATACTGCTCATCGACACGCAAGAGGGCAAGATATACTATGATGGAGAGATAAAGAAACAGTTGGCTGACGAGCATCCCTATCGCCAATGGCTGAGCACCAACCGCATACAATTGGAGAAGTTGAAGTCGGGGCGCCATGTGGAGAATGCGGTGAGCGACCTGTTGATTAAAGAGGTCATGTTCGGCTACGGTGAGGAGGACATCTCATCGACCATCATACCGATGGCAATCAACGGTCAGGAGCCAACGGCATCCATGGGCAACGACACGCCACTTGCGGTGCTCAGCGACAAGCCGCAGACATTCTTCAACTATTTCCGCCAGCAATTCGCGCAGGTGACCAACCCCGCCATCGACTCGATACGCGAGGAACTGGTGATGTCGCTGACAGAGTATATCGGGCGCGTGGGGTCGGGAATTCTCAATCCAGACGAGACGAACTGCAAGATGGTGAGACTGCCGCATCCTATACTGAGCAATACGCAGTTGGACATCCTTTGCAACATCAGATACAAGGGTTTCAACACCATTAAATTGCCTATGACGTTCACTCCCGACACCAATTATCCTGAGCGGAATGGTGAACAGCTTCGCGAGGCACTTGACACCCTGTGTCACCAGGCTGAGAAGAGCGTGGATGAGGGATACAACTACATAATACTGAGCGACCGTGACGTAGATGAGACGCACGTAGCCATACCATCGTTGTTGGCAGTGTCCGCCGTGCACCATTATCTTATCGGAATAGGCAAGCGTGTGCAGACAGCGTTGATAGTGGAGAGTGGTGAGATACGCGAGACGATGCATGCCGCCCTGCTGTTAGGCTATGGCGCCAGTGCGCTATGTCCTTACATGACGTTTGCCATACTCGACGACCTCGTGAAACACCACAAGATTCAGGAGGACTATGCGACAGCGGAGAAGAACTATGTGAAAGCCGTGAAGAAAGGTCTGTTCAAGATAATGGCGAAGATGGGCATCTCCACCATACGCTCATATCGTGGAGCGAAGATTTTCGAGAGCATCGGTCTGAGCGAGAGTCTGCTGAAGACCTATTTCGGGACCGAGGTGAGCACGATAGGTGGCATAGGACTGGAAAAGATAGCCAAGGATGCTGTTGCCATGCACAAGGCGGCACTTTCTGTCTGTTGCGGCAAGTCGTCGGAAGCACACTTCCTCCCCAACCTGGGACAGTTCCATTGGCGCAAGGACGGCATCAAGCATGCTTGGAACCCCGACACCATAGCCATGTTGCAATTGGCGACAAGGACTGGAAATTACAACAAGTTCAAGGAATTCACACGTTTGGTGGATGAGAAGGAGTCACCAATCTTCATCCGCGACTTCATGGGGTGGAAGAAACAACCCATCAGCATCGATGAGGTGGAGCCAGTAAGCGAGATTGTGAAACATTTCGTGGCAGGAGCCATGTCTTTCGGTGCGTTGTCGAAGGAAGCTCATGAGGCAATCTGTCTGGCGATGAATAAGTTGGGCGCGCGCAGCAATACCGGCGAGGGCGGCGAGGACTCGGAGCGCTTCCATGCCACACAAGACGGCATATCATTGTCGAGCAAGACGAAGCAGGTGGCAAGTGGGCGTTTCGGCGTGACCACGGAATACCTTGTCAACGCAGAGGAGATACAGATAAAGGTGGCGCAGGGAGCCAAGCCCGGCGAGGGAGGGCAGTTGCCTGGTTTCAAGGTGAACGAGGTGATAGCCAAGACACGCCACAGCATCCCGGGAATATCGCTCATATCCCCTCCGCCACATCATGACATCTATTCCATAGAAGACCTCGCACAACTCATCTTCGACTTGAAGAATGTCAATCCACAGGCTGCCGTCAGCGTGAAGCTTGTGGCAGAGAGCGGTGTGGGAACGATAGCCGCTGGTGTGGCAAAAGCCAAGGCAGACATCATCGTGATTAGTGGTGCCGAGGGCGGCACTGGAGCCAGTCCTGCCAGTTCCATGCGCTTCGCAGGCATCTCGCCGGAGATTGGCTTGAGCGAGACCCAGCAGACACTTGTGCGCAACGGACTGCGCAGTGGGGTGCGCCTGCAAGTAGATGGTCAGATAAAGACAGGCAGAGATGTGGTGTTGATGGCATTGCTTGGTGCGGAAGAATACGGTTTTGGTACGGCGGCACTGATCGTGCTGGGCTGTGTGATGATGCGCAAATGCAACCTGAATACCTGTCCGATGGGTGTGGCAACCCAAAACCCGGAGTTGCGCAAGCATTTCATGGGAAGATATGAATACTTGGTGAATTACTTCACCTTCATAGCCCAGGAGGTGCGCGAGTACTTGGCAGAGATGGGTTTCAGACGACTCAACGACATCGTGGGGCGCTCCGACATCATCGTGACAAAGAATTCCGTGCTCGACATGAACAGGTTGCTCTGTCAGGAAGATGGCACCCTGCGCTTCACGGGCGACAAGTCAAGTCCTGCTGTCCCATTAGGCATGAATGGAACCATCCTCGACTTGCAGATGGTGAATGCCGCACAAAAGGCATTGGAGCATAAGGAAGAAGTCACACTCGACTATGCCATACGGAATACCGACCGTGCCGTTGGCGCCATGCTCTCGGGTGTGGTGGCGAAGAGATACGGCAATGCAGGTTTGCCCGACGACACCATCAGCGTGAAGTTCAAGGGGGCTGCCGGACAGTCGTTTGGAGCGTTCCTCACACATGGCATCACCTTCAAACTGGAAGGAGAGACCAACGACTATTTTGCCAAGGGACTAAGTGGGGGGCGCATCACCATCCTGCCGCCCACACGCAGCAGTTTCAAGGCAGAAGACAACATAATAGCAGGCAACACCGGTCTCTATGGAGCCACCTCTGGAGAACTGTATATCAACGGCAAGGTGGGCGAGCGCTTTGGCGTGCGCAACTCTGGAGCCATCGCCGTCATCGAGGGAGCAGGCGACCACTGTTGCGAGTACATGACAGGAGGCAGGGTGGTGGTCTTGGGAGAGACAGGGCGCAACTTCGCAGCGGGAATGTCGGGCGGAGTGGCTTACGTCTGGGACCGCCATCACAATTTCGACTACTTCTGCAACATGGACATGGTGGAAATCAACCTTGTGGAAGACAGCGTCTCACGCAAGGAACTATTAGAGCTCATCCGTCAACACTACCTGCATACGGGTTCGGCTCTTGCAGGGAAAATGTTGGACAACTGGGCGCACTATTGCGAGGAGTTCGTCCAGGTGCTGCCCATAGAGTACAAGCGTGTGCTGCAAGAAGAGCAGATGAAGAAACTGAGAGACAAGATTGCAGACATGCAGCGCGAGTTTTAATGATTGCTTGAACTAATTTTATCAAGAGCCAATATGGGAAATCCGAAATCATTTTTAGAGATACGCCGCCAGGAGGCAGGCTACCGTCCCGTTCACGACAGGATACACGACTTCGGCGAAGTGGAACAGACACTAAACACCCACCAGCGCCGCGAACAGGCTTCACGATGCATGGACTGCGGCGTGCCCTTCTGCCACTGGGCTTGTCCGTTGGGCAACAAGGCACCTGAATGGAACGACGCACTATACAAGGGAGATTGGGAATTGGCATACCGCCTTCTTACATCCACCAACCCCTTCCCCGAATTCACTGGTCGCATCTGTCCTGCCTTGTGTGAGAAGGCGTGTGTGCTCAACCTCTTCAACCACGAGCCTACCACCAACCGTGAAAACGAATGTGCCATCATAGAGGGTGCGTTCCGCGAAGGGTATGTGCAACCACGTACAGACATCGTGCGCAATGGCAAGAAGGTGGCAGTGGTGGGAGCCGGTCCGGCAGGACTGGTTGCTGCCAACCAACTCAATCTGATGGGCTATGCAGTCACCGTGTTTGAGAAGAACGAGGCTGGTGGCGGTTTGCTGCGCTATGGAATACCCAATTTCAAACTCAACAAGACCATCATCGACCGCCGTCTTAGTCTGTTGGAGCAGGAAGGCATCGACTTCAGATATGGAGAGGCAGTGGATTGCGACGACACCTTTGCCAACCAATATGACGCTGTAATTGTATCTACAGGAACACCTACAGCACGTGACTTGAACATACCGGGACGTGACCTCAAAGGAGTGCATTTCGCCCTGGAACTGCTCTCACAACAGAATCGTGTTCTCGCCGGCATGGAGTTCTCGAAAGAAGAGCGCATCACAGCCAAGAACAAGGATGTGCTCGTCATTGGAGGAGGAGACACGGGAAGCGACTGCATAGGCACTGCCCATCGACAGGGGTGCAAGAGCGTGACACAGATAGAAATCATGCCCCGACCCGTGGAAGGTGCTGTCGATCCGCAGAATCCATGGCCCAACTTCCCCAGGACGCTGAAGACCACGTCGTCGCATGAGGAAGGATGCGTCCGCCGATGGAATATCAACACACTCGAATTCCTTGGAGAGAATGGTCATCTCACGGGTGTGCGCATTCAGGAGATAGACTGGCTCCCGAACCCAGACGGAGGGCGCCCTCTGATGGTGGAGAAAGGACAGCCGGAGGTGATTAAGGCACAACTCGTACTGCTTGCAATGGGATTCCTAAAACCCCAGCATCCCGATTATCCCCAAAACGTGTTTGTGTGCGGCGATGCCGCCAATGGTGCCTCATTAGTGGTTCGCGCCATGGCAAGTGGTCGCCAAACAGCACTAAAGGTAGATCAGTTTTTAAAAGTGTGCTTATAAAAAAAAAAAAAAAAAATATACCATCTCAGAGCATTCAGAGTAATCAGAGTACTCCGAGTATTCAGAGTATTCCGATCAATCAGAATAATATGAAAAAGATACCTTTCACCAAGATGCATGGTTGTGGCAATGACTACATCTATGTCAACACCATGCTGCATGATGTGCCAAACCCATCGGAGGCCGCCATTCTATGGAGCGACCGCCACAAGGGCATCGGTTCTGATGGTTTGGTGCTCATAGGCAGGAGCGGCATTCCCGAAGCCGACTTCTCCATGCGCATATTCAATGCTGATGGAAGCGAGGCGATGATGTGTGGCAATGCCTCCCGTTGCATCGGGAAATACCTCTATGAGCGCGGATTTCTTGGAAAGAAGGTGGTGGACGGTCGTGATGCGGCAGGTGCGGAAAATCCCACAATCAGACTGCTGACACGCTCGGGCATCAAGACGCTGTGGCTGGATGTCTCGGAAGGCATTGTGGAAAGAGTCACTGTGGATATGCTCGAACCAATATTGGAGGACCATAACCAGTTCTTGGACTCATGCGGCTTGGACAAAGGAACGTTTGTATCGATGGGCAACCCCCACTATGTCATCTTCACCGATGATGTTGACCAAGTAGGGGAGACGGGACGCATGTTGGAGCATCATCCAGCATTCCCTCAACGATGCAACATAGAGTTTGCCCGTGTGGAGGACGACGGCACCCTGCGCACGCGTGTCTGGGAGCGTGGTAGCGGCATCACGCAAGCCTGCGGCACAGGTGCCTGTGCCACCGCTGTGGCAGCAGTCCTCACTGGTCGTGCCAACCGCCTGTCGCAAGTGGCGATGGATGGGGGAACTCTCAGCATAGAATGGTGTGAGAACGACCACATCAGCAATGGACGATGTTTCCAAGAGAATCATGTGTATATGACAGGTCCCGCCACCTTTGTTTATGACGGCGAGATAGAACCAATCATCATTTCATAAAACACTCAACATGGCATTAGTAAACATACATTTTTTGAACCTGCAGAGCAACTACTTGTTCGCCGACATAGCAAAGAAGGTGAATGCTTTCAAGGTGACACATCCCAAGGCAGATGTCATCTCACTCGGCATTGGCGACGTGACACAGCCCCTGTGTCCTGCCGTCATCGAGGCGATGCATCGTGCCACCGACGAGATGTCCACTGTCGAGGGCTTTCACGGATACGGACCAGAACAAGGCTACGACTTCCTGCGAGAGGCGATATTGAAAAACGACTTCCTGCCACGTGGCATACACCTCGACATTGACGAGATATTCATCAACGATGGAGCAAAATCCGACACAGGCAATTTCCAGGAGATACTTCATTGGGACAACTTCATCGGTGTCACCGACCCCATCTATCCCGTCTATATCGACTCTAACGTGATGATTGGCAGATGTGGAGTATTTGAGGAGGGACGCTGGTCCAACGTCGTCTATATGCCTTGTGTGGCGGAAAATGGATTCGTGCCCGAGATACCCAAGGGAGGACGACATATCGATGTCATCTACCTTTGCTATCCCAACAATCCCACGGGTACTGTCATCACCAAGCAAGAGTTGCGCAAGTGGGTGAACTATGCCCTGCGCAATGACGCCCTCATCTTCTATGATGCAGCCTATCAGGCATATATCCAGGATCCAGAGATACCACATTCCATCTACGAGATACGAGGTGCCAGGAAGTGTGCCGTGGAGTTTCACAGTTATTCCAAGACAGCAGGCTTTACAGGTGTGCGTTGCGGCTACACTGTGGTGCCGAAAGACTTGACAGTATCCACCTTCGAGGGTGAGCGCATCTCAGTGAACCATCTATGGAACCGTCGGCAATGTACCAAGTTCAATGGTGCAAGTTACATCAGCCAACGTGCCGCCGAGGCAATCTACACTCCCGAAGGCAAGCGCCAGGTGAAAGCCACCATAGACTACTACATGCAAAATGCCCACAAGATGCTTGTCACCCTTCGCAACCTTGGATACGAGGTGTATGGAGGCGAGAACGCTCCCTATATATGGATGAAGACGCCAGGCAATACGGATTCGTGGCAGTTTTTTGAGCAATTGCTATATGGTGCCAATGTGGTATGCACACCCGGTGTAGGCTTCGGACCTTCTGGAGAGGGGTATGTGCGGTTCACAGCTTTTGCCACACACGAGAGCACCAACGAGGCATTGGAGAGAATAGAGAAATGGACAAAAACAATATAAACCTATTACAATTATGGAAGCATTAAGATTTCAGGTTGTCGGCGAGGCGTTCAAGAAGAAGCCTCTCGACGTGAGGATTCCAAGTGAGAGACCTTCGAAATATTTTGGAAAGAAGGTCTTCAACCGAGAGAAGATGTACAAGTATCTGCCAAAGGACATCTATGAGAAGATGATTGATGTGATGGACAATGGAGCCAGACTCGACCGTGATGTGGCAGATGCGGTGGCTGCGGGCATGAAACAGTGGGCTACCGAACAAGGTGTGACACACTACACACACTGGTTCCAGCCGCTGACGGAAGGCACAGCCGAGAAACATGACTCGTTCATCGAGCACAATGGCAAGGGTGGCATGGTAGAGGAGTTCACGGGTAAGTTGCTCGTGCAACAGGAGCCTGACGCATCGTCGTTCCCCAGTGGTGGCATACGCAGCACGTTCGAGGCGCGTGGCTATTCTGCATGGGACCCCACATCGCCAGTGTTCATCATCGACGACACGTTGTGCATACCTACCGTGTTCATATCCTATAGCGGCGAGGCTCTCGACTACAAGGCTCCACTGTTGCGTGCGCTCCATGCCGTGAATGTGGCAGCCACGGAAGTATGCCACTATTTCGACCCCGACGTTAAGAAGGTAACCTCCAACCTTGGTTGGGAGCAAGAGTATTTCCTTGTAGATGAAGGACTATATGCAGCACGCCCCGACCTGCTCTTGACGGGACGCACGCTGATGGGGCACGACTCGGCGAAAAACCAGCAGATGGACGACCACTATTTCGGTTCTATACCAGAGCGCGTGGCTGCCTTCATGAAGGAACTCGAAATAGTTGCCCTCGAACTGGGCATCCCATGCAAGACACGTCATAACGAGGTGGCGCCAAATCAGTTTGAACTGGCTCCCATCTTTGAGGATACCAATTTGGCTGTTGACCACAACATGTTGCTGATGTCGATGATGAAACGCGTGGCACGCAAGCATGGCTTCAGGGTGTTGCTTCACGAGAAGCCCTTTGCCGGCATCAACGGCAGTGGCAAGCACAACAACTGGAGCCTTTCCACCGACACTGGGGTGCTGCTCCATGCACCAGGGAAGACAATGGTGCAGAACCTGCGTTTCGCCACGTTCATAGTGGAGACCTTGATGGGTGTCCATCGCCACAATGGTCTGCTGAAGGCAAGCATCATGTCTGCAACAAACGCACACCGGTTGGGTGCCAATGAGGCTCCACCAGCCATCATCAGCTCGTTCCTTGGCAAACAGGTGAGTGAACTGCTCGACCATATTGAGATGGCTGACCGTGAAAACATCCTTGCCATGGATGGCAAACAGGGAATGAAAATGGACATCCCCGAGATTCCGGAGTTGTTGATCGACAACACCGACCGCAACCGCACCTCGCCATTCGCTTTCACGGGTAACCGCTTTGAATTCCGAGCAGTAGGTTCAGAAGCGAACTGCGCCAGTGCTATGATAGCCTTGAACTCTGCTGTAGCCGAAGCCCTGATGTCGTTCAAAAAACGTGTTGACGCACGCATAAAGGAGACTGAAAAGCAGTTTGAGGGAACGGAGCACAATGCCACCTTCCATGCCATCATCGACATCCTGCGCGAGGATATAAAGACCTGCAAGCCCATCCGTTTCGACGGCAATGGCTATTCCGACGAGTGGGTAGTGGAAGCAGAGAGACGTGGTCTGGATGTTGAGAAGTCGTGCCCGAAGATTTTTGAACGGTATCTTGACAAGGAGAGCATAGAGATGTTTGAGAGCTTGGGCGTCATGACAAGGAAAGAGTTGGAAGCTCGCAACGAAGTGAAGTGGGAGACCTACACAAAGAAGATACAGATAGAGGCTCGTGTGCTTGGAGACCTTTCGATGAACCACATCATTCCCGTGGCAACACGATATCAGAGTCAACTTCTGAAGAATGTGGAGAATATGGCAACTATCTTCCCAGGCGACAAGGCGCAAAAACTCTCAATCCGGAACATAAAACTCATAGAGGAGATAGCAGAGCGCACCTCGACGATAGAGAGTCAGGTGGAAGAACTGATAAATGCCCGCAAAGATGCCAATAAGATAGAAGATGAACATGAGAAGGCAATAGCATACCACGACAAGGTGGAGCCGAAACTCGATGACATCCGCTATCAGATAGACAAGTTGGAACTCATCGTTGACGACAGTCTCTGGCCATTGCCAAAGTATCGTGAACTGTTGTTTATCAGATAGAAGAAATCGACAAAATCAACTATTAATAGTGCTCATCAAGATGCAATTATAATTTGTTTGAAGTTTGCAAAGGACCTTGACGCTGAGACAGCATCAAGGTCCTATTTTGTTTTTAATAGTGTGCATCGGCACAAGGTAGTTTTTCAGTTTTTTCCCAGCAAAGGAGAATAATAATCTCGGCAAAGAGATGTTTTCTCACCATTTTTCATTATTTTTGCAAAAGCGGCATATCACATTGAAAGTCAACAAGCAAGAAAGAATGGAAAACTATCCTAAGCAAGAAAGAAAGGAGCACGACCCCAAAGGAAAGGTATTGAAACCAGCAGTCATATGGAAAGAGCTCTATTTCTATAGAAAGAGCGATACGTTGTATCAGTTGACTGTTGAGTTTTGTCATCGCTTTCTCCCTACTTATGGTGACCGCACGGTAGATCAGATGGTGCAAGCTGCCCGTAGTGGCAAGCAGAACATTGTGGAAGGCAGTGAGGATGGCCAGACAAGTTCGGAGATGGAGATAAAGCTGCTTAACGTAGCTCGTGGCAGTCTGCAGGAGTTGCAAGCCGACTATATAGATTATCTGAACACTCATCATCTCACGTTGTGGCAGGCAGACAGTCCACGTCTGCAGCGCTTGCGCGACTTCTGCCACCACCACAATGACTATGATGACTATGCGTCTCTGCTATCAAAGATGACCGACGAGGAAATGGCAAACATGGCTATCACCCTCTGTCATCAGACAGACAAAATGATGTGTGCATACATAGGGCGCTTGGAGTGCCGCTTTGTGGAAGAAGGCGGCATAAAAGAGCGCATGTATGCCGCCCGCACAGGCTATCGCAAGGCCCAGGATGACCACATGCGAGCCATAGAAGCCGAGAACACATCACTAAAGGCCGAGAACGCATCACTAAAAACCGAAAACGCATCACTAAAGCTAAAAATCCAGGAATTGGAGGAAGAGATAAAGAATAGGAGACCCTAAGAAATCCTAGGAAATCCTAGAAAATCCTAGGAAGCCCTAGGAAATCATAGGAAACCCTAGGAGATCCTATCCCCCTCGCTCTGTTAATATAAGTTAATATTTGTTAACGTTGGTGCGTTTGTGGTTGTTTCTTGTGGTTTTTGGCTATTTTTGAAAATT
>ONAG01000151.1 GCA_900315745.1 uncultured Prevotellaceae bacterium
ATTTCTTTTTTAGGACTAATTGCACCTATTTTTGTCAATGCACAAGAACTAAGACTCAACGACCTCGACTACTTCGAGCGGCAAGGTGTTAACATATTGGTGTTCAGCAATAGTTTTAATGGTGGGTTCAACGATGAGAAAAACTCAGGTATTGAAATAATACATCATGGGGTGAGGACCGTGCAAGGAGGAGCCGTGAGGCTGAACAACACACCCGAACAGTGGGACCTTGTTCCGAAAATGACTGAGAGGATAGTTGACCGAGAGAAAAACTGCATTGAGGTGGGCATGAGATACGATGATTACGACTTCGATAGCAGGGTGGTGGTGACGGCAAAGGGAAAGGCTGTGGAGATAGCCGTGTGGCTCGACAAGCCCGTGCCCGATGCTCTTGCCGGAGAGGCAGGCTTCAACATCGAGTTCTTGCCATCACAATATTGGTTGAAGACTTTCACTGTTGATGGGAGATTGGGCAGATTGCCAAGATATGCCACAAGTCAGACTGTCACAAGACCCAATAGCCAGAAACCTCGACAGTTCAAGGGATTCAAGACTTACGATGACAGAGGAACGGGGCGCTTTGTCGATCCACTTCCAATCGAAAAGGGACATTCGTTTATACTTGCAACCGATGATGCCGAACGAATGGTAAGAATCACGAGCGACGACTCCGAATTGTGCTTGTACGATGGTAGGATGTTGGCACAGAATGGGTGGTTTGTCTTGCGTAGCGTGTTGCCAAAAGGAAAGACTGGCAAGGTGGTGACCTGGCTTGTGGAGCCAAATGCCATCCCTGGATGGATAAGAAAGCCAAACATTGGATTCTCCCAAGTGGGGTATATACCCGACCAACCTAAGGTCGCTGTGATAGAGCTCGACAAGATGGACACTCCGCTTGCGAAGGCATCCTTGATGCGCATAAACAATGATGGCACGACGGAAACGACTTTCACAGGAGACATCAAGCCATGGGGAAAATACTTCAAATACAATTATGTGAAGTTTGACTTTTCTGAAATGAGACAACCTGGTATTTATTTCATACAATATGGGGATGCTCGCACCAACGACTTCCTCATAGACGAGCATGTCTATGACAAGATTACAGACGCTACAACGGATGTCTGGGTGCCAATCCACATGAACCATGTTTATGTGAACGAAGGGTATCGCACATGGCATGGGGAGCCATTCAAGGAGGGGTATCTGCAAGCACCTCCAAGCGACCATTTCGACCTGCATGCACAGGGTGCCACAACCGACACGAAATACAAGCCCTATGAGTTGATACCAGGACTAAACATCGGTGGCTTCTTTGATGCAGGGGATTTTGACATAGAGACAGGGTCGAACATCAATGTGGTGCAAAACTTCATCAGGACTTGGGAATTGTTCAAACCATTGCGCGACGAGACTTTCGTAAGCCAGAAACAACGATATGTTGACTTGCATCGCCCTGATGGTGTGCCTGATATACTGCAATTCATAGAACATGGAACTCTGAACCTTGTGGCTCAGGCGGAGCAAATAGGACACATGGCATCCACGTTGTCGAACTCTATACTCGACAATTACCATCACTTGGGTGATGCCGCGAGCATCACTGACGGCAAACACTACGACCCAAGTTTGAAACCTTACGAGACTTCGGCTGACGGCAAGCGTAGTGGAACCCCTGACGACATGTGGGCTTTCACCACTCGAAATCCTTCACTCGACCTTCAGGCTGCCACCATGTTCGCAGCTGCAAGCAGAGCCCTGAAAGGATATAATGATGAACTCGCTCAACGTGCTCTCACGCAGTCGAAAAGACTGTTGGAGGAGGCTACACAATTGCTTAAGGAACGCCAAAACAACATGCAGGCGAACAGGCGCAACAGAGGGGACAACAATCTTGCCACGCAGTTGCAACTTTATGCCGCCACTCAAGAGAAACAATACCTGAAGGCTTTCAATGAGCAAATATGGAAAGCACTCGACCGCAATGTGCGCTCAACCATGCAGACGGCTCTTGATGCCGTGCCATACATGGACGAAGCTTACAAACAAAAATTGAGACCTTATGTGGGCAAATACGCTGAATACATAGACAGCCTGACGACAAACAATCCTTTTGGAGTGCCCATAGGACTTGGAAACTGGGCAGGGGGGAATGCTACTCTTAGCTTTGGCACCACGGTGTGCTTCGCTTATAGATATTTTCCTGACATAATAAACAGGGATGATGTGTTCCGCACAGCCAACTGGCTTTATGGATGCCATCCTTATCACAACTACTCGTTTGTGGCTGTAGTGGGGGCTGCCAGACCAAAGGCTGTATTCTATGGAAACAACCGTGCTGACTTCTCATTCATACCAGGAAATGTGGCTCCAGGACTGCTCTTCCGCAAGCCCGACCATTTCGAGAATTTCGACGACTGGCCTTTCCTCTGGGGACAAAATGAGGGCACCATAGCCGGCAACACTCAGTACATCATCTTTGGTTCTGCCCTGAAAGACATCGTGAATGGTAAAAAATGATGTCTTTAGGCAAAGATGATACATAAAAAGGAAAAAGCCATTTCACCGCCAATGTTAGAGGAGTGAAATGGCTTTTTCTTGTTATTTCAGTTTCACCACTTCTATCAGTTTAACCTTGAATATAAGGGCTGAATGGGGAGGGATGTTCTTTGAACCC
>ONAG01000052.1 GCA_900315745.1 uncultured Prevotellaceae bacterium
TCTGGCGTCAGATCGGAGGAGGAAATCTTCATGATGCGTTCGGCAGCCACCGACTATTGCCGTCCGGCAGCCACAGTGGACTTCGACACTTTCTCTGCCAGGGGACGCACCATCGTCATCGCCACCGTGCAGCCATCCACACAAAAACCCATACGTGCGCTTGGCGATGATGGGAAATGGAGGGCATATATTCGTGTGGCAGATGAGAACATCGTGGCATCACCGGTGCACTTGCGACTATGGCACGACAACCAGAAGCCAAGGGGAATATTGGTGAACATCGGGCGCGACGAGACTAATGTCATTGGTGCCATGGAAGGCTCTCCAGGGATGACCCTCCAACAGGTGGTGAAACGCTCACATGTCAACTACCACCACACCATTGTCATTCTCGCCAAACTCATTCGTTTCGGACTTGCCAACTGCCAACTGGCAGAACACCGATTCCTATTTTCCCTAATGTAAGAAATTAAACCCCTAAAAGTACTTACAGACCTTAAGCTCCTAAAAGAAAAAAGCGAGGGCGAGCCATCTTGGCCCGCCCCGCAGAGTATAATGCAAGGTGTGAGAAATTATTCCTTCACATATTCAGCAAAGTCGGTGAGCCTCATGTCGCCCTTTCTACGCAGAGTGTCGTGCATGGCGAATGCTGCTGGCAGGCAGTGTCTGGTATGTCCGCCAGTGCCTATCTTGAGGTAGTCCCAGAGAAGTTGCTTGTAGTCGGGGTGAGCGCACTTCTCGATGAGGAGTTGTGCCCTCTGCATCGGACTCTTCCCACGCAAGTCGGCAATACCTTGTTCGGTCACGATGACATTCACGTCGTGCTCCGAATGGTCCTGATGGCTCACGAAAGGCACTATCGAACTGATAAGTCCTCCCTTTGCCACTGATGGGCAGGTGAAGATGCTGAGATAAGCATTGCGCTCGAAGTCACCCGAACCGCCGATGCCGTTCATCATCTTGACACCACTGATATGTGTGGAGTTGACATTGCCGTAGATGTCTGCTTCGATAGCGGTGTTGATGGCTATCACGCCCAAGCGACGAATGACTGCTGGGTGGTTGGATATCTCGCTCTGGCGCAGAGTGAGGTGGTCTTTGAAATAGTCCATGTTGTCATACACCTGCATGAGGCATTCGTTGCTCACGGTGAGCGAACAAGCTGATGCGTCCTTCACACGTCCGGAGAGCATCATGTCGATAACGGAGTTCTGAATCACCTCTGTATAGATGTTGAAGTCGGGCACGTGCTTGTCGGCACCTAATGCACCGAGAATGGCATTGGCTGTTGAACCCACGCCGCTCTGCAATGGCAGGAACTCCTTAGGCATACGTCCGGCATGCAGTTCCTCTACGAGGAATTCTGCTGTGAGGTATCCGATGCGCTCGGTCACAGGGTCGCTGTCCTTGAATGCACGCGCCTCATCGGGAATGTTGCATTCCACAACACCCACAAGTTTATCCTTTGGTATTTCCACATAAGGCTTGCCGATGCGGTCGCTTACCTTGAAGATGGGTATTGGCTCACGGTAAGGTGGGTCGAGCGGCTCATACACGTCGTGTATGAACTTGGCATTGGGATTGTGGAAAGAGTTGAGCTCCAAGATGACACGCTTGGCGAGACGGGCAGCAGTGGGACTGATGCCGCCAGCAGCGGTAAGGTAAGCCTTGTAGTAGGTATCTGCCTCTTCGATGTCGCAAACCTCAAGGATGGCCCAATCTACATCGCCATAGAAGCCATAGCGCAATTCTTGAGCCATATGGCTGAGGTGCAAGTCGTTGTATGCGATTTCACCTGCATTGACATGCTTGCGGAAGTCGTTGTTGGTGGTGTAAGGCGCACGATATTTGATGGCATTGGCATTTGCCAAGTCACCATCGGTGCTTTGCCCTGTGGATGCACCTGTGAAGATGCCCACCTGGAAAGGCCTGCCAGCCTCATGTTCGGCGAGGGCTATCTTTGCAAGTTCTTTGGTCACTGCCTTGGCTACACCAGCGGGAGTGAATCCGCTCAGTGCCAAGTTTTCTCCATTTTTGATAAGGGATGCTGCTTCTGTAGCAGTCAAAAGTGTGTAAGACATAATATAGTGTTTTGTAATTTGCCTGCAAAGTTACGGAAAATCGAGTGCAGAACAAAAGAAACTCGTTTCTTTTTTATGCCGAGATGGAGTAACTTAGCCAATTTATTGGCAAAGTAAGGAAAATCGAGTGCAGAACAAAAAGAACTCGTTCTTTTTTTATGCCGAGATGGAGTAACTTAGCCAATTTATTGGCAAAGTAAGGAAAATCGAGTGCAGAACAAAAAGAACATTCTTTTTGCATACTATTTTTTGACATGTCATGAAAAATCACTAACTTCGCAGAATTATTTTTCGTGGGAGATAGCAAAATCCCCCCAGAACACATAAAAAGATGAACAAACGAATAGTGACTTATGGAGAATTGCTCCTCCGTTTTTCCAAGAAAGAGCATAAGCGTTTCACTCAGGGAGAAACCCTTGTAGGCAACTTTGGTGGTAGTGAGGCAAATGTGGCAATATCCCTCGCTACATTGGGCGATGAGGTGGAATATGTCACACGATTGCCGAAAGGGCAAGTGGGACTGGCTGCCAAGATGATGCTTCGCGAGCACAACCTCGACGTGAGCCATGTGATGACTGATGGCAACCGCATGGGAGCATATTATTTCGAGGGGGCTGCAGCACTGCGCAACTCCTCCGTCACCTACGACCGCGAAAACTCCGCCTTCAGCCAACTGAAGCCAGGCATGATTCCATGGCACGACATATTGAGCAATGCAGGAGTATATCACACCTCAGGCATAGCAGCAGCTTTGTCGGAGGACGCCGCCGAAACCACTTTCGAATCCCTAAGAGTGGCAGACGAATTGGGCCTCACCATTTCTTTCGACATCAACCACCGCAAGAACCTCTGGAAATACCCAGGAGCAAAACCTGAAGAGACACTCAGCCGACTGCTTGAGTATGCAGATGTGATGTTCGGCGATGTCATAGAATTCGAGTTCCTCACCAAGCACCCAAAGATACCTTTCGAGGCACGCGACTGCAACTACAAGATGGACCTCCAGCCATACCGTGAGTGGTTCGACGAACTACACAAACGCTTCCCACGCTGTCGCAAATGGCTTATGGGAATGCGCAACCAAGTGGATGCCAGCCACCACCTGCTCACAGCACTGCTCTGGAGTGATGGAAAACTCTATTCCACACGCATTTACGACATTCAGGACATGGTTGACCCAATGGGTGTTGGCGATGCCTTCGCCGCCGGGCAGATTCATGCCATGCTCGCTTATCCCGATGACGACCAAATGATTCTCGACTATGCCCTCGCAGCCTCCACTCTGAAATACACCTTCGCCGGCGACTACAACTTAGCAACAGACGAGGAAATAATGTCCCTCATAGAAGGGGAATGGCTATAGAGCCCTTCTTTCTCCGTATGCCGAGGTTCCACCTCGGCAATAAAAACAAAAACTTCGTATTTTGTATTGCATTCCGCTCGGCTTGCAATACTTTGCTTCGCGAAGATAGGCGGCGCCTCGGAATCAAAAATAAATCGCTGATTTATTTTGTGCTTCGCTCGGCTTGCACTATCTTTGCAAGATAAAACCAAAAGAAAATGCAACAGACACTTATCATTTACAATACACTTACAAGAAGAAAGGAAGCTTTCAAGCCCCTAAACGCACCCAATGTGGGTTTGTATGTCTGCGGACCGACAGTTTATGGCGACCCACACCTTGGACATGCAAGGCCAGCCATCACTTTCGACATTCTCTTCAGATACCTGAAGCATCTCGGCTACAAGGTGCGCTATGTGCGCAACATCACCGACGTGGGCCATCTGGAGCATGATGCCGACGAGGGCGATGACAAGATAGCCAAGAAGGCACGCCTGGAGCAACTGGAACCCATGGAGGTGGCGCAATACTACACCAACAGATACCACAAGGCAATGGAGGCTCTCAACGTATTGCCGCCAAGCATCGAGCCTCATGCCACTGGACACATCATCGAACAGCAACAGCTCGTAAGGGAAATTCTTAACAACGGCTTCGCATATATCAGCAATGGCAGCGTCTATTTCGACGTGGAGAAATACAACAAGGCGCATGGCTACGGCATCCTTTCAGGACGAAACCTCGAGAATGTGATAAATGCCAGCCGCGAACTCGACGGCGTGGGGGAAAAGCACAACCAAGCCGACTTCGCATTGTGGAAGAAGGCTCAGCCCGAACATATCATGAGATGGCCAAGCGAATGGAGCGACGGCTTCCCAGGATGGCACTGCGAATGCACCGCCATGGGAAGGAAATACCTCGGTTCACACTTCGACATCCACGGCGGAGGCATGGACCTCATCTTCCCGCACCATGAATGTGAGATAGCTCAAGCCGTGGCAAGCCAAGGCGACCAGATGGTGAAATACTGGATGCACAACAACATGATCACCATCAACGGGCAAAAGATGGGAAAGAGCCTCAACAACTTCATCACCCTCGAACAGTTCTTCACAGGCGACAACCCCACCCTCTCACAGGCATTCACACCCATGACCATCAGGTTCTTCATCCTCTCCGCTCACTATAGAGGCACCGTTGACTTCTCCAACGATGCTTTGAAAGCCAGCGCCAAGGGACTGGAAAGACTCCTCAGCGGCATTGCCGACTTTGAAAGGGTATCTCCTGCGAAGACCTCCGACAACGACACCCACAGCCTTGTGTCAGGACTGCGCCAACGCTGCTACGACGCCATGAACGACGACCTGCAGACACCTGTCGTCATTAGCACTCTCTTCGAGGCATGCCACCTGGTCAACGTGCTGCTCGACCACAAGGCAACAATCAGCGCCGAAGACCTGAAAGAACTCAGCGACACCATGCACCTCTTCACCTTCGACCTGCTCGGACTAAGACCAGAGAAAGGACAGTCGAACGACGCTCGCGAGGAAGCCTTCGGCAAGGTGGTTGACATGGTGCTCGACCTCAGGGCAAAAGCCAAAGCCGCCAAAGACTGGGCAACCAGCGACCAGATACGCGACGCTCTCAGCGCAGCGGGGTTCGAGGTGAAAGACACCAAGGACGGCGTGACATGGAAACTTAACAAATAGTCAACAACCAGCATACTGACACCATGAAGAATACGAACAAATGCCCGTCGTGCGGCCAACAAATATACAGATATGCACAAGTGTGCCCATATTGCAAATGTGAGACGCACTTCAAATCTGTTGACGAGGAACAAGCACAAGAACAAGAGAACGACATCCCCGTAGAAGAGGAGCATATCGACAAGGTAGCTGACAATGCCCAAGACATGGTGCCAGAGGCTGATGTGGAAACCAACAACGAGGACCAGTCCGGGAGCCATGACGGAGATGGACATCTCAACAAGTATATCGGACACCTGAAGAAGGACACTGAGAAGGTGAAAGACGAATACAAAAAGAAGATTGGCAGCAAGTATTCCTCATCCACCATCCTCATTGGATTTGTCATCGCCCTGCTGTCCATCATCGTCCTCTGCTTCTACATCGCCGTGCAAATGATGGAGAAGAAGACTTTCAGCCTCAGCGGTTCGGTGGACAACACCATGAAGGAAGTCATCGACAGTGTGGAAGGAAAACTATACCAAAGTTCCACCATCGTTGCCAAATTCCCCGACCGCCAGCGCCATTGCCTCTTCTACCTGCAAGACAGCCATCTTAGAATCTTCGATGCCGAGGACAAGTCGGACAAGGAAATCGACCTCCCTGCACTCAATCCCAAAGCAATCGTCGATTTCAACGGCAGCGGCGTGCTCAATGCATATCTCAGTGCCGACAAGAACTACATCATCGTGGTGGCATCACGCAATTCATCCAACACCGAATTCGGACTCTACCGCCTGGACTCCAACCCCGCCAACCCCATCCTCGAATTCCTCGACAAGGGACGTGTCTCTCTTGAGAAAGACCGCTATGTGGTGAGTGCCGGTTCTCGCGTTGCTACCTATGACATCAACGGCAACAAGATGAGTGGTTTGAGCAGTACGGAATTTGAGAACATGCCACAGCCGAAGGTGGAGGCTCCCGTCAGGCAAGAGGTGAAGAAGAAAGAACCCATACCCGACCTTCCACCACGAGAGAAAGTGACCGAACAGATACGGCCGACCATCGACCTGGCTCCCAAGACCAAGGTGGAAGTGCCTGAGAGGCCTAACATCAAACCTGTAGATGTGCCCACCAGTGGCAAATGACGGCACATGAAACGATATGGACTCACTTTGGCCTATCTGATAGGCATGCATCTGGCAGGGCTGTTTGCCCTGTCACTTTTTCGAGGGGTACAGTTCCTGTCTCTTCACGGCATGATGCAGCCGGGAGGTGACGCCCCCGCAGCCATGGCGTTTGTCAAGGGAATATGGTTCGACAACGTCATGCTCTGCTACGTCATGCTCCTGCCTCTCACCCTATTGCTGTCTTTCTCCATCTTCAACTGCCACACCAAGGCACTGAGACGAATGACATCAATATGGACGTGCATCCTGATGACGGTGCTGATGGGGCTGTCGGCTGCCAACATCCCTTACTTTGCTTATTTCTTCAAGAATCTCGACGCCTCCATCTTCGGATGGTTTGGCTACGTGGGCACCACCGCCGGAATGCTCTTTGGCGAGGCGTCATATTGGATTTACATCCTCCTCTTCGCCGTCATGGTGGCTCTGTTCTGCTGGGGCATGCGCAAGTGGCGGAAAACCATCGACAAGAAGATTGGCGCCATCAGGCGCAGCAAAGGAAAGCGATGGTGGCCCCTTCGCCTCGTCATGACAGTTGCCATGATAGCACTATGCATCTTCGGCATACGGGGCAGAGTGGGCTACAACCCCATCAAAGTGAGCCAAGCCTACTACTGCGACGACCCCTTCCTCAACCAATTGGGCATATCTCCTGCCTACAACCTTGTGACAAGCGTGCTCGACGGAATGCGCAAGGAGAATGCCGAACTGCAACTAATGCCTTACCCCGAGGCAATAGCTTACACACGTCATGAATATGGTCTTGATGGCATTGCCGCCGACAGCACGGCGCTACTCCTGCGGCATGTCGCATCCGACACCGTGAGCCAGAAGCCCAATGTCATCATCATCCTCATGGAGTCGATGTCGGCAAGTCTGATGCAGACCTTCGGACAGAAGGAGTGCCTCACTCCCACCCTCGACAGCCTCTACCAGCATTCTCTTGCATTCTCCAACTTCTACTCTGCTGGAATACATACCAACCACGGCATCACCGCCACTCTATATTCTTATCCGGCTCTCATGATGCGAAACCTCATGAAAGGTACCGTGACGCCACACAGGAGGGGCATTCCCACCGTGCTCAAGGATAATGGCTACCACAACATGTTCTTCATGACACATGAGTCGCAGTATGACAACATGAACGCCTTCTTCCGCACTAATGGATACGACGACATCTATTCGCAAGAGACATACCCCAAGGAGGAAAGGGTCAACAGCTTCGGAGTGCCGGACAAATACCTCTTCGACTTCGCTCTGCCTGTCATCAACAAGGCTGCCGCTAATGAAAAACCTTTCATGGCTACCTTGCTCACCATAAGCAACCATCCTCCTTACATAGTGCCGGAATGGATGAAGACCCGCAGCAACAAACCCGAGACTCAGATAGTGGAATATGCCGACTGGTGCATAGGTAATTTCCTGAACCAGGCAAAGCGACAGCCGTGGTACGACAACACCATGTTCGTCATCCTCGCTGACCACGGGAAACTGGTGGGTGAGATGGATGCCGAACTGCCACAGTCCTACAACCACATACCATGCATCATTTTCGGACCTGGCGTTTCTCCTGAACAATACGACGGACTCGCCATGCAGGTGGATGTCATGCCTACATTGTTGGGACTGATGGGCATGAGCTACGACTACGACGGCTTCGGCATAGACCTCCTCAGACAACGCAGACAAAGGGTGTTCTACACCTCAGACACCCACATCGTGGCTCGCGACAGCTCTGCAGCGGTGGTTTATAACGCTCAGATGCAAAAGCCATTCTGCTACAACGTGGCGCAAGATGGCATGTTGAGACTGGCAAGTGCTGCCACAGCCGCTCACGACAGCCTGCAACGGTATGCCTTCGCCATGGAGCAGACAGCAGAATACTTGCAGCGACACCAACAAGAGCCTGCAAGACACTGAAGGCTCCACCATGAACGTGTGGGTGGCGGCATGACTCGACAAGAATCAGAAACAAACTTATAAACAAACCTTAAAACAACTTCTAATGAACAAGACAAAAGCTATACTTATCTGGGCATGTCTCACCTTCTGCATGGCAGCCAACGCCCAAACCATCATGCAACATCCATGGAAGGGCAAGCGCGTGGCGTATTTCGGCGACAGCATCACCGACCCACGCAACAGCGGTTCGCAACGCAAATGGTGGAACTGGCTGCAAGACTGGCTCGGAATAGAACCTTACGTGTATGCCATCAGCGGAAGACAATGGAACGACATACCCAACCAAGCAGAGAAACTGAAGGCGGAACATGGCGACAACTTCGACGCCATCCTGATTTTCATCGGCACCAACGACTTCAATGCCGCCATACCCATCGGACAATGGTACAACGTGACGGAGGACTCCGTGGAGGCTGCCGTACACAAGCCACGGCAGATTGTGCTTAGAAAACATCGGCAGCCTTCATTCAACAAGGACACCTACCGCGGACGCATCAACATAGCCATGAAACGCATCAAGGAGATGTTCCCTTCCAAGCAGGTGGTGCTTGTCACACCCATCCATAGGGGATTCTTCTTTGGAAACGAGAAGAACATCCAACCTGAAGAGTCCTACACCAACGAGATTGGCGAATGGATTGACGCTTACGTGGAAAGCGTGAAAGAGGCTGGCAACATCTGGGCTGTTCCCGTCATCGACCTCAACGCCGCCAGCGGACTGTTCCCACTCGCCAACGAACACCTGATGTATTTCCACAACGAGAAAGACCTGCTGCATCCCAATGATGCAGGACACGTGCGCATGGCACGCACCATGATGTATCAGTTGATGGCTCTGCCATGCACTTTTGAATGACCAACCAAATTAATAAAAAACGACCAAGCAGATGATAAGAAAAGCTACTACCATCATTGTCCTGACACTTCTTGCCTTGGACGCTTCGGCACAAGTCAGCAACCTACAGGGCATGGAGGATGTAAACAAAGTGAAGGACCTCACACTCGACAGCCTTGACAAGGTACGTCAAGCCAGAGTGAAACCGGGAAGCAGTCGCCGTGGCAACAACCCCGTGCTCTTCCTTGTTGGCAACAGCACCATGCGCAACGGCACCCTCGGCAATGGAAACAACGGCCAGTGGGGATGGGGATATTATGCCGAGGAGTTTTTCGACAAGGACAAGATCACCGTGGAGAACCAAGCCCTCGGAGGCACCTCCAGCCGCACATTCTACCGGCTGCTGTGGCCAGATATCAGGAAAGCCCTCAAACCTGGCGACTGGGTAATCATCAGCATTGGACACAACGACAACGGACCTTATGACACCGGAAGGGCACGTGCCAGCATCCCGGGCATCGACAAAGACACCGTGCTGCATGTCACAGTGCAGGAAATAAACAAGCGCGACACCACCTACAGGGAAGAGGATGTCTATAGCTATGGCGGTTACCTGAGGCGGTTCATCAACGAGACACGCGCCGCCGGTGCTTTCCCCGTACTCATGTCTCTCACGCCACGCAACGCATGGGAAGACGGCAAGGTGGTGAGGAAAATACACAGCGAATGGTGCGAAAAAGTGGCAGAAGAGGAACAAGTGCCATACATCGACCTCAACGACATCTCGGCTACCAAACTTGAAGCCTTCGGACCCGACAAGATGAACTACCATTTCTTCGGCGACAAGATACACACGAGCAAGTTTGGCGCTGTGCTCAATGCACGCAGCGCGGCTGAAGGCATCGCCGCCTGCGAACACCCCTGGATATCTTTCCTCAAGTCGTGCCTTGTCAACGTGGAACTGCCCACAGTAAAGGTGAAACGTGAAGACGGCAAGCCCGTGGTCTTCCTCACCGGCGACAGCACGGTGAAGAACAACGACAAGGACAAGGACGGCATGTGGGGATGGGGTGCCGTGGCTGAAGACATCTTCGACCCTGCCAAAATCACCGTCGCCAACTGCGCCAAGGCGGGACGCTCATGCCGCACCTACCTCAACGAAGGACGATGGGATGAAGTATATAACAGCCTGCGCCCTGGTGACTATGTGCTCATACAGTTCGGTCACAACGACGTGGGCGCCATAGACAGCGTGAAGGAGAGGGCTGGCATCACCGGCACCGCCGACACCTGCCATGTATATCACCTGAAGTCGAACGGCAAATACGAAGTGGTGTATTCCTTCGGATGGTACCTGCGCAAGTTCATCAACGACGCGCGTGAAAAGGGCGCCACTCCCATCCTCGTGTCGCTCACTCCACGCAACATCTGGCGCGACGGACACATCGAGAGACGCAACGACACCTACGGACGCTGGTATCGCGAGGTGGTGGAGCAGACGGGCGTGCCTTTCGTCGATGTTCACAACATCACAGCCGACAAATACGACAAGATGGGCGAGAAGAAAGTTGCTGCCTTCTTCAACCACGACCACACACACTCTTCTCTCAAGGGTGCCAAGGCGAATGCTCAAAGCGTGCGCACCGGACTGAAGCAGATAAAGTCGCCTCTGGCAAAATACCTGAAATAAACCCTCTATCATGGAAGCCCTGCTGCATTATTGCTGGAAACACAAGTTGCTGCCTCTCTCGCCCTTGGAGACGACCGACCACCGCATGGTGGAGGTCATCGACCCTGGTCTGCACAACCGCCATGCAGGTCCCGACTTCTTCAACGCCAAGGTGAAGGTGGGCGGCACGCTGTGGGTGGGCAACGTGGAGATACACGACAAGGCAAGCGACTGGTACAGACACTGCCACAACAATGACGCGGCTTACGACAACGTGATCCTGCATGTGTGCGGAGAGGTGGACGACGTGGTACTCACCAGCAGCGGCAGGGAGGTGCCGCAAGTGAGCCTCAAAGTGCCGCAATACATAACCGACCACTACCACGAACTGATAACCACCGACCATTACCCGCCATGCTACTCCATCATACCTCAGCTGAGCGGACTGATGCTGCATAGCTGGATGAGTGCCTTGCAGACCGAACGGCTCGAACAGAAGACTCAAGCCATACGCAGGAGGTGCGACCTCTGCGAAGGCGACTGGGAAGCTGCCTACTTCGTCACCTTGGCTCGCAATTATGGCTTCGGTGTCAATGGTGACGCCTTCGAGGCATGGGCAAACAGCATCCCTCTCCACGCCGTTGACCATCACCGCGACAACCTCTTCCAGGTGGAAGCCATCTTCTTGGGACAGGCGGGTCTCCTCGACGTGGAATCTGTTCCCCAGAGATACCAGCAAATTGCCATCGAAGATGAGTATTTCAACAAGATGCGCAATGAATATGCCTATCTCAAACACAAGTTCCAACTGACTCCCATAAACCACAAGTTATGGAAATTCCTGAGAATGCGGCCACAAAATTTTCCGCACATCAGGATATCCCAACTGGCGCATCTCTACCACTCGCGACAAGCCAGTCTGAGCCAATTGGTGGAATGCTCCAACATGAAAGAGGTGCGGCGTGTGCTTGCCACTAATGTGTCGCCATACTGGGAGTCTCACTACGTCTTTGGGGTGGAGAGTCCCAAGAGAGGCAAAAGCTTGTCGGCTCACTCCCTACAGGTGCTTGCCATCAACACTGCCATCCCCATGCTTTTCGCCTACGGTCGTTATCGTGGCGACGAGAGGCTGTGCGACAGGGCTTTCTCATTGTTGGAAGAGCTGAAGGCGGAAGACAACAATATCGTGAGGATGTGGCGCGACTGTGGTCTTGTGATAGACAACGCCAGCGACAGTCAGGCGCTGATACAACTCAAGAAGGAATATTGTGACAAGAAAGACTGCCTGCACTGCAGGATAGGTTACGAGTATATGAGAAAGAAATGAAATATGTTTTTGAGACGCGCATGGAAGTGCGCGATTACGAATGCGACATCGAGGGCATAGTAAATAATGCCAATTACCTGCACTACATCGAGCACACACGGCATCTCTTCCTGAGAAGCCTCGGTGTCAGTTTTGCCGACATGCACGCCAAGGGCAATGATGCCGTGGTGGCACGCATGTCATTGCAATACAAGATTCCGCTGCGCTGCGACGACGAATTCATATCACGACTCGCACTGCAAAAGGAAGGGGTGCGCTACGTGTTTCACCAAGACCTCTTCCGTGCCGCCGACAACCAGTTGGCTTTCCGCTCGAAAGTTGAATTGGTGTGCCTCGTCAACGGCAAATTGGCAACAGAGAGTGAATACGACGTGGTTTTCAAGGATTTCATCAATGCAGAGTAGAATGAGCAATGAGACACTAAATGCCATGACACTGGCAAGGTTGAGCTACTTCAACCTGTCGGCGATACTGCAGCTCTACCAGAAGGCAGGGAGCGCCACCGCCATCGTGGAGAACAAGAACAACATACGCGACATCATCCCCGATGCATCTCCTAAATTGGTGGAACTGCTGCGCGATTGCGACAGGATGAGGGCGCGGGCAGAAGAAGAGCTCGAATACGACCTAACACACGACATCAAGCCCATCACCATTTCCGACCCGGAATATCCTCACAGACTCACCGAGTGCGACGATGCCCCGATAGTGCTGTATTACAAAGGCAACGCCGACCTGAACTGCAGCAGGGTTGTCAACATCGTTGGCACGAGGAAATGCACCACCTACGGACAAGACATGGTACGAAGGTTCATCGCCGACCTGAAGTCTTGCTGTCCTCAGGTTCTCATCGTGAGCGGACTGGCTTATGGTGTCGATATCTGTGCCCACACACAAGCCTTGGAACACGGCTTGGAAACAGTGGGTGTGCTCGCACATGGTCTCGACGACCTCTACCCCTATGCTCACCGCAACACTGCCATCGAAATGACTCGTCATGGCGGACTGCTCACGGAATACATGACTCACACCAACGCTGACAAGATAAACTTCGTGAGGAGAAACCGCATCGTGGCTGGCATGTCGGATGCCTGCATCCTCGTGGAGAGCGCCGCTCATGGTGGAGGACTGATAACGGCGGACATCTCACGCAGCTACAACCGCGATGTCTTCGCCTTCCCCGGCAGGGTGGGCGACAAATATTCTGAGGGATGCAACAACCTCATACGCGACAACGGCGCAGCTCTGCTCACCAATGCCTTGGACTTTGTAAAGGCAATGGGGTGGTACAGCGACGCCTCTTTGGAAAAAGCTCGCATGGAAGGGATAGAACGGAGGATATTCCCCGACCTGAGTCCCGACGAGCAACGTGTGGTGGATGTTCTTGCCAAACACAACGACTTGCACCTCAACATGCTGGCAACACAGGCGGGCATGGCGGTAAACCAACTCGTAGGCGTGCTCTTCGAACTGGAGATGAAAGGTGTCATAAGAACAATGGCTGGAGGCATGTATCACCTGCTGGCATGACAACGCGACAATCAGTGTAACAAGCAAGAAACCAAGAATGCAGATAGGAAACATCACTTTCGGTCCTAAGCCTGTCTTCCTCGCACCAATGGAGGATGTCACCGACATCGGCTTCCGCATGTTGTGCAAGCGCTTCGGTGCCTCCATGGTATATACCGAGTTTGTGAGTGCCGAGGCTCTTGTGCGCTCGGTGAAGAGCACCATGGCAAAACTGACCATACTCGACGAGGAACGTCCTGTAGGCATACAGATTTACGGGCGCGACGCAGAAGCCATGGTGGAGGCTGCCAAGATGGTGGAGGCGGTGAACCCTGACCTCATCGACCTCAATTTTGGTTGTCCTGTGAAAAAGGTTGCTGGCAAGGGTGCCGGTGCAGGCATGTTGAGGAACGTGCCTCTGCTGCTTGACATCACCCGCGAGGTGGTGAAGGCTGTCAAGGTGCCCGTGACGGTGAAGACAAGGTTGGGATGGGACCACGACAACATCATCATCGGCGAACTTGCCGAACAACTGCAAGACTGCGGCATCAGCGCGCTCACCATCCACGGGCGCACACGCTCGCAGATGTACACCGGTGAGGCTGACTGGGAACCTATTGGCGAGGTGAAGAAGAACCCAAGGATTCACATACCCATCATAGGCAATGGCGACATCACGTCGCCGGAGAAGGCAAAGGAGGCTTTCGAACGATACGGAGTGGATGCCGTGATGGTGGGCAGGGCGACCTTCGGACGTCCGTGGATTTTTAGGGAGATACGGCGTTATCTCGATGGTGAGGAGGCTGACGAGAGCATGGACTTCTCCTGGAAATTGGATGTGCTCATCGAACAGCTGCGCATCAATGTGGAGCGAATCGACGAGACACGCGGGATACTGCATACGCGACGGCACCTCGCAGCGAGTCCGATATTCAAGGGAATACCCAACTTCAGACCTACGCGCATCCGCATCCTTCGTGCGGAACACATGGACGAGCTGCTCGGCATCTTGGAAGAGGTTAGAATGGAGATGAGAGAGAAATGAGAGAGATAATATACGGAATCAACGAGCAGGACTCTACGGCTGTCACCAAACCTAATGTTGTCACGGTGGGCTTTTTCGACGGCGTGCACTTGGGTCACCAGCACCTTATAAGGCAGGTGGTGTCATTGGCTCATGACAAGGGGATGGAATCTACCGTGGTCACCTTTTCCCGCCATCCTCGACAGGTCCTGCAACCTCGTTTCAAACCGCAACTGCTCACCACATTCGAGGAAAAGATTTCCTTGTTGACACAGACAGGGGTGGACAACTGCGTGGTGCTCGACTTCACCAAGGAGATGGCTGCCCTTTCTGCCCGCAGCTTCATGCAGCAAGTGCTGCGCGACCAACTCCATGCGCATTGTCTGATCACCGGCTATGACAACAAGTTCGGCCACAACCGCGAGGAGGACTTCGACGATTACGTCAGACATGGGCAGGAATTGGGCATCGAGGTGCTGCAAAGCTCTCCTCTTACCGTGGGAGACATCCTCGTGAGCAGCTCCACCGTCAGGCGCCAACTCCTTGATGGCGACATTGAGGCTGCAAGCTCTTGCCTTGGTCGCCGCTACTCCTTTGCCGGAAAGGTGGTGTCTGGTTTCCAACAGGGCAGAAAACTCGGTTTCCCAACTGCCAACATCGAATTGGACGACAGTCAGAAGTTGCTTCCCAAGACTGGTGTCTATGCCGCCAAGGTATTGGTGGAGGGTGAGGCGGAATACAAACGGGCTGTGATGAACATTGGCGTCCGCCCGACGTTTGACGGCCATGAACCCACCATAGAGGTTCATGTCATACGCTACCAAGGCGACTTGTATGGTCGTCGCATGACGGTGTGCCCCTATCACCGATGGAGAGGCGAACACAAGTTTGAAACGCTCGACTTGCTTGTCACGCAGATGCATGAGGATGTGGAGAACACAGACAGTTATTTCGGGATGTCTGACGGGCAATCGGCGCAACAGGCAGATAATCAAAATAGAAGATAGAATATTAACCACCCAAAGAAAAAAGGAAAAAGGAAAATGATGAAGAGTAACAGGATAGTGGATGCTGTGATGTATCTGGTGGTGTTTTTGTTGATACAGTTTGTCATGACATATTTGGTGTATGTAGGATGGCAGGCTGTCAACGGCCATGAGATTGGCAAATCCCTGCAACTCGTGGCACAGGGCAAGGCTTCCATCTCAGGCACGATGCTGATAGTGATTCAGGCAGCGTCGTCGCTAACAAGCCTCGTATTGTTCCTGTTGTTGAAATGGAGTGTCATATCACGCTCCTATCTGCGTTCCAAACCTTTCGGCGTGCTGTTCTGGTCGGCAGTGCTTGCCTTCGGCACCATCATACCCTCCGAGGTGTTCTTGGAGCTGTTCCCACTCCCCGACCATGGCAGCGACATGATGCGCGACGTGATGGAGAACCGATGGGGCTACCTTGCCATCTGCATCTTCGCTCCTTTGGTGGAGGAACTGGTGTTCCGTGGAGCCATCCTTCGTGCCTTGCTCGACACACGCATGTCGCGATGGGTTGCCATCGCCATTTCGGCTGCCATCTTCGCCTTGGCACATTTCAACCCCGCCCAGATGCCCCACGCCCTCTGCATGGGATTGTTGCTTGGATGGATGTACGAGCGCACCATGAGCATCATCCCGGGCATCATGCTCCATTGGGTGAACAACACGGTGGCATTCGTCGTCTTCAGACTGTTCCCACAATACAGCGACGCCAAACTTGTAGATCTTCTTGGCGGCGACCATATCAAGGTTGCCATGGCATTGCTTTTCTCGCTGCTGATACTTCTTCCTGCCATCTTCCAACTCCACCTTAGAATGAAGCGGGCGAAATAAAAAAGATGTCGCCGAAATCTCGGCGACATCCAATCTGTTATGTTATGAAAAATTTGAGAAAAATGAAACTTCACAGTTTCACATTTTGTTTTACAAACAATTGTTATAGAGAAAGCATAGAAATTGTCATTTTATGAGAGGCGTCTCCGTGATTTTCATGGAGTCCTGCCTCATGGTGTCCACCACAGCCACCGACACGCCATCGTCGGTTGCGGTAAATTGCGTTTCCGCAATGTTTTCGGGCGCGTTGGGCTGCATAGCCACCTGCATGGCATTGCCAAGTGTCAGTATGATTGCCACTATGGCGGCAGCCTTGAAAAGCGGTTTCAGCCTTTGGGTGATGCTGATGGTGATGGCTTTCACGGGAGCCTTCTCCCCCACCATTTCCAGCATCTTGCAGTCGAAATCCTCGCCAAGCCTGTTTTCTGCCACATCCACCTGCTCGTATGTGAACAAGTCTTTGTATGGCAGGAGGCTCACGGGCACGTTTTCCTGACTGAAGAAGGTGCGCAGTATCTGCTCTTCTTCGAGTGAGGTTTCACATAACCAGTAGCTTTCCAGTAGTTGCTCAATGTACTTATAGTCCATAGCCATCTATCTGTTGGTATTTTTGCTTTATGGCCTGTCGGGCCCTGAATATGTTCACTTTCACCTGGTCTTCGCTGATGCCCAAGATGCTCGATATTTCCTTGTATGACTTACCTTCGAAATCTCTCAGCTGCATGCAGCTTCGTTGCTTTTCAGGCAGGGCGTCAACCATTCTTTTCACCAATTCGATTCGGTCCTTCAGCTGCATCCGCTCATAAGGTGTCCTGCCCAAGTCCGGGGTGTCGAGGTGGCTGTTGTCGAGTGACTCGTTTTTGCTTGACTTCACCTTCATCCTGTCGAGTGCCAAGTTCCGGCATACTGTGAGGCTGAATGCCTCTATCGAGTCGATGCTCTCCCAGTCGTCTCTCTTGTTCCACACCTTTATCAGCGTGTCCTGCACGATGTCTTGCGCCTCCTCATGCTTTTGTGTTATGCGCAGTGCAAGCCTATAGAGCATGTCTTTCAGCGGCAGCACATCGTGACGAAAACTGATATTCTTCATCGTTGTCTTAATATAGACGATTATGTGAGTGTGAAAGTTACACTTGGTGGATTACAAGAATGGTATTTAACTTTTGTTAGCACTTGCGTCAAAAGGCTTTGTCGCCCTTATGATGCAGCATTCACCTTAGCTATGGCTTATTGTTTTCTGATGACAGTTCCTTGCTTTCCGTTGATGTCGGATGCATTTGTGATGACC
Organism: uncultured Prevotellaceae bacterium; assembly: GCA_900315745.1. Lineage (GTDB taxonomy): Bacteria > Bacteroidota > Bacteroidia > Bacteroidales > Bacteroidaceae > Prevotella. The sequence continues at coordinate 17,781 of ONAG01000052.1, forward strand.
ACGCTGTTCACCCCTGCTTCTATTGCAGCCAAGGCATTTTCCAATTTGGGTATCATGCCCCCTGAGATGGTGCCATCTGCCTTGTATCTCAGGAAGTCTTCTTTTGTTATCACCGGTATCACGCTGTCGTCATCAGTATTTGCCAATACGCCCTTTTTCTCGAAGGAGAAAACGAGGGTCACGTCATAATATGGTGCCAGTGCCTTTGCCGTTTCCGATGCTATGGTGTCGGCGTTGGTGTTGAGCATGTTTCCTTGCCCGTCGTGGGTGAGTGGTGCCATCACGGGCGTAATGCCTTTGCTGATGAGTGTGGCGAGCATCTCCCCATCCACCTTGTCCACGTCTCCCACGAAACCGAAGTCTATGCCGTCGCGCAGGGGCCTCTTGTGGCTCTTGATGACATTCATGTCGGCTCCGGTAAGTCCGAGGGCATTCACTCCGTGGGCTTGCAGCCTTGCCACCAGGTTTTTGTTCACCAGTCCGCCATAGACCATGGTCACCACTTCGAGCATGTCGGCGTCGGTTATGCGTCTGCCTCCCACCATTTTGCTTTCTATGCCAAGGAGAGTCGCTGTCTTTGTCGCCTTCCTTCCTCCGCCATGCACGAGAACTTTATTCCCTGAAATGTTGGAGAAGTCTTGCAGCAGTTGCGTGAGTTGGCTTTCGTCTTCCACAACGGCTCCACCTACCTTCACCACGGTGAGGCGCTCCTTATTCGAGATATGTGTATCCATAGAGTCCTGAACGATAGTTTGAGAGGAATTCCTTTCCTTCTTCAATTGATATTTTACCTTCTTTCACGCTTTTGGTAACCCATATTTCGAGTTGGCGCACCAGTTTCTTTGGGTTGTACTGCACGTAGCTCAGCACTTCCTCCACTGTTTCCCCATCGAATATCTGGTCGATGTGGTAGGAGTTGTCTTTCACCGAGATATGCACGGCGTTGGTGTCTCCGAAGAGGTTGTGCAGGTCACCCAATATTTCTTGGTAAGCTCCCACAAGGAACACTCCGAGATAGTAGGTGTCGTTTTTCTTGAGAGTGTGGACGGGCAGGATGTGCGACACGTTTCTGTTTGTCACGAAATTGGCTATTTTGCCGTCGCTGTCGCAGGTGATGTCTTGCAGTGTGGCACTTCTTGTCGGCCTCTCGTTGAGTCGTTGTATGGGCATTATGGGGAACAACTGGTCTATCGCCCAGGAGTCGGGAAGCGACTGGAACAACGAGAAGTTGCAGAAATATTTGTCGGCAAGTATCTTGTCAAGGTTTTTCAATTCCTCCGGCACGTGTTTCATGCTCTTTGTCAGACTGTTGATTTCACGTGACACGCTCCAGTACATGCTCTCCACCTCGGCTCTTGTCTGCAGTCCTATTATGCCGTGGTTGAAGAGGTCGAGGGCTTCTTCCCTTATCTGTTCTGCGTCATGCCAGTCTTCGAGCATGGTGCGTGGGTTGAGGTTGTCCCATATCTCGTAGAGGTCTTTCACCAGTTGGTGGTCGTCTTCCTTTGGTTCGAAATCCTCGTCCATTTGGGGCAGAGAAGCTGTTTCGAGCACGTCGATGACGAGCACTGAGTGGTGTGCGGACAGCGACCTTCCGCTTTCCGTGATAAGGTTTGGATGCTGTATGTTGTTTTTGTTGGATGCATCCACGAAGGTGTAGATGCAGTCGTTGACATATTCCTGTATGGAGTAGTTCACCGAACTCTCGCTGCTTGGCGAGCGGGTGCCGTCATAATCTACTCCCAGTCCGCCGCCGCAGTCCACGAAGTCCACGTTATACCCCATCTTGTGCAGTTGGATGTAGAATTGTGATGCCTCTCTCAGTGCGGCTTGTATCCTTCTGATTTTCGTTATTTGCGAACCGATGTGGAAATGTATCAGCCTGAGGCAGTCGTGCATGCCCTTCTTGTCGAGCAGCTCAAGTGCTTCGAGCAGTTCGCTACTTGTCAGTCCGAACTTGCTTGCGTCTCCTCCGCTCTCCTCCCATTTTCCCGAACCCGAGGAAGCTAATTTTATGCGTATGCCGAGGTTGGGTTTCACATCGAGTTTCTTGGCTGCCTTGGCGATGATTTCCAGTTCGTTGAGTTTTTCCACCACGATGAAGATGCGCTTCCCCATCTTTTGTGCCAACAAGGCAAGTTCGATATAGCTCTGGTCTTTATAGCCGTTGCAGATGATCAGGGAGTCGCTTTGGCATTGCACGGCGATGACGGCGTGCAGCTCTGGTTTTGAACCTGCCTCCAGACCGAGGTTGAACTTTCTTCCATGCGAGATGATTTCCTCCACCACGGGCTGCATTTGGTTCACCTTGATGGGGTAGATGATGAAGTTTTCGCCTTTGTAGTCATATTCCTCGGCAGCCTTTTTGAAGCAACTGGATGTCTTTTCTATTCTGTTGTCGAGAATGTCAGGGAATCTCAGCAGCACTGGTGGTGTGACGTCGCGCAGTGCAAGTTCGTCCATCACTTCCCTCAGGTCTATTTGCGTATTGTCCTTGCATGGTGTTACATAGACATTTCCATTTTCGTTTATTCCGAAATATGAAATGCCCCAGCCATTGATGTTGTAGAGTTCTCTTGAGTCCTCAATGGTCCATTTCTTCATGTAGTGGATGTGTTTGTATGGATACTAAAGTGTTATGTTGTCTCACATGTTGAGCATTCTTCTTATTTCAGCCACGGAGACTTGTACCTTGTGATAGTTGTCGAGCAGGTTGATGTCGATGGTGTGTCTCGCCTTGTTGTAGAAAGGCTCTCTCTTTTCGAGTTGCTCCTCTATGAAGGTTTTCATCTCCTCCTGGCTTTTTCCCTTGAGCAGTGGTCTCACCACCTTCCCCATCTTCAGGTGTCCGAGCAGAACCTCTGGCGTGGCTTTCAGGTAGATTGTCTCACCTTGCTGGTTGAGGTAGTCCATGTTGTCGAAGAAACATGGTGTACCGCCGCCGCAACTGATGATGACATCCTCAAACTCCGCCACCTCGTGCAGCATGTTGTATTCTATCTTCCTGAAGCCTTCTTCGCCATTTTCGGCAAATATCTGCTCCACGGTCCTCCTCATCCTGCTTTCGATATACCAGTCGAGGTCGTAGAATGGTATTCCCAATTCCTTGGAGAGGGCTTTTCCCAATGTGGTCTTTCCCGCTCCCATGTATCCGATGATGATGACTCTCACCATTGCTCTTCGTTGAGGTGTTACTTTTTCTTGTTGTCAGCGGTGCTCACCACCTGCATGCATTGTTCGTAAGTCAGTTCTCCTGCCTTGTTCTGCATTGCCTTGGGCATTCTGTAGTTCTTTCCGTCGTAGCAGATGTATGCCCCGTATCTTCCGTTCATCACCTCAAGTTTCGGGTCTTCCTCGAATTGTTGCAAGTGTCTGTTTGCCTCTTGCTCTCTCTTTTGGGTTATCAGTTCCACTGCCTTGTCAAGGGTGACGGTGAGTGGGTCTTCTGTTTTGGGCAGAGAGACATATTTCTTGTCGTGCAGGATGTATGGTCCGAAGCGTCCTGTTCCTACCGAGACGCTCTTGTTCTCGAAGTTGCCCAATGTCCTTGGCAGCTTGAAGAGCTCGAGGGCATCCTCCAATGTTATGTCGCTCATGCTCTTTTCTGCAGGCAGTTGGGCGAAGAGTGGCTTCTCCTCATCGTCGGCAGTGCCTATCTGGATGATTGGGCCGTAACGTCCTATCTTCACGAACACTGGTCTGCCGGTCTTTGGGTCCAGTCCCAATTCTCTTTCACCTGCCTTGTGTTCCGCCCTTATGTTCATGGTCTTCTCCACCATGGGTTCGAACTCCTTGAAGAATTTCCTTATCATGCTCGACCATTTCGCCTTTCCCTCGGCTATCTTGTCGAATTGCTTCTCCACATTGGCGGTGAATCCATAGTCCATGATGTCGGGGAAATATTGCATGAGGAAGTCGTTCACCACGATTCCGATGTCTGAGGGCAGCAGTTTTCCCTTCTCGTTTCCCACCGTTTCCTTTTTTGTCGTGCTTTCCACCTTGTTTCCCTTCAGCACGTCGATGGTGTAGGTTCTTTCCACGCCTTTCTTGTCTCCTTTCTGCACATATTCCCTTTGTTGGATGGTGCTGATGGTGGGAGCGTAGGTGGAAGGTCTTCCTATGCCCAATTCTTCCAGTCTGTGCACGAGACTTGCCTCGGTATATCTTATTGGACCGGTGGTGTATCTTTCTGTCACGGTGACGGTATTTCTCTTCAGCGAGTCGCCCTTTTTCATTGGTGGCAGGATGTGCAAGGTGTCCTCGATGTTTTCTTCTTCGTCGGTGGACTCATGGTAAGCTTTCAGGAATCCGTCGAACACCACCACTTCTCCGGTGGCGATGAAGCATTCTTCCAGTCCGGTGGCTTTTATGCTGACCATCGTCTTCTCTATTTGGGCATCTGCCATTTGCGATGCCGCCGTGCGTTTCCAGATGAGGTCGTAGAGTCGTCGCTCCTGTGAGTTGCCTTCCACCTGGGTGGCGTTCATGTAGGTGGGTCGGATTGCCTCGTGTGCCTCTTGTGCTCCTTTCGAACTTGTCTTGTAGTTGCGGGGCTTGCTGTATTCCTGACCGTAGAGGGTGGTAATTTCCTGTTTGCTGTCGTTGATGCACAGCGAGGAGAGGTTGACGGAGTCGGTACGCATGTAGGTTATCATACCGTTTTCATATAGGTGCTGTGCCACCATCATTGTCTGCGATACGGTGAAGCCTAATTTGCGGGAAGCCTCTTGTTGCAGCGTTGATGTGGTGAATGGTGGTGCCGGTGTGCGGTGGAGGGGCTTTTTGCTCACAGAATCCACCGTGAACGTGGCGTCCTTGCATTTCTCAAGGAAAGCCATTGCCTCGTCGTGTGTCTTGAACCTGATAGGGTATTCTGCCCTCACCTCTGCGTTCTTTCCGTCATTGCCGGGCAGTGTGAACAAAGCACTCACGCGGTAGAAGGGTTCGCTCTTGAATGCTTGTATCTCCCTTTCTCTTTCCACAATGAGTCTTACAGCCACACTCTGCACCCTACCTGCCGACAGGGCGGGCTTCACCTTTCTCCACAACACTGGTGAGAGTCTGAATCCCACAAGTCTGTCGAGCACTCTTCGTGCTTGTTGTGCATTTACCAAGTTCATGTCCAAATGTCTTGGCTTCTCTATGGCTTTCAGAATTGCTGGCTTTGTAATCTCATGAAATACTATCCTGTTGGTCTTGTTCTCGTCGAGCCCGAGCACTTCGCAGAGGTGCCATGAGATGGCTTCTCCTTCTCGGTCTTCATCGGAAGCGAGCCAAACTTTCTTTGCCTTGCTTGCGTTGGAGCGCAGTTCGCTTACGAGTTTTCTTTTTTCTTCTGGTATTTCGTAGTTTGGTTCAAGGGTGTCGAGGTCTATGCTTATCTCTTTTTTCTTGAGGTCGCGTATATGTCCATAACTCGACATCACCTTAAACTCTTTGCCAAGGAATTTCTCTATTGTTTTTGCCTTGGCAGGACTTTCTACTATCACTAAATTGTCTTGCATATCTGTCAAAGATGTTATTCGAGCGGCAAAAGTACTCAAAACTTTGTTGTTATACCTTATTATATTGTGAAAATTGTATTTTTTTAAGTATTTTCTATTCTTCAAAATCCTCAGAGTACTCAGATTATTCGAGTATTCAGAGTATTCAGATTACTCAGATTATTCAGATTACTCAGAGTATTCGATTACTCAGAGTATTCAGAGTACTCAGAGTATTCGAGTATTCAGATTATTCAGATTATTCGAGTATTCAGAGTATTCAGAGTATTCAGAGTATTCGATTATTCAGAGTATTCAGAGTACTCCGATTACTCCGATAAAAATTTAAAAAATCCCAAGGAGTCCAGGAATAGATTATTGCTTCTTCCTCGACTCCTTGGAAAATATGATGGCTTTCAAGCTCTGTCACTCAGCCCAGGCGGCATTTTCTGCCGCAGCTATTATTTCTTCCTTGGTCAACTCCCTTGGGGTGGCAGTGATGTCGCTCAAGTCGAACTCATCCTTGCCATCATTCTTCTCCGAGATGCTGTTCTCTTTTTGCAATACCGGTTTTGGTGAGTTCTTCTTCGACTTTTTAGGAGTTGCCTCTATGTCCTTTTCCTGTATGATGATGAAGTCATCGTTTTCTTTGGTGTCGGGAGCCAACATCACCTGCTCTTCTTCCATTTTTGTCCGGTTGCCTTTGGCACCAAACACCATTTCGATGAATTGCGGTTCCTTGCGCAGTCTTTCGAGGGTGCTTTTCGATGCCAGCTGCTGACTTTCCTTCTTCGAATAGCCTTTTCCTGTGCCGCCAGCCACTCCCTCTATGAGCACTTGGTATTCGAATATCGGACTGCCTCCATCATCCTTTTTTTGTTCCAACAGGCTGAATTCCACGCTGACCTTGTTTTTCTGTCCCCATTCTATGAGCTTGCTTTTGAAATTCACCTCCTTGTAAGCCACCTTGTCGATGTTGACGAGCTGTCCGAGGATTCTCTTCTTCATGAATTTCATGCATTCCTCATACCCTTTGTCAAGGTAGATGGCACCCACGAGGGCCTCGAAGGCATTGCCTCCGAGATAGCTGTTGTGCGTGCCAGTGTTGCCTGAAGAGACGATGAGTTCGTTGATTCCCATCTCCCGTGCGAGTTTGTTGAGCGTGTCCCTCTGCACGAGTTTGCTTCTTGTATTCGTCAGGAACCCCTCCCTTTTTCCGGGGAAGTGGTCATAGACGATATGCCCCACTACAGCATCGAGGATGGCATCCCCCAAGAACTCCAACCGTTCGTTGTTCACGGCCTTGCCCTTTTCTCGGTGCATGATGCTCTTGTGCATCAGTGCCTGTTTGTAGTAATGGATGTCGTTGGGATAGAAGCCCAGGATGTTGTAAAGGGCAGAATAAAGTTCCTTGTCTTTCTTGAAGAGGAACTTTATTCTGCTCAGTATGTCATTCAGCATATTTTTTGAAGATGACACAGGCGTTGTGCCCGCCGAAGCCGAAGGTGTTGCTGAGTCCTGCCCTAACGGTGCGCTTCTGTGCCTTGTTGAAGGTGAAGTTCAAGTTATAGTCTATTTCCTCATCTTTGTCGTCCTCGTCGTGGTTGATGGTGGGCGGGACGATGTCGTTTTTCACTGCGAGCAGTGTCACCATTGCCTCCACGGCTCCCGCTGCTCCGAGCAGGTGTCCGGTCATCGACTTGGTGCTGCTGATGTTAAGCTTGTATGCAGCCTCTCCAAAGACATCTTTTATTGCCTTTACCTCGGAGATGTCTCCCACGTGTGTGGATGTGCCGTGAACGTTGATGTAGTCGATGTCCTCTGGTTCTAATCCGGCATCTCTCAGTGCATTCTCCATCACTAAGCGTGCACCTAATCCTTCGGGGTGTGATGCCGTGATGTGGTATGCATCGGCGCTCATGCCTTCTCCCACCATTTCGGCATATATCTTGGCTCCTCTTGCCTTGGCGTGCTCCAGCTCTTCAAGAATGATGCATCCTGCACCCTCTGCCATGACGAAGCCGTCGCGACTCTTGCTGAATGGTCTTGAGGCACGTGTCGGGTCGTCGTTGCGTGTGGAGAGTGCTTTCATGGCGTTGAAACCTCCCACTCCACAGGCGCAGATGGCTGACTCTGCTCCTCCGCTGAGAATGGCGTCTGCCTTTCCTAATCTGATGAGGTTGAATGCGTCTGCCAATGCGTTGGTAGATGAGGCGCATGCCGATGTGGTGGTGTAGTTGGGTCCGTGGAAGCCGTAGCGTATCGAGATATGTCCTGCTGCTATGTCGGCTATCATCTTTGGTATGAAGAAGGGACTGAACTTTGGTCCGTCTGCCTCGTGCTGTCCGTAGTATTTCACCTCGTTCTCGAAGGTGTTGATGCCACCGATGCCCACGCCGTAGATTACGCCGATGCGGTCCTTGTTCACCTTGTCCAGGTCCATGCCGCTGTCGTTGACTGCCTGGATGGCTGACACCAATGCCAACTGCGTGTAGCGGTCCATCTTGCGGGCTTCCTTGCCATCTATATAATCAGTGACCTTTAGGTCTTTCACCTCACAGGCGAATTGTGTCTTGAACTTTGAAGCGTCGCAAAGCTTTATTTCTGCTGCTCCACTTACTCCTGCGATGATGTTGGCCCATGTCTCCTCGACAGAGTTTCCCAACGGGGTGACAGCACCTAAACCTGTCACTACTACTCTTTTTAATTCCATTGAAAAAAATTAGATGTATAAAAGAATCTTTCTATTTCTTCAAGCCTGAAAACCGAGAAAGGCGGTTTACGGCTAAAAATATTAATGGTTGATAACCACGGCTCTTATGGAAATCGCCGATGACTATCAACCATAATTCAAGCACCGAAAGGATTAGTTGTTACCGATGTTATCCTCGATGTATTTGATGGCATCAGCCACAGTTGCAATCTTCTCAGCCTCTGCATCAGGTATTGAAACCTCAAAGACACGCTCAAATTCCATGATCAACTCCACTGTATCCAGAGAGTCGGCACCAAGGTCGTTTTGGAAACTTGACTCAAGCTTGATTTCGCTCTCACTTACGCAAAGTTTATCTACTATGATGTCTCTGACTTTTTTCTCGATTTCTGACATAATTCTTTTTATTAAAAATGTTAAATAACTGTTATCTTCTTGAAATACGGCTGCAAAGGTGCGAATTTTTAATGAAGTATGCAAATATTTTCTTGAAAATTCGATTGGGTGTTGCACAAACACCTATAATGTGTGCAATAATTTGGGCAAAAATGAGGGGAGAATAAAAAAAAACTCCTTTTTTTTGTGGTATCTTTCATTATTTGCTATATTTGCAAATGCATTTGCTTCGGCATGAATTATCACCATTCTTACATTAGTTGGGCGTCATCGCCCTCCTTAAATCTCAAAACAACTTAAACAATATATGATGATGATAAACACAGAAACATACAACAAAGTATTCAACAAGGCTATCGACGACTATCACGTGACCGACAATGTTGACACACCCATCAACAACCCCTACGACCGTGACACATTGGAAAACCGACTCTATCTGAAGTGCTGGATAGACACCGTGCAGTGGCATCTCGAAGACCTCATCCGCGACCCGCACATCGACCCCTTGGAGGCTCTCGCGCTGAAGAGACGCATCGACCGCAGCAACCAGGACCGCACCGACCTCGTGGAGCAGATAGACTCGTATTTCCTCCACCACTTCAGCGACGTGAAGGTGAAGGAGGGGGCACGCATCAACACCGAGAGTCCGGCGTGGGCCATCGATAGGTTGTCGATACTCGCGCTCAAGATCTACCACATGCGCGAGCAGGTGGAGCGCAAGGATGCTGACGTTGCGCACCAGGAACGCTGCAGGCAGAAGCTATCCGTGCTGCTCGAACAGCAACGCGACCTCTCCACTGCCATCGACCAGCTCCTCGACGACATAGCATCTGGCGACAAATACATGAAGACCTACCGACAGATGAAGATGTACAACGACCCGTCAACCAACCCCGTACTCTATAAGAAAGGATGAAAAACGAGCATATCCTGGTCATGCGGTTCTCCGCCTTGGGCGACGTGGCGATGCTGGTGCCTGTGGTGAAGGCATTGGCAACGCAATATCCCCATGTGCGTGTCACCGTGATGAGCAAGAAGTTTGCCATGGCTTTCTTTGAGAATCTCGCACCTAACGTGGGATTCATGGAGGCCGACATCAATAAGGAGTACAAGGGACTGCATGGGCTCAACAGACTCTACCGACGACTGAAGGCGAAGCACTTCACTGCAGTGGCGGACATGCACGACGTGCTGCGCTCGCAGTACCTGCGCATGAGGTTTGCTGTTGACCGCTACCGTGTGGCGCATGTCAACAAACACAGGGCGGGACGTAGAAGACTGCTGTCGGGCGACAGGAAGCAACTCGTGCAACAGCCTACGGCTTTCCAGAACTATGCCGACGTGCTTGCCGCCTTGGGATATCCCATAAAACTGGAGTTCAACTCCATATTTCCCAACAAGACCGGCAACCTGCGCCTGATGCCTGTTGCCGAGTATCAGGAGAAGAAGAAGTTCCAGAAATGGATCGGGCTGGCTCCTTTTGCCGCCCACGTCACCAAGGAATATCCTCTTGATAAGATGGAGGAGGTGCTGCAGACGTTGCTTAGGCTTCACCCCAACGCCCGGGTGTTCCTCTTCGGCTCTGGTGTGCGCGAGCGCAAGTGTTTCGACGATTGGACGAACAGGTTTCCTCGTTGCGTGCATGTGTCGGCTATGGTGAGCGACCTTGGCAGCGAACTGATACTGATGAGCCATCTCGACGTGATGGTGTCGATGGACAGTTCCAATGCCCACTTTGCAGCCATCACGGGCGTGCCGGTGGTCAGCATCTGGGGTGGCACGCATCCTTTCGCTGGCTTCATGGCATGGAACCAGAGCATGAAGAATGCCGTGCAGATAGACATCAAATGCCGACCTTGCAGCATCTTCGGCAGCAAGACGTGCAAGCGGGGCGACATGGCTTGCATGAATGGCATATCGCCCGCCATGGTGGTGGAGCGAGTGGAAAAGGTGCTTGAAAAAAACTGACGAACGGAATTTGACTATTTATATTTATTTATATTTAATAAGGTATATATAGACATTGTATAATTGTTTAACTAATAAAAGGAAGAATATGAGGTACGTATGTGAAACATGTGGTTATGTATATGACCCAGAAGTAGGCGACCCTGACAATGACATTGCTCCAGGCACAGCTTTTGAAGACCTTCCCGAAGACTGGGCATGCCCTCTCTGTGGCGTAGGCAAGGAACTTTTCGTCCCGGAATAACAATAGGCTTTGATTGACCTAACAGAACAATAGAGGGAACTGCCAATGTGCAGCTCCCTCTGTTTTTGTTTGTTCACTACTCTTCATCAATACCTGTAGGCTAAAGGCCTAAGATGATGTTCACAATTAAGGTGACATCAGCGACACTGATATCTCCGTCACCATTCAAATTACCTTCTGTCGGGTAGAACAAATCAGGAGTATTTCCAAGAATGTATGCCACCACGGCCTGAACGTCGCTGACACTTACCCGACCGTCATGGTTCACGTCGCCAGGCAGCCATCCACCTACAGTGATTTCACAGTCATTGGAGATGTTGGTCTCTGCATCGCCAAATAGTGCTGTCACATTGTATGTGTATTTGCCATCTTCATCAACTTCATCCACATATTCTGTATCGGTTGCAGTGCCGATGAGTTCACCGTCACGATATACGTTGTAACCAACTATTTCCAATGGTTGCGCATCTAAAGGAGTATAGGTCACGTCATCCACATTGAGGTGGAACATGTCGTAGCAGTTGAAGTGGCGGATTGCAACATACCCGGCAACACCTTTGTATGAACTGAGGTCAACAGTATATTTTGTCATCACATCAGTAGCCTCAAACTCTTCAGACACCAAAGTGAAGTCTGCTGGGTCATCATTGCCTGTTGTAGAAACATACACAGCGAAATGCTCTGCTGCAAATTTTGCATCTTGTCCACAAGCATAGAATGAGAAATTTCCAGTGAGTTTCACTTGAGGAGTGACGAACCAATCATCAGGGCGTATTGGAGTACGAGTTGGATTATCATAACTGATTGAAGTCATGACACCTTTGCCACTCTTTGTCTTATTGCCATCGGCATTTGTGAATGTCCATCCAAAACCGTCATTGTTGGCATCAATAATTGTGAATGCACCTTGTCCGTTCTCGAAGTTTTCTGTCACCGTGGTGAAGGCTTCGGGAGCAGACCATCTGAGAGTTACAATGCCATCCTCAAGGACACCACTGAGGTCATCAATTGTTGGCAGCTCGTTGCCCAATACAGAAACGTTTGCTTCAGCCACGTTGTTCTCCAAGTTGGTATCTGGGGAATACACCACCTCAGCCTTGACGTTTACATTAGGTACATCAAAAAGGTCTGGACTATATGTGGCGGTAAATGTCGCGGTGCCTGTGAGAGCATCAAGCTCGTCTGTATCTGTGATGTTGGCAAACTCCTTGCCATTGGCTGTGAACACAACAGAGTAGGAACCGGCAGACACCCTATCCATGAATTTGTTGGTGACAGTGGCAGAGACTTCGATATCATCGCCTATATTTACCAGGGTTGGAGCCTCAAGTTCTACGGCAATGTCTTCCTTGTTGGCATCTTTGATATGAATGTTATCCAAGAGCAAGACAGGCTGGTAATCTTCTCCAATAGCGATGAACGAAACGATGATATAATCATCGTTTACATAGTCTGAGAGATTTACAACAGCCTCATTCCAAATGTCCTCCCCTTCTTCTCCTGTTGATTGATAGACAACTACTGGCTCTACCCCATTTTGTCGGTCAACCCTTACCCACAGAGTCACATTAGATTTATAAATACCCTTTGAGAAATTGTTATACAGGAAAGTGAGCACTGGTGCCGTTGCACCTTTTACAGATATCTTGCCAGTGTTCAAGCCAGCTGCAGTGCTTGCCATTTCACTTGGATAGAAATAAGCACACCCGATTTCACCATCAGCTCCCAAATCGTTAGTCAAGCCCCAATTGGTATGGCCGTAATATGTATTGGTCCACCAATAATTAGAGAAGGCTGCATCAGCGAAGTTTTCCGTGTAAGGGATGGCATCGCTCTCACCAATGAGAATGTTGGCATAATTCAAGCCTCCTTCATTTCCATTGACGACAGGTGCAACAACTCCATGGAAAAGGTCTGTGGTGTTTCCATTTTCATCAAGACCATAAATGTTGTATTTCAATGTTGAAAGGTCGAGATAGCCACCATTGGCGCCTGTCTCTTCAGCATATTCATCCCAACTGAATGTCACGGTTCCGTTTTTATTGTCGATAGCAATCACATTAGCAACGACTGTAGGGCTGTCCATCCCGATGAATGCGGAAGCGGACACGGTTTCACCAGCGCCATTCTCGTTGTAGGCAGTAACATTGAAGGTGTAAACACCACTTGTGGGAACAGCAACATTCACTGATTGCTCTGAACCTGGTTCAACATTCTCGATGGTTTCTACGATGTCACCGCATGAGATTTCAATCTTTGTGATGGACTCGAGTGTCTTACCTCCTGCGTCAACAGATGGCGCGGTGAATCCCACTACGGCATTGAGAGCTCCACCCTCCGCATAATCAACTTGTAGATTGGTGACTTCTCCTGGTACTGTGGTCGCTTCGGGTCCTGAAAGATTCCAACCATTTATAGAGAGGCGATACTGATTGACATCAGAGATGGCGTGGAAGCCAATGCGATATTCACCACTTTCTGTTGGTATCAAAGATGCCTTGTAGGAAACAGCGTTTCTATCACCGATAGTAGTTGCTTCAAGCAAAGTGATGGTGTAAGTTGTTGGGTCATCACCTTGGCCGGCGAGGATTTCTATGCGCTCTGGATAACTACTATGAGCACATGACAGCATTGCCTCGAATTTGTACATAGAACCTGCCTCAAGCAAGAATTTTGGTGACAAGAACCAGTCATCGGCAGCATGTGCACTATTGAAATTGTATTCAGCCCTATTTTTATCGGTATTGATGCTCCATGTGGAACCATCTCCATTGGCATCAATAATGTCGTAATACTCATCGTTTGTTCCGTCCCATGTCTCAGCAAATGGAGGGACGATAGCCTCATCTTGAGATGCTACACGCATGGGCTTCATTGGTGAAACCACCTTCATGGTATTGGCATTGAGCAGGTTTGTGAAGTTTGCAAACTTCATGGTTTCGTCCAATACTTGTGTCTTTAGGATCAATTTCCCATTTTCAAAATGCTTCGGACTGAAAGTTTTCTGCTTTGTCACCATCTCCTTCGTTGTTGTCTTGAACGAGACTTTTCCTGCTTGATTCAAGATTGCCTTCTGAGCAAAGACAGGAACAGAGTGCATAAGCAGCAATGCCAACACGCCCAACATGATAGTAGATAAACTTCTTCTCATACCAAAAATGTTAAAATAATGAACATCAAGGTCGTTTTAGAAAACGAGGGTGTGCCAAATTGTTGATTTTGACACACCCTCTTCATTAGTATATCGAACGATATTGATTATTTCTCCCAGAGGTTTATATTCCCATCAAGATTGAAATCATCATCGTCATCGAATTGGGCTTGGTTGGCATC
>ONAG01000061.1 GCA_900315745.1 uncultured Prevotellaceae bacterium
CGTGAGTTGGTGCTTATTTTGGCATCATCTATAGGTGCTCCATGCAATCCGACTAAATTGTCGAATACTTTCAAAAGTGTTAAGAATGTAAGCATAGGCAGTCAGACGATTTCCAATTACCTCACCTTCCTGTCCGAATCGTTCCTGCTGAACAAAGCTATACGTTACGATATAAAAGGTAAGAAATACATCAACACACTATCCAAATACTATTTCTCTGATATAGGTTTGAGAAATGCCATCTTAGATATGCGTCAACAAGAGGAAACGCACATCATGGAGAATATCATCTACAATGAATTACTTGTACGTGGTTACAGTGTTGATGTCGGAATGGTTGAAATAAAGAAGCAGGACAAGGATGGCAAGTGGGTTCGTATTCAACTTGAAGTGGACTTTATTGCCAGCCTCGGCAGCAAGAAATATTATGTGCAGTCAGCCTTGTCCATCCCTTGTGAAAGACCACATTATGCCTCGTCGAAACGAGGAGGGAATACTCACAATCGGTCTTTTCGACTTCTTACTCAAAGAGGACAGCTTGGATTTATAATCATTCTTGTATAGCGCATAAATTATGGTGAAGTTTTTCAAAATAATAGAGAAGATAGTTTGGATTATTGCAGCATTGACAATAGCTGCTGTCCTGGCAATGGTCTTCATTGGTGCTTTTGCTAATCTCGACAAAGCCCAGTTTGACTGGTCTTCTTATATTCCGTATTTCTATGGTGCAGCGGCTGTGGTTGTTCTATATAAGATTGTTGTCTTGTACTACACATCCTTCTATCAGACAGAGATAGATGAGAAGACTGGGATGTTAGTCTCTTTGGACGATGAGATGAAAAGGTTTCGTGCCAATTCGCAGGAGGGTTCCCTTCCTGATGCCAAATTTGAGGCTATCATGGAAGCGGTGAAACAAATTCCACAAACTGATACAAATGCTATTTTGACAGTTCTTCAAGAGCGAATTCCTGCGGTTGTACAGACATTGGTTGACCAACAGGTTGCAGAGATTAAACGGAACCTAATGCTCGAAAACGAGAAACGGATGCGTGAAATCAATATTCTGTCTGCAAATGTATCGGACGTGCTGAAAAGACGGGATCATCTGCTCAACCTTGAAGCAAAAATCAAGCGATGTCAGGAAGAAGAACGAAAGAGGCGACTGACCAATACAGAAGAGTACACTATGCTTGTATTCTCACTTGCTGGTACTCCTGTAGAAGATGTAGAAAAAGTATGCGACGTTGTCAAACTGTTTATTGAAACTGGCCAGGTATCTGCCAACAAGGATTTGGGAATTTCATTGAATAAGAAACTACGCAATGCTGAGTTGAAACAGTTCGTCACTAATATAATAAGGTATAACGAGAAAGATAATCTCGATGCCGAGTCATTCCTCCAGACAGCATTTGGAGAATGGTTCAGTGGCAAGAAAGAGAACATCGCCAAGAACTACTCCATGCTGCCCAAAGATTCCTTAGTGTCAAAGGATGGGGTGGAAGCAGATTTAACAGTTTTGAGAAATCTAGTTGGAAAGAATGAATGATAGTTACTAGATGCTTTCACATTTTTACTAAATAAGAACATAAGCAGCAAAAATGATTATTTCATATACCTATCCTTACGAGCTGACACAAACTCCAATGTTTGCTGATACAGAGAAAGATTTTGAGAAATATCTAGTAAATTCATCAGGCTATGTTGAGTCAAATAAATTTTTGGTTTCATTGTGGAACCAAGTGAATACACACATCTGCCCTAAGCATTGTGTTGATATAGCACCATGGGCATACTTCCCAGGGAAATACGTTGGAAAAAAAACTTCGGTATCTGTTTTGGGATTTTGCCAGACGAGCATCGGCGAATTATACTTTGCTTTGGAATACCATAAAAAAGGAGATATTGACTCTTTGTTAGTAATGCGTCCTACATCAAAACTCAAACGTGAGGAAATAGAAAGATTAAAACTTTTAATTAATGATGCTAGAGCCTGTATTGATAAAACCAAGTTTTTTTTATGTAAGGCTAATGTATTTACAAAATTAAAAAATATTCGTTTT
This sequence comes from uncultured Prevotellaceae bacterium, assembly GCA_900315745.1. GTDB lineage: Bacteria > Bacteroidota > Bacteroidia > Bacteroidales > Bacteroidaceae > Prevotella. The sequence continues at coordinate 2,061 of ONAG01000061.1, forward strand.
GCAGAGTATCATGCAAGCAACTTTAGTATTGTCCCCCGTGATGGGGGTTTTGATTTCTTCTTTTATGTGGATGCTATAGATAGGTTTGAGGCAGAGCAGCAAGCACTTGAAAGATTGTCTGAAATATGTGCATTTCTTACTGTTGAAACAAACATCTATTGTTCCTTTGAAAAGTTTTTTGTGAGAGAAAATGAACTATTACCAGAAAGCAAAGCATCAAGTCCATTTATAGATGACTATGTAGACTATTATCCTGCAATAGATAACTGGAAAATTTGCATTTCAAGCTATGCATATAATTTTATAGGTGAGAGAATCTTGTCAATTGGACGTTTTGAGAAAAGAAGCGAGATCGAAAAATTCTTTATCTCTTCATGCAAGCATGTTCAAATTGGCATTGAGACCGAATTACGAATGGGAGATGTCGCTATTGCTGGTATTCCACTTGGGACTATAGGATTAACTAAAAGAGACCAACGGAATAAGGTGGAGTATATGACTTCAGCACTGATGTCGTATTTATCAGCAATAGAATGTGCTACAGTAACAGAGGGGCATCACGAAACATGTAAAGAATGTGGTGCTGTTATTTATAAGATTGCAAATAGAGTCCGCAATTTATCTACGGAATTTTTGGGTGACGATCTTGGTAAGGTGTTTCATAAACTATATTCATATAGATCAAAGTTCCTACATACAGGAAGAATGGCATCAGATGCAAATATTGTAAGGACCATTCCACTACTAAGTGAATTATCAGAAACAGGAGTCAAAGAGTTTGGTAATGTTGCTATAAAGGTAGATGGCAAAATTCTTTCATTCAACGTAAGTAATATTCGTGAGTGGACAACATATATTCTTAGGTGTTATTATCAAAAACGCATTCTTGGAAGAAATTCATTCGCAAATGTATTCAATGATAGACGGGAATTTACATTAGCCGATTTCCCATTGAGAATTACTGCTGTCAGTCCTGAAGGAGGAGAACAGATGAAGAAAATCTTCATCAAAACAGACACGCACAAATATAAGTTACGTATATTTTTTACACATGTGATGCAAAGATTGAAAAGATTCTGTATTAGACAAAATAAGAGTTAGTATTGGATGTCTTTTTTCTACAAAATTCACATTAATGCAATAAAAATTATTCTTAGATAAAGATTTTTTTGTACCTTTGCACCAACAAAAGGAAGAAATACAGAGAAAAGGACAAAGAAGAATAGGAAGAGCATCGCACGGATGCTTATCGATAGTTATTGTGGGACAACATCCAAGATGCTTATGGTGTTCCTTATTTGTACCAAGACTTTCATAAATCGCTGATTATCAGCACATGTTAGATTTGAGGAGGTGAAGTAAGGCAGTTATTTAAGAACAGCTATAAAAAGTGGTGTAACTCACGTAGTTGCACCACTTTTTGTTTTGTCAAAAAATGTTGTTTCCCCTTGTTATTTTCTCTATTGTTTTCCGATTTTTGGCTCCCATTTACGACACGGCAAAATGATATGTGAACAACAATAAAACCCAAAAATACTTTCATAAACGGACGGCGATGCTGCCCATGAACCAGCGGCCCTGCTGCGGGATGATATTGGTGTTCATGCCGCTACGATGATAACGGGTGCCTAAGAGATTGTGGATGTCCAACCCGAGGGTGACGGGACCAAAGGTATATTTTCCTCCGATGTTCAGGATGCAACGGGAGGGCATCTCCTTGCAACTGACGACTTTTTCGGCAGAAGCTACTGCCTCATCCCAGTAGGCGGCTGCCTTTTCTTCCATTTCGGGGAAGCCTCTGTAGAGAGCATACAAGAAGTAATAGGTACGGCTCCTGTCGTAGTGCTCAAGGTCGATATTATAGGATTTCTGACGGCCTTCAAAGAGCACATGCGTATGAAGTTTCAAATGCGACGTAGCCTGCCATCCGAGCACAAGGTTGGACATGACGGCCGGTGTATTGTTGTTGTCGTCGATGTCATAATGACAGTAGGAGTTAAGTTTCTCGTACAGGCCAAGGTCAATGAGGTTTGACTTGAAGGTGTGTGTCCAGGTGAAATTCCAGTCAGCAGTGAACTTGGGCAGTCTGTAAGCTGCCATGAACTCCACGCCACCAGTCTTGTTATGGCTGGCGTTTTTGAAATCGAGAATGCCGGTCATGACAAGGTCTTCGGCGTGGTTGTAGAAGGCGTTGACCTCGAAGTTCAGTTTCTTTACCCAGTTGTTGCCGGCAAAGGAGAGCTGGAAGGAGTGGAGGCGCTCAGGCGAAAGGCTGACGGGAGTGTGACGTGGGTCTATGAGTGATGCCATGACATTGGCCTGGCGGTAGATGTAGGGAGCATCGACGAAGGATTTGGAATAACTAAGTCTGGCGCTCCACCGAGGGCGCTGCAGGATGAGCGCCACTCGTGGCGACAATTCGCGCACCTTGGTATTGTCGTAGCGGCTCTTATAGTCGAAACGCATGCCTGCATTGAGAATGAGCGAGCGCCATTGGTGTTTCAACTGCAGCCAGGCATCTGCCCTGTTCTCACTGCCTTTTCCAGCTTCTCTTATCTGCGTGTCCTCTGGAAATGTCTCTTCAAAGTTATAGCCTATCAGGTAGCGGATGTCGTCGAGTTTGAAGTTCCCATATTCGGCTCCAAAGCCGATGTTGCCTTTATGATTGTCACCCAGTGTGTAGGAATGGTTGCCTTTTATCTGGAAAGTATAGTTTTGCTCCTGTCCGTTGACATACCTGGAGAGTCCTCCGCAACTGTCGAACGCCACTATCATGTATTGAGGCAGTGGGAGTGCCAGGGTCAAAATATACATGGGAGCATCGCTGATGACCTGGTAGCGGGTCAGGTCGGACTTGTCGTAGGTGGTGCTGTTTTTCAACTGTGTATTCTGAACATTGAACTGATAACTGATGTCGGCATGTTGTGAACTGGTGCTGAAAGATGGTTCCTTAGTGGTGCAATTAGAAAGCAGCAAAAAAATGAATGGCATGGCAAAGATGAATCCACCTGCTGCGTGTATTGGCATTTGCAATGCACTTTTCGTTTTCAAATTGGCTTTCCCTTCTGCTCTGGCCGTTTGTTCCCGATGAGCAATTGCAAAGAATAACGACATGTCCTTGTAGCTAACTGAGAACAAGCTGTGTCATCTTGCGGCGAAGCCTAATAGGAAACGTTTCATGGCATCATATTCAATCGCTCCATGCACGTCATGCTTGCATTGAGTGATGCCGTGTCATTCGGTTCATGGTCTTAAAGAACAGTATGGAAAACCCTCTTCGTTATAGGAATTATCCTATCATGAAATAGACAAAAATTCCTTATATTTGCAAGTGAGAGTGCAACAAATGTCAATTAATACCACCATGAAGATAAAAAGCTTGATGTTGATATCTGTGATGCTGTTCATAACGACAGATTTGGCTGCTCAGCTATCTATGGACAAGCAACGCAATAGGATAGACTATGTGGAAGAATCACATTTGCTTCGCAAAGGCAACATAGTTACGGTGCTGAATGTCAACTTTGAGTGGCCAATTCGACTCAGCAACTATCCCACCACAGCGTTGCATGCGATTCTCAGCCAGATGTTTTTCGGCAAGAACAGCAACAATCTGGAAGAGGGAATGGCTGATTATCTCGAGGGCTTGGGCAAGGAAATCCGACAAATGCCCAACGACACCGGCTTGGAGAAGAGGTATGTCAATCTGAAATTGCTCGCCATGGCTTGGGAGAAGGACAAATACATCTCCATGCTGGCATCAAGGACCTACAGAAAAGGCGACCAGGCGGCACCCGACTCAGTCTTTAATCAACTGCTAACGTATGACATTGTGGCCGACAATGTGCTGCGGATGGAAGACATCATAAAGAAATTTTTGCTCACCAACAAGAAAACTCGCTCCCACCTGATTCAGACCTTTTTAGAATACTCGCCACAAGTTGAAATAGGCATCAATAAAGTGGTGGACTATTTTGATGCACTCCCTAATGAGGCATGTCTTATGCCTTTGGGCGTATTGTTCGCCACCCAAAGAAAAAAAGAGACAGAGGGCATATATGCATTCTCCCTTGTTCCTAATGATGTCATGTCTCCATTCATGAAAGCAACGGCCATGAATACCCTCATGGGTAAAAACAAGAGACGGAATGTACCATCCCCAATGTCAATTCCCATGGCAAACGACAGCATTCTGAACGACTCAATGTTCATATATGATTATACATCCACCATGCCAGAATACAATGGAAAAACAAGGGATATGATGGCTTACATCCACCGACAAATCAAATATCCGGCGTATGAAAAGATGCAGGGCATTCAAGGTAAGGTGGTGGTGTCTTTTGTCGTGGAGCGTGATGGCTCATTGACTTCACCCTCCGTCATCTCCCCAGTCTCTCCAGGCATCGACCGCCAGGCTGTCGCAGCTGTCATGGCAATGCCCAAATGGAAACCAGGAAAGAACAATGGTGATCCCGTCAGGGTAAGGATGAAAATTCCCATCACATTCAAGTTACAGCATGAAGAGGTAGCGGATAACCATTCAGATTAATTTGCTGTCCAAATTACAATCTTGACGAATTACCGAGATTTAATTGGTGGTTGGTAAGCCATCAGAAAAGAAATGATCGGAAGTGGTTCTATAGTTGATGCTCGTGGTAAAATACGAGACTGGCACGATTGGTATGCCGAAGTCAACAAGAAGTGGGGATTGGAACGTGGTGACGATATTCACAAGACAGGACCACATAACAAGTCGCTCGAAGAGCACAACCGCGAACTGCATCGCGAGAACAAATCTCTCGAAGATGCCGAGAAATACCCGGAGCAGAGGCGATGGTAGAGGCCACTAATATTCTTAGCCTCAATCATCTTCAGGGAAATACTCATTATATAAGTCTGCAATTGTATCTGCAAATCCCCATCCGCATGGCGAGGCCCACTCTACACATTGCCTCAAACGTGGCTTGAAGTGCTCTAACATATTATTCTTGGCTATAAATGCCATTGTCTTTTCGAAGTTATTCTCTACAGATGTATAATACTGTTCCCACATGTCACCAAAGTCGTTTGTAAACTGACACGCATTCTCAACATAACACAACATCAGGTCTGCCAGTTTATCTGCCGAAGGTTTCAATTTCTTGTAATCCGAGACAGCCTTGCGACAAACTGCGAATCGAATCTTAGGTTCTCTGGTGCTTTTGGCCGGATAGAATTCTTCTGTGATAATCTTCTTATACTCTTCCAACTTTCCATCCTCGTCGGGATTTGCATAGAACTCCAGATACTCTTTCGCTTCTTTACGAGCATCATACATCTCCAGGACCATGCCAATGATCTCTTCCTTTGGCATGGACATAAGTATTTTCTTTACTGTTGTTTTTGACATATCAATCTTTTTTATTTTGCTTTTTATCTCCAAACAACAATTTTAATTGCTTGTCAAAGTCGCTCATGATTTCACGATCTTGAATGACACGAAACTTGTCGTATTCAGAGAGTGCCTTTTCTACCGCCTGTTCGTGAGTCACACGTCCAGCATCTGGAAGTAACGGACGATTGTTCAAGTCCAAATAACGCTGTAGGAGAGCAGACCAATCAGCCATTGTCATCAAGATATGATCTTCTGCCCGTTGCTCAGCAATGTCAATGAAAGCATTGCTCAATCTGTTCAGCGAATCAACCTCCTTTTCGCTCAGATAGTTCTTTGCTACCGTGACATCCGATTTTATGACTCTTCCGTCAGGTGCATTCTTCCATGTTGTCAATCCCATGTGAGGACGTTCCGCGTCTGCACGGTCATAGACAATCTCGGCTGCAGTTTGTTTGGTTACGGCATAGTGCATCATGTTCTGCACAGTCTTGAAGAACAACTGCGTTTCTTCAGAGTCCTTATCATAGTCAGAACTGCACTCGCTATAAATGTCTGTAATCTTCTGATAATAACGTCGTTCGCTGACACGTATCTCACGAATGCGGTCAAGCAAATCATCAAAGTAATCTGCCCCGAATACGTTTTTACCCTTCAGACGTTCATCATCCAACACAAAGCCTTTGGTAAGATATTCTTTTAGAACTTGTGTAGCCCAGATACGGAACTGAGTAGCCTCGTAACTGTTCACGCGATAACCTACGGCAATGACCACATCGAGGTTATACATCATCACCTCACCAGACCATTTGTCCGAAGGTATCCTAATTTTTCGGATAGTGTCGGACAAATGTATTTCTCCGCTTTCATCAATTTGTTTTAGATGATAATTAACTGTACGAACATCGACTCCAAACAACTCAGCCATTCTCTGCTGTGAAAGCCAAAATGTATTGGTGTCGAAGATTACTTGAACCTGCACTTTCCCATGTCCACCTCTATACATGGATCGGCATTCATAGCTACAACCATACAGGCAGCACGAGACAGTCGGATGCTCGTCACCTCTCTGACCGCACCATTACCCAGTTCTGCCATTTCCGTTATCTCTATAAAATGCTCACCAAGATGATAGCCCTTCTGAGAAGTCCAAGCTTGTGCCTTGGCTATGACACGTTCAAAATTCCAGTACTTGCCATAACCCATCACTCGCGCCAACTTGCGTGAGTTCCACCATTCCTTGCCATCAGCATCAATCTCTCTCAACTGCTCGAAGGGAGATTGGAGTTCTGGAATGTTGTTTGATTCCTCTTTTATATCTGCCATACTTTTGTAAATTGATTATTCCTCTTCTTCTCCCTCTTGGTCGAAACGGAATTCAAAAACGAGTTCTGATGCAGGAATCTACAAAGGCATCGCCTTTCTTGAAACGTTGTATTGGTTTTGATACTATTTTATCCATTCTTATCATATATTTTTGCAAGTTTTTACACTTAAAGGTATATACAATCTACCTTTTAATACGATTTCTTGCATTTCTTGTATTGTGGAGGATTCAGTTTGTCGTTGTTGCATCCTTTTCAGGAGAAGGGATGTCTGGAAGAGCTTCAAAGCGGACGAGGTCATTCATTTCCACATTGAGCAGTTTAGCTATTTGCATCATAGTTTCAAGAGTGGGTTGAGCTGCATTCGTACACCACTTGCTGACAGTTGCAGGGTCTTTGCCTAACTGTGCTGCCAACCAACGATTGGTCTTTCCCTTGTCCACAAGCATAACCTTTATTCGGTTTATCTTTTTGTCCATACTGACACATTATTAAATTATTGCTGCAAAGTTACAAATAAAAAAACAAAATCGTGTAGAAATCATTTATAACCAATATAATTTCATCATTTTTATTGCGTCATATTCACTATTATGTTGGTGCTTTACAATAAAGGAAATATTGTCAGTTTGCCCTACCACAACAATTCTTATATTTCTTTCCGCTACCACAAGGGCACGGGTCGTTACGACCAACCTTCAAAAAGCCGACATGCGGCATGAACGAATCATTGTCGTCCTTGTCACCAAAATTATTATCCCAAACATCATCTAAAAGTCGCTGCAAGTCCTCTTCTTTATACCCTGCCTTGCGCATGTTCGGCCCCATGGAGATATGCGGTTTACCAGACAATCCTCCACTCATACGGAAAAGGTCGTTGGGACAATAACCACTGAACTCCCACCGAGGACAATGGTTCATGAAATCTGACAACTGCGGGAGAACACTCAACAGCCTGTTGTCAGTATCCAGCAAATGCTGAATGGTATCGGTAACATTCTCCTCATGCTGCATCAATTGCCAGATGGAAAACAATGTCAGAATTGCCTCCTGCTCTGTGAACCCAGCCTTGGTTTCCAAAAGGCGCTCCATTTCTCTCGACTTGGGGTTGGGGATGTCTGGTGTAGGCATCCCGCCAGCCTCTCTCACCAACTCCTTATCGAAGTGTTTCAGGTCCTTTATTTCAGGGTGCTCCTCACGACTGGCGAGAATCTCATCGATAGAGAAAACGAAAGGAGAGGCGTATATCGGTTCGTCAAATTCGTCATCGAAGCCAAAACGACACAGTTGGATGGCTGCTGATTTTGGATAGATGAACTCCAACGTACCGGTGCCATCGTCCTCAAGATCCAAGTATTCCTTCAGTAGTGACTTCAACTGTCTCTCCGTCAGGCATCCGTAGATGTTGAGGGCACCAATCACAAGGCTTTCGATGTAAAAGCGGAATTTGTTCTCGAATTCATCAAACACTTTATCTATGAGAGGACTTACTGCCTCACGAAGGTCATCCGTCATCGTATAGAACACCTTGCCTTCTTTAATGTCATGATGGCTATCTATGAGGTCAAGCATGACACAAGGCGGCACGGCTCCATTCGAAACATACATCGCACTCATGCCAGGTCCTGCATCCACTAATTGCTGAAACAACATCAAATCCTCATACGACAGATGGTTCAACACCTGTAAAGGATTCGCCAACACCTGCATTGCCAAGTATTTCCGCATCTCATAGGTCTTCATTTTTTCCATTTCCCCCTGCTGGTTGAATCCGAGAATCTCAGCATTTGCAATCAAGTCATCCTTTGCCGTTCTCAAAATCAAGTCAGACAAGTTCTTCACATTATTTGAATTTCTCTTCCCCATATTTAAAAAATTTTTTGTCATTCATTGTCATTATCAATTGAAAGTACATATATTGACTTGTACCTACACTTTATCTGAAAATCTCCCTCAGTTCGCTATTGCTCAACTTGCCAATCCAATTCTCGCCGTTAGCTACTGTCATGTCCGCCAGATGACGTTTGTCTTGGATCATCTTGTCGATACGTTCCTCGAAAGTGTTTTGGGTAATGTTTTGCTGGAAACGCTCCACCATCGCCTGACGCTCCTTTATCGAACATCCTCCGTGAAGGAAGAGCGTTCTTATCCCTAAACGTTGCTCTATCATATTTTGCAGCATCTCCCCCATCTCTCGGAACTGGGTGAACACGAGCACTTTCTGCCTGCTCTCCATAATAGGATGCAGAATTGCTGTCGCGCCATATACTTCTAACTCCAAAAGGAATGGTATAAACAAATTCTACTTCATAAAAAGGAATGATTGAACAAAAACATGTTGTACTTTTCCATTATTGCAAAGTTAACTTTTTTATATCAGAAAGCGTCAAAATTCTTATAAAAAATTGACATTTTGACGAATTCTATCGTTTTGTCAAATATATATTCATCGATAGAAATTAAAAAACTGCTTCTCATATTGTTTAGATTTTACTGAGTTTATTACGAATTCCAAAATGATCTTCGTAAATTTGCCGCAAACTATAGACGCATAGACCGCACACCCCCACCCCATCTACAGCCACGCCGGCAATACAATCTATTTCAACAGCCGCAGCGGGAAATATGTAAAAGTCTATTTATGCTTAGTATGATATGCAAAAGAAAAACAGAAGGACAAAGGCAAAAGAGATGGTGATCGCCATCCTCTTTTGCAGTTTTACCATCAATGCTGTCGCTCAAAGCAGCAGCAAGTTCATTACGGGAAAGGTCACTGGCATCCATCCACAAGGCTGGCTGAAGACGATGCTGTGGCGGCAACACGACGGACTGACGGGACATCCCGAGGCACTGTCTTACCCTTATAACTCATGCCTCTGGGCGGGTGAAATATCACGTCCGGACGAAAGCTACGGAGACAACTGGTGGCGCTACGAGCAGACTGCCTACTATACCGAGGGACTGCTGAAATTAGGTTATGAATTAGGAGCCGACGAGATGGTGAGCAAGGCAATGGAAGGCATAGAATACACGCTGGAGCATCCCGACGAGAACGGTGTTCTGGGCAACTCCACGCTGGTTGGCATCACGTGGCCCATGTCGGTATTCTTCCGTGTGCTACAGGCAAAATATGAGCATGACGGAGACGAAAGAATACCACAGGCATTGGAGAAACATTACCTGAACTTCACCCCGCAGGACCTGGCAGGAGGCATTGTCGGCGGGCGAAACATAATGTCCATTGAGGGCATCCTCTGGACTTATGGCAAGACGGGCAACACAAAACTGCTGCAACTGGCTGAGGATGCCTGGGCGATAAAGGACAAGTTCGCCGTAGATGAGACCGCCATCCTGAGTGATGAGCCATTCTATATGCACGGCGTTACATTCTCCGAAATGCTGAAGTTGCCGTTGCTGCTCTACGCCTACACCGGCAAGCAGCACTATCTTGACCTTGCGATGACTGCGATACGCAAGGTAGAGCGCGAGTCGCTACTGCCCGACGGCGTACCCTCAAGTGCGGAATTCCTGCTTGGCAACAATATTGGCGTGAGTCATGAGACTTGCGTCATCGTGGACTACACATGGACTCTATGCCACTTCCTGCAGGTGACGGGTATGGCAGAGTGGGCAGACAAGATAGAACAGGCTGTCTATAACGCTGGCATGGGAGCCTTCACGAAGGATTTCCGCTCATTACAGTACTTCTCTTCTGTCAATCAGTTCATCGCCACTGGTACGTCTAACCACAACATCTACAAACACGGCTCCACGTGGATGGCATACCGTCCGACACATGAGACAGAGTGCTGTTCTGGTAATGTGAACCGCTTGTTGCCCAACTTCGTGGGACGAATGTGGATGACCGATGCCGAGGGTGGAGCCGTGGCTGCCATCTATGGACCAAGTCAAGCAACTTTCCCAACGGACAAGGGCGATGTGACAATCAAGTGCGAGACGGATTATCCTTTTACCGAGACTCTGAACTTCACCATCAGTGGTGCAGAGGGTGCCAGTCTGCCATTGACGCTGCGCATTCCTTCATGGTGCATGAGTGCCTCAATAGCCATCAACGGCACGCCGGTCAACATGGCACTAACCGCCGGAACGTTCACAAAACTGCCTGATGCTGTGAAGAGCGGAGACATCGTCACACTGTCTTTACCTATGGTGGTAGAGAAAAAGGCTCTCCAAGGTCAGGGCATCTACTTCCAACGCGGGCCTCTGCTCTATGCCTATGCCATCCCGCAACAGATGACTGAGGATACAGAGGAATATGAAAACATGCACGGCAAGAAGCCCGAGAATCCAGATTTCAAATGCTGGAACATCACGCCGACAGGAAATTTCAACTATGCATACGCTGATGATGGCAAGGAGGTGAGCGTGACCTACCCGACCATTGAGGAGGTCGGTGGCGCCATTCCTTTCGACCGCAACTATACACCTGTCAATCTGCGCATCCCCGTGAAGCAAATTGAATGGAACTTGGAGGAAGGCAGATACACGCCTGCTTTGCCTGAGCAAGGCCATCTCACCCTCAAAAGCAATGAGACGCAGTACATCAACCTCGTGCCATACGGTTGTACCGAACTGCGCCTCACCGTGTTCCCCGATGCCGATGCCACGCCGCTGCCGCCTCCTGAGATTCCAGACTATTCCCAGCCTACTGATGCTCCTGACTTTGTGGCGGTTGTTTACGACTGCTACTACGCTTATTTCGAGGAGCCCCGATTCTGCTGGGATGAGCCCATCTACTGCAAGGTGCGCATGAAGGATGGCACCACCGACATGCACAGCAACAAGGACGGTTACCTTTGTGAATTCGTAGGCACCACCAGCAACGGCCGTAAGATTTGGCGCTGGGTTGGTGGGGAGAGTACGACTCCTCCTCCCACGGAAATCATCTTCACCAACCACGACCTGCTCACTGGAATCATGCCTTTCGTCAACGGAGGCTATTACAACTATGAGCGAATGCTATATGAGGTAGGCCAGTATTCCGGAATAGCTAACACGAACGGCACGGCATACACGGACGATGTCTGGTACGACCTCTATGGACGCAAGGTTTTTGGCAGACCCACCGACAAGGGCATCTATATAAATAAAGGCAAAAAGTTCATCAAATAGATGGGGATGATTGTGATATTCAAAGACCATTTAAAATAGGTCTTCTGTGTTTAATGTATGCCTGCGAGCAAGTCGAGGCGGCAATGTGTGGAAGGCTCAACAACTTTTCCCACAAACACTTGGCTGTTTGTGGGAAAAGTTGTATTTTTGTGGCATCTTCATATTAAGACATGGCACAGGCGGAGAGGTTTGATATGAACGTATGAAAAGAACCCTTATCTGGATAGGCGCTCTTGTTGTGGGAGCCTTGCTGGGAATGTTGGGCATTTCCTGGCTCGATGAGTTTATGTCATTCCTTGCCACGGTCTATACGCGGCTGTTCCAATTATTGGCTGTTCCCACCATCGTATTAGCGATCATCACCACCTTGACTTCTTTTGGTTCAAAAGGTTATGGCAGAATCTTCGGACGCACACTGACCTACACGTTGCTGACCACCATTTCCGCAGCTGCCGTGGGAGCCCTGCTCTATGTGCTGATAGCACCTGGCAACCTGCCGATGGAAGCCATCACCATGGGCGAACAGGCGGTGGAGACGCAACAGACATCTTATACCGACCACATCATCAATGTCATTCCCAACAACATCGTCAAGCCTTTTCTTGAAGGGAATGTGCTCTCACTGCTCCTTTTGGCTTTTGCCATCGGCATCGGACTGTCGAAACTGCCGGAATCGGAGAACAAGTCTGTCGTCGTAAAAGGCCTCCTTGGCCTTCAGGAGTTGCTCCATCTTCTCATCCACAGTCTGATAAGGACACTGCCCCTTGGCATCGTGGCATTCTCAGCCCAATTGTCGGCACAGGTGTCTGCCGGCATTGTTGCCGACTCCATCGGCAAATACGTGTTGGTGGTTTTGGGAGGCAATGTCATACAGTTCTTCATCGTTCTCCCCATCTTTCTCCTGGCGAGAGGGCAGAATCCCATACACGTCCTTGTCAAGATGATGCCTGCGGTACTGATGGCGCTCTTCACAAAGAGCAGTGCAGCCACCCTTCCCGTCACCATGGAAACCGCGGAAAACCGCCTCAAGATACGGAAAGACGTGGCACGCTTCGTTCTTCCCATCTGCACCACCATCAACATGAACGGCTGCGCCGCCTTCATCCTCGTCACCTCTCTCTTTGTCATGCAAAATGGCGGTGCCACCATCACCATGGGCACCATACTCCTGTGGTTGCTCATCTCCGTCATCTCTGCTGTAGGCAACGCCGGCGTCCCTATGGGCTGCTACTTCCTCACCCTCTCGCTGATGTCGGGGATAGGTGCTCCCATTGCCGTGCTGGGCATCATCCTGCCCATCTATACCATCATCGACATGATAGAGACAGCCGAGAACGTCTGGTCAGACTCCTGCGTGGCATCCATGGTGAACCACGACACGGAATAGGAATTGCAGCTGTAAAAAACCTACAAAAAAGAGGTTGGTGCAGGAAGCTACCAACCTCGAGGGATGATTTCGAAACACCGAAATCGCAAAAAAGATGCTGCAAATATAAAGGTACATTCTAAAAAATGCAAATTTTTAACATGAAAAATTACTTTTTTAACATATCAGCCGCCCTTCTGTCGTAAAAAAAAGAAAAAACAATGTTCAAAACACAATTATTGGAGAATAATTGCTAACTTTGCAAAAATAAGCAGGTGACCATAACCAACAATGGCATTTTTTGAGCTTTGAGGATGCTGATTTTGACCACCTTATTGTCATGCCAAGAAGCATTCTATCTGCAAGCGACAACAAACTACACAACTATCAATCATATTAGATTATTATGAGAAATCTGACATTACTATTATTATGCCTTTTGTTCCCCCTGGCATCCATGGCGCAAGGATGGGAAAGTGACTATGCCCGCATAGAGCAAAGCATACGAAAAGTACAAATTCCCAACAAAAAATTCGTCATCACCAAGTATGGTGCAGCAGTGGATGCAAGTCCTGCGGAGAACCAAGAAGCCATAAATAAAGCCATTGCGGCATGTTCGAAAGCTGGTGGCGGCAAGGTCATAGTACCTGCCGGAATATGGCAGACAGGCGCCATCCGCCTGAAGAGCCGCGTCAACCTCGTGGTGGAGAAAGACGCCCGTCTGCTCTTTGCCTTCGACACCACCCTCTACCCTACCGTGCTCACACGCTGGGAAGGAATTGATGTTTACAACTACTCACCCTGCATCTACGCTTACGGCGAGACCGATGTTGCTATCACTGGCGAAGGCACCATCGACGGCAATGGCAGAAACGAGACATGGTGGCAGATGTGCGGTGCGCCACGTTATGGATGGACGGTAGATACCCCCGAGCACCAGAAAGAGACACGTCCCCAACTGCTTCGTTTGGCAGAAGACGGTGTTGACGTTAGCGAAAGACAGTTTGGTCCCGGCAAGGGATTGCGCCCACAGCTCATCAACCTCTACAAATGCAACGGCATCCTGCTTGAGGATTTGACACTCGTAAACTCACCCTTCTGGGTGGTGCATCCCTTGATGAGCACCGACATCACCGTGCGCGGACTGAAAATATGGAACGAGGGTCCCAACGGCGACGGCTGCGACCCCGAATCATGCGACCGCGTGCTCATTGAGAACTGCCTCTTCCACACCGGCGACGACTGCATAGCCATCAAGAGCGGGCGCAACGTCGATGGAAGACGCTGGAACATCCCAAGCCAGAACATCATCGTGCGCAACTGCGAGATGCAGGACGGACACGGTGGCGTGGTCATCGGTTCGGAAATCTCCGGCGGCTGCCGCAACGTCTATGTGGAGAACTGCAAGATGGACTCGCCCAACCTGGACCGTGTATTGAGAATCAAGACCAACTCATGCCGTGGAGGCATCATAGAGAACATATACATGCGCAAGGTGGAAGTGGGACAATGCCGTGAGGCAGTGATGCGCATCAACCTGAACTACGAGCCGAAGGAGAACTGCTGCCGAGGATTCAACCCCACTGTGCGCAACGTATTCATGGAGGATGTGACTTGCAAGAAGAGCAAGTACGGACTCTTGGTGAACGGACTGGAAGACGCTGACAACATCTACAACATCAACGTGAAGAACTGCCGCTTCGACGGCGTGAAGGACGAGGGACTGCACCGCACCGGCAAGAGCCACGACCTGCATCTCGACAATGTCTTCGCGAACGGCTCACTGCTGCTCACCGAAATGCCTTACAAGAACTACAGCGAATGGCTCACCTATTCCGAGATGCAAAGAGTGCCAAAGTCATACATGCTCGACTTCTCCACCAAGCCCAAATGGAGCTATGTGATGGGCATAGAGCTGGAGTCGATGCTCGACACATACCTTGAGCATGGCGGACAGTCGATACTCGACTATTGCAAGGAATATACCGACACGATGATAGACTCAAAAGGCACCATACGAGGCTACGACATTCTCGACTACAATCTGGACAACATACGCACCGGCCATTTCGTCACACGCATGTATCAATTGGCTCCCGAGGCTAAGAACCTCTTGGCAATGAACACCATGATGAAGCAGCTCGACAAGCAGCCCCGCACCGTTGCCGACAAGGTCTATTGGCACAAGGCAATCTACGCCTACCAGGTGTGGCTCGACGGCATCTTCATGGGACTGCCCTACCGGGTGCTCACTGCCAAGACTCTGATGAAGCCCAAGAAAGCCAAAAAGATATATGATGACGCAGTAAACCAGATAAGCATCACATACCAGCGCACTCTCGACCCGCAGACCGGACTCAACCGCCATGCCTACGACGAAAACCGCAACATGTTCTGGGCAGACAAGACCACAGGTCTGAGCCAACACTGCTGGGGCAGGGCACAGGGATGGTACACCATGGCACTGATAGAACTGCTCGACGCGCTGCCCGAAGACTATTCACGCCGTGGCGAGGTGATAGAATTGCTACGCAAGGACCTTGACGCCATCATCAAATGGCAAGACAAGACCACTGGCGTGTGGTATCAGGTGATGGACTCCCCAACCAGGGAAGGCAACTACCTGGAATCTACCTGCTCCGCGATGTTCGCCTACTCCTTGTTGAAAGCCTACCGCAAGGGCTATCTCGGCGAGAAATACCGCGATGCGGGAGTGAAAGCATACAAGGGCATACTCGCCAACTTCATCCGTGTGAATGCCGACAAGACAATATCCCTCACCTCTTGCTGCTCGGTGGCAGGTCTTGGTCCCGGCATCAGCCCACAGGTGGAAGCCGCTCTGAAGAAAATCAACCCCAAAGCAAAAGCAAAAGAAAACACCAGACGTGACGGTTCATACGAATACTACCTTAGCGAGCCTGTCCGCGACAACGATGCCAAGGGTGTTGGTCCTTTCATCTGGGCTTCGCTTGAAATGGAGCGCATGAACCTGAAATAAGCCGCAAAGAAACAAACAAAAGAAGCAAAAGAAACAAAACAAACAAACACTTAGAAACGAACAAGAACTAATCATGAAACAATTCATCATCGGTGCCATCCTCACACTGACAGCAGCTGTGGCTATGGCACAAGCACCCGCTTTCCCCGGTGCTGAGGGGCATGGCAGGTACACCACTGGCGGGCGTGGTGGCAACGTCATCCACGTGACCAACCTAAACGACAGTGGAACAGGTTCGCTGCGTGCTGCCGTGGAAGGAAACAGCAAAAAAATCATCGTGTTCGACGTGGGCGGCGTCATCAGTCTCAATAGCGAACTGAAAATTGGCGGCAACACCACGATAGAAGGTCAGACAGCTCCTTATCCCGGCATCACCCTGAGATACTACACTGTAAGACCAGGAGCCAACAACATCATCCGCTTCCTCCGCATCAGACGCGGTTCGGAGAAAGATGTCAACGACGGAGCCGATGCCATCTGGCAAAGAGAGGTGACAAGCATCATGCTCGACCACTGCTCGTTCTCGTGGAGCATCGACGAGGTGGCTTCATTCTACGACAACAACAACTTCACCATGCAGTGGTGCACCATCGGCGAGTCGCTCAACAATGCCGGTCACCAAAAGGAAGCGCACGGCTACGGCGGCATCTGGGGCGGCAAGTTGGCTTCCTTCCACCACAACATGCTCATCCACTTGCAAAACCGCACACCACGTTTCAATGGTTCGCGCTATGGATGGGACGGATGGACGAACAACAAGGAGTACAGCACCTACCAATGGGAGAACACCGTGCAAGCTGAGAACGTGGACTTCCGCAACTGCGTGCTCTACAACTGGGGCACCGGCGGCTGTTACGGAGGTCCTGGCGGCGGACAAATCAACATGGTGAACAACTACTACAAGGCTGGTCCTGCCACAAGGAACAAGACCCGCCTGACACAAGTGTCGGTGAGCAATTCCGGCAACTCCACCACAGACACATTCGAAGGCATGACAAGCCGCTACTACATTAGCGGCAACTATATGGCAGCCGCCACAAGTCCGGAGAATTACGACTGGAAAGGCGTGGTTTACGACAGTGGCGTGTTCACCATCAATGGAGAGAAATACTCCCAAGACCCCAACAACTACTATGGAAGCAGCGTGCCTCATGTGAACAACTCCTCTGGCGTGAGTTGTGTGCGCATCAAGATGGACACGCCTACAGCGACAGGCTTGGTCACCACCCACAAAGCCACCACAGCCTACGAGAAGGTGCTCGACTATGTGGGAGCCTCTATGTATCGTGACAATGTTGACGAGCGTTATGTGGAGGAGACACGCAACGGAACAGCCACCTATACTGGTTCGATAACAGGCTTGCCAGGCATAGTTGACCTTGTCTCCGATGTCAATGGTTATACAGAAGCCAACTTCGGCACAGGGTCGTTGCCTTCCGGATGGGACACCGACAACGACGGCATGCCCGACATCTGGGAGACCGCCAACGGACTCAACCCCAACAGCGCGGCTGACGCCACCACCTATACCCTCGACGCAAAGGGATACTACACCAACATCGAGGTGTATTGCAACGCCCTTGTGGAAGACCTCGTGAAGCTGCAAAATGCTGACGCGCAAAGTTCTTTTGACGAATACTATCCCGAAGTGGTGCGCGTGGATGGCATACCATACTATGGTTATGATCCCAACGGCGGTGACGACCCCGAACTTGGCGACATGGAATATGTCATCTCCAACAGCACCAACACCGGCAACAACACTTCAAGCACATACGAGTTTGAGAACGGCATCACGGTGACCAACGTGAAAAACAAGTCTTATGGTGCCGGCATGGAAAACGGAGTGAAGTATTCTGCCGGCGTGCAGTACACCATCAACCTGCCAGAAGGATTCAAGGTCCTCAGCATCAAGTTCAAAGGCTACGACAACTATGCTGATGCAGACTCATACATCCAGGAATGCAACGGCACCGAATACGGCACCACCCAATATGTGTTCCCGCAAAAGAACGGCAGCAGTTATGTCCTGACTGAGCACCAGATCAATTTCGACACTCCAGCCACCGGTCAAATCACCTTCACACCGGCAGGCAAGCAAGTGGTGTGGGTTATCACTCTTTGCGGCACATACAAATCTGACGATTCAATGTCATACACCATAGCCCAAAGCACCAACACCGGCTCCAACACAACGAGCACATACGAGTTTGAGAATGGCATCACGGTGACCAACACGAAAGAAAAGTCTTATAGCGTAGGATTCGAAGACGGCATAAAATATTCCGCCGGAGTGCAGTACACCATACACCTGCCTGAAGGGTTCAAGGCAAACAACATCATCTTCAAGGGTTACGACAACTATGCAGATGCCGACTCTTACATCAAGGAGTGCAACGGCAAAGAATACAGCACTACAGAATACGTGTTCCCCAAGAAAGAAGGCAACAGCTATGTAGTGAAAGAACACCAGATAGACTTTGAGGTTCCTGTCGGCAAAACCATCACATTCACTCCTGCAGGCAAGCAGGTGGTGTGGGTAATCACCATCAACGGAATCATCGGAGGCGAAGAGGAAGGTCTGCTTGGCGATGCAAATGAAGACGGCAACGTGTCTGTATCTGATGTGACTGTGGTTGTCAATTACATTTTGGGATTCGACACTAATGTCATCAACTTAAAAAATGCCGATGTGAACAAGGACAACACCATTGGCGTTGCCGATGTCATGGGGATAGTGGATATCATCCTGGTGCAATAAGTTCCCTATAAACCACATTCGCAGTTTGCTGTTCGCCAGGGCAGGCGATGCGCAAACTGCGAATGTTTTTATTCTATTTTTTCCTTTCTTCGATTTCGCTATTGTCCTTTGAAATCATCTATTTCATCAATTATCTCTGAGTATTCGTCCTGAATCCTGAAATGAACCTTCAGTCCGATGGCGGCACCTACGCATCCTGCGATGACACACAACCCGACAGGCAACACCCAATTATCCATCCCCATCACCTTGTATTGCTCGTATGAGAAATAAGCCAGCCACAAGACAGCCAATGGAATGCCTATCTTCAACCAGTCTTGGTCGAGTTTCTTGGCATTAGCCACTTTCTCCCTCACCTCCACCAGGTCTTTCCCCATTAGCCGGCTACCAAGATGGCGACCGTTGTAGAGCGTGTATGCCAATACCACGAGCATCAACAAGCATGTGGCGAGGAACATGTAAATCGACATCCCATTCAGCTTCACGAAAGCCCAATATGAATATGGCATCATAAATATGCAAAGGATGCAGACAATCATGTATCGGCGGTTGATGCTTAGCATGCTTTTTCGCATTGAGCGACGCAAGATCTTCTCGTTTACTATGTCTTGGTTCTGGAGTTTCTCCTTCAAGATTTCCATTTGCTTACGCATGTCTTCAAATTCACTGTTCATGGCAAAATCATTTTTTATTGTTCTACATATTTTTTAATTGCTCCTTTATTCTGAACAACCTGACACTGACGTTCTTGGTGGAAATGCCGACTATCTGTCCGATTTCCTCGTACGAGAGATTTTCAAGCCAGAGCAGGACTATCGCCCTGTCGAAAGGTTTGAGTTTTGAGATTCGCTTGTGGAGCATATCCACCTGTTGGGTGTCTGCATCCTGGTCTTCAAACAAGTTGATGTCAATGGAGAGGGCTGTTGATGGCTGTCGTTTCTTCTTTCGCTCACACGAAATGCAGGTGTTGAGAGCAACGCGATATACCCACGTCTTGATATCGCTACGGTTTTCGAACCCATCAAATCCCCGCCACATGTTGACAAGAGTCTCCTGAAAGAGGTCGTTCACCTCATCCTCATCATTGGAGAACATGTAGCACACGGTGTAAATGGTGCTCTTGTTCATCGTCACCGTCTGCGAGAATTGTTTTTCTTTTGTTGTCATTGTGTCGTTTTGTTCAGATGATTTTACCCTTTAGACGCACAAAAGTAGGAAAAACTACACGAAAAAGACTTTTTTTCAAAAAAGATTTCCAAGAGGAACGAGAACCCATCATTATACATAAAACACCGTCACACATGACAACATCACACCCAGTGAATAAAAAAAAGCAATAAAATGACGCTCGTTTGAATATTTTTTTGTACGTTTGCAATCAGATGACGTATAACCAAAACTTAACACTATGACGAAAAATCTACGTTTATTATTGCTGACACTGCTCACTGTGGTGTTCGGCACTGCATGGGGTGGCACCATCACCTTTGCAGACCTTGGCCTTGAGAACGGCCAACAGTACAGCGACCCATTCGACGGCGGTGACTTCACCGTGACGTTCGTTGGTGGCGCCAACGATGGCAAATACTACAACACAGGCACCGCCATCCGCGTCTATGGCAACGGCAGCATGGTAGTTGCCGCAAAGTCAGGCAATTTGAAAAAAATTGTCATCACATTCTTCGACAACGCCAGCAACCAGCCTGAAAGCGCTGACATCGTGGACACTGGCACATACGACTTGGAGAGCCACACATGGACAGGACAATCTGCATCGGTGACATTCACACGTCCGACAGGCAGCGGCCACTGGAGAATTCAAGCCGTGGAAGCCACGGTTGAAGCAGGCGCCGTAGTAGAGAAGCAGACACCAACCATGTCGTTCAGCCCCGCCTCGCTCACCATCACAAAGGGAGAAAGCTTCACCGAGCCAGTTCTCTCTTATAACGGCGATGGCGCCATCACCTACTCCATCGACAACACCATCGTAGGCACAATCGATGCCAACACGGGCAAGCTCAACATCACCGGCATAGGCAATGCCATCGTAACCGCCACAGCTGCCGAGACAGCCAATTTCAAGCGCGGCACAGCATCCTACAGTCTCACAGTGAACGCAGGAGAGACTCCTGACGAGGGAGAAGCCATTGTATTCTCTGAATTAGGCTTGGAGAACTCCGTACAATACACAGAACCGTTTGACGGTGGCTCCTTCACGGTAACCTTTGCCGGAGGCGCCAACGACGGAAAGTACTACAACACCGGCCAAGCCATCCGCGTCTATGGCAACGGCACCATGACCGTAGCAGCTAAGAGCGGCAACCTCACCAAGGTCATCGTAACCTTCGCAGAAGGTGCCAACTACCGTCCTGAGAGTGCCGACATTGTAGATAGCGGCACCTTCGACCCAGGCACAGGCGAATGGACAGGCCAGGCTCCTTCCGTCACCTTCACTCGTCCTGCAGGCAACGGTCACTGGCGCGTGCAGAAAGTGGCAGCCGTGATTGACGGCACCCCGACACCCGCCACACTGAAGATCACCGGCAAGACACCATTCACTGGTTCCACTACGGTTACCATCACGCCATCCAATCCTGACTTCGCCGTTTACTACACCACAGATGGCAGCGACCCAACCACCAACCCAACGGTGTATTCTGCTCCGTTCACCATCACTGAGACCACCACGGTGAAAGCCGTCGAGGAGGACTACTCTGGCAATCTGAGTGCCGTGGTGTCGAAGACCTTTGTAAAGGAGGAGACTCCCGATGTGCAAATCGCCGCCGACATTGCAGCCTTCAAGGCACTGGCTGACGGCACCGAGGCTGCGCTCACCCTCAGCAACGCACAAGTGCTATATGTGGGCACCAACGACATCTATGTGCGCGACGCCAGTGGAGCCATCGACTTCTACCAGACAGGACTCTCGCTCTCCAATGGCCAAGTGCTCAACGGCTCTGTCATCGGCAAGCGCGCCACTTACAACAAGATTCCTGAACTGGCAAAGACAGAAGGCACCAACGCCAACAGCTTCACTGCAACTGCCGGCACGGCAGCTCCTAAAATTGTTAGCGTGGCACAAGCCAAGGACGAGAAATACTTCTGCGACCTCATCCGCATCGAGGGCGTGAAGGTAGTGTCGAAGAAGGAAGGCAACTACACCAACACCTATGCCTATGTGGGCAACGACTCCATCTGGATCTACGACCGCTTCAAGGTGGGTTTGGGCGACTGGAACGAGAACGACACCTACAACGTGGAAGGCATCCTCGTGCCATATAGCGGATTCTACGAGATTTATGTAACACAACCTCTCGCCAGTGGTACCACCCCAGACCCGGGCATCACTGTGTGCAACGACATCGCCGCCCTCAAGGCTCTTGAGTCCGGAGCAGAAGCCAAACTGATGCTTAACAACGCCCAGGTGCTTTACGCAAAGGATAGGGACGTCTTCGTGCGCGATGCAAGCGGTGCCATCGAGTTCTTCAACTTGGGCATTGAGTTCACCAACGGACAGATACTCAACGGAAGCGTTTCTGGCAAGTACAGCCCATACAACAACTTGCCAGAACTGGCAAAGACAGACAAGACCAATGCTGACGGCATCACCTTCGCAGAAGGCACTGCCACTCCAGTAAAGGTTGCGTTCAGCGAACTCTTCGACAGCAAGTATCTTTGCGACTTTGTGGAAATCAACACTCCTGTACAACTCCAAAACATTGATGGCAAGATTTACGCCGTTGACGGCAGCGCCCAGATGCAAATCTATGACAAGTTCAAGATCATCGAAGGCGAACTGGCAGATGGCATGTACAATGTCAATGGCATCCTCGTAGTCTATAAGAATGACAACCAATTGTATCCCATCAGCGTGACACAGGCATCCGGCATCAACGACATCGTTGCCGATGAAGCCTCCAACGCACCAGCCTACAACCTCTCAGGCCAACTTGTAGGCAAAGGTTACAAGGGCATTGTCATCCAGAACGGAAGGAAATACATCCGCAAATAAAATCATTCAAACAGAATGTCATGAGAGAAGGGGGTGCTTCAAGTGAGCTCCCCCTTTTATCATCTATATAATAGAAATCAAATATGATGCCTCAGCAATGTCTAAATTACCATCATCATAGCAGATTGGCACAAAAAAACATTATATTTGTTAAAGAATAGTGTATATTGTCGCTATTTTTGTATATTTGCATCCAAAATATTGGCAATTAGATTATTAAGAAACTTACAATTCATAGTGTATCGTTTAATCCACATATTGATTTTCACAAGCATTTATTTAGTTAGCCTTGCAAATCCAGTCACTATTGAGGAGGCACACTCCAAGGCTCGCGCTTTCTTCCAAAAGAAAGGAAAAGAGATCGCAGACATCACACCTGTGATGAAAAAGCAGCGCAATCACGCAGCCAAGCCCTACTATGTCTTCAATGCGACCAACAACGAAGGGTTTGTGATCATCTGCGGCGACGACAGCCAAGGCGACATTTTGGGATATGCCGACAAAGGCACATTCGATGAAAATGCAATGCCCGACGACGTCCGATTCTGGTTGGGCAATTTCTCCAACAACACCACAAGAAAGGACTCAAAAGGCGTGGGGAAAAAGTCGGGCAGCCAACATGAGGCAATCGACCCTCTCATCAGCACCACATGGGGCCAAGGCGAAGCCACCGAACAAGGCAAGCCCTACAACATGCTTTGTCCCGTGGTGGATGGAAAGCATTGCATCACAGGATGCGTTGCCACCTCAATGGCACAAGTGATGAACTACCACCAATGGCCGGAAGAGGCTTGTTCGGTCATCCCAAGTTATTTCAGCAATAATATTGTAGGACAACTTGACGCCCTCCCTCAGCTTGACTTTGACTGGGAAAACATGAAAGGCAGCTACAACGGCACAGAGGATGAACAAGAAAAGATGGCGGTTGCCCAACTGATGCTCTATTGCGGACAAGCTGCAAGCACTTCGTATAATTTGGAAAAATCAGAAGCTTATGGCAGCAATGCCGCCAATGCCTTGAAACAGTATTTCGGGTATTCGCCCAACATCCGCTTGGTGAGGGCTGCAGGCACCAGCAGGGAAAAATGGGAGCAGATGATTTACCACGAACTATCCAGCAGCCGTCCTGTAATCTACTTCGGCAGTTCTTCTACGAGCACCCACTGCTTCATCTGCGACGGATACGACAACGATGGCTTCTTCCACGTCAACTGGGGATGGAATGGCCGTTGCGACGGATTTTTCGACCTATCGTTGCTCAATCCTGACGAGAAAACGACTGAGGAAGGGCTGCCCGACGGATTCAGCAACAACGTGAGTGCCATAATAGGCATATCGAAGCACATCCTGTCTTCAGAAATCATCCCTTTTGCCGACCCACAAGTGAAAGCAATATGCTTGCAGCAATGGGACACCAACGGCGACCAAGAGCTGAGCCGCAAGGAAGCAGAAGCCGTGATAAGCATTGACGACGCCTTCCGTGGCAACAGCACCATAACCGAGTTTGAGGAACTCCAATATTTCCAGAATTTGAAAAGTATTGCAGCAGAGGCTTTTGCCGGCTGCAATCACCTCTCCATCATCCGACTCCCAAGTCGTATTAAAAAAATCAAGGATAGGGCATTCTATGGATGTTCGGAATTGGAGTCGATATTCATACCTCGCAGTGTGGAACTAATCAGCAAAGACGCTTTTATCGGATGCACATCCCTAAAGCAAATAAAGGTGGCTTCCGAGAATTTGAAATACGACTCACGAGAAAACTGCAACGCCATCATCGAGACAGAGACCAACACCCTGCTTCTTGGCTGTGGCACAACTGTCATCCCCGAAGGGGTGACAACCATCGGCGAGAGCGCCTTTGAAGGATGCACCCAACTGCAACTTGTCAACCTGCCTCAAAGCACAACAGCCTTGGCAGACAGATGCTTCTATGGATGCAGCCAACTACGAGAAATAGCACTGCCACAAGACCTGACAAGCATTGGCAGCAAAGCCTTGGCAGAATGTACGGTAATGAGTACAATCTACTCTTACAACATCGTGCCGCCGGCAGTTGAGCCTGACGCTTTCGAAGGCACCACCCCCATGCTCTTAGTGCCCTCTGGCACCAAGGCCGCCTACCAATCCGATGAAGTGTGGAACCAATTGCTCATAGAAGAGATGCAGTCGGAATACATCATGGAATGTGCCCCTGTCACTTTCAAGCGTGACAAAGGGGGCGTGCTTGTCCTCAGCATGTCGAACAAGAAAGAAGTAATCGGTTTCCAAATTCGCCTCACTCTGCCCAAGGGAATGTCAGTCAAACAGCAGGATGACGAGTTGGACATCCATTTGTCCAGACGTGCCAGCGACCATACATTACACTGCACACAGCAGAGCGACGGTTCATACATCATTCTCG
The DNA here is from genome assembly GCA_900315745.1 of uncultured Prevotellaceae bacterium. Classification (GTDB taxonomy): domain Bacteria; phylum Bacteroidota; class Bacteroidia; order Bacteroidales; family Bacteroidaceae; genus Prevotella. The sequence goes on from ONAG01000061.1 coordinate 27,434, forward strand.
TCATGTCGATGTCGCTGAAACCTTTAAGTGGAAATGAAGGCGAACTGCTCTCCATAGCAGTGGAAGCAGACGACAGTATTGCTGCTGGCACACACGAAGCGATTTTCTCCGACATGACAATCAGCATCATCAACCAGCAAGTCATCATGAGCATCTATCCCATGCCGTTCACAGGCACTGTGACCATCAAAGACCATGACTTGGGCGACGCCAACCACGATGGCTACATCAATGTCACCGATGTGATGATGATAGTGAACCACATCCTTGGCAATGTTTACACCAATTTCCACGAAGAAGAGGCAGACCTCGACCATAATGGGCGCATCGACGTTACCGACGCACTCAGGGTGGTGCAAATCATAATCGACCAAGAAGTGGAAGCTCCACTCTTGGCACCTTGCAATTCAATGGAAGCATATCTCATTTCGACTGCTCCACGCACCACCACATTGCATCTTGAAAACATCATCCCTTGCACTGCCATGCAATTGACAGTTTCCGTACCTGCCAACTGCACGATTAAGGGCGTGCATCTGAACGACAGCCGTTCACAAGGACACAACATCTGCACTGAAAAGATGGGAAACGGCAAGTACAAAGTTGTGATATTCAACTTGGACGGACTGCCATTCCGAGACATGGACACCGCCTTGCTCGACATCGAGACAAGCACTCCGACGACAGACATAAAAGTGGAGAACATAGTATGTACCACAACCCTATGCGAGACACTTGCATGTCATGACATCAACGGACTTTCAGACGGCATCACATCGTTGCCTTACGAAGAAGAGACCTCACAATCCCCAAGCTACAACCTTGCAGGACAGCAAGTGAACAGCCACTACAAGGGCATTGTGATACAAAACGGGAAAAAGCGCATGCGCAAATGAGTTTTACATCCACTCCAAAAGTTAGACCGGCAATACAGGCAGGACGCTTCTACGAGGGCGACCCACTGGAACTGAAAAATGAAGTTGACCATTACCTGTCAAGACATGCCGACATGACATGCCACCCAAACGTGGCGGCATTGATAGTGCCACATGCTGGCTACTATTATTCGGGCAATGTTGCTGCCACAGCATACATGACATTGGACAAGGCTAAAGAATTCAAGCGGATATTCCTCATTGGTCCCAGTCATATTGAATGGACCGACGGTGCATCGGTGGATGCCAGCAACAACTATTACGACACGCCATTAGGACGGGTGAAAGTGGATTGCGACATGGCACGACAACTCATTGAAGCCGACGAGGTGTTCAACAGCCGAGAAAGCGTTTTCAAAGAGGAGCATTGCCTTGAGGTGCAACTGCCATTCCTGCTACGTCGCCTGGACAAGATGCCAGCCATCGTTCCCATCATCGTCTCCACCAACGACTATTCCAAATTACGCAGGATAGCCGAGGTTCTGAAGCCCTTTTTCAATGAGGACAACCTGTTTGTCATCAGCAGCGACTTCTCTCACTATCCTTCCTACGAGGATGCCAACATCATTGACGGCAAGACCGGAGAAGCCATCATGAGCGGCGATGCCGAGGAGTTCATTGCCACCCTGATGGAGAATGGCCGCAGTGGGGTGCGCAATCTTTCCACCAGCGCTTGTGGGGCATATGCCATCATCACCCTGTTGCTGATGCTCGACAAGACATATTCAGTGGAACACATCCTCTACCAGAACTCAGGCGACATTGACAGGCACGGCGGTCAAAGGGTTGTGGGCTACCACTCCTTCGCCATTCTTCGTGGCGACAAAACAGACAAGGACATGGCAGACTTCATATTAACAGAAAAAGAGAAGGCTGAACTCAAGAGAATTGCATTTGAAAGCATAGCAACAGCCTTCAATGACAAGAAAGCAAAAGAGAGCGACAGCGAGACTTATCCCATGCTCAACAAGAAATGCGGAGCGTTTGTCACACTGACAAAACATGGTCGTCTGAGAGGATGCATCGGACATTTTGGAGAGGACTCCCCACTGCATGAGATAGTAGCCGAAATGGCACGTGCGGCAGCATTCGAGGACCCACGCTTCCCACAGTTGAGCAGGGAGGAACTGAACGACGTGGAAATAGAGATATCCGTCCTCACCCCCATGCGCAGGATTGGAAGTCTGGATGAATTCCAACTACACCGTCACGGCATATACATAAAGAAGGGGTGGCGCAGTGGCACATACCTTCCGCAAGTCGCCGACGAGGTGAACTGGACCAAGGAAGAGTTTGTGGCACATTGCTCACACGACAAGGCAGGACTGGGATGGGATGGTTGGCGTGATGCCGAACTATATGTTTACGAGGCAATCGTCTTCTGATGGAAGTACATGAATGCAAATATTACCAGCGGTTGGATGACGGCAGTGTGGAATGTCAACTCTGCCCCCATCACTGCCATATAGCCGTCGGCAAGGCTGGCAGATGCCGCAGCAGGCACAACAAGCAAGGGACACTTGTCAGCGAGGTCTATGCCCGTCCCTGCGCCCTTGCCATCGACCCTGTGGAGAAGAAACCTTTGTACCATTTCCACCCGGGAACCAAATGCCTCTCCCTGGCATGCACGGGATGCAACTTCCGCTGTCTGAATTGCCAGAACCACGACATTTCGCAAGCCAAGCCCGACGACGTGGGGCACTACATGCTGCCACCAGAACAGGTGGTGAAACTCTGCATCGAGAAGAACTGTCCGGGCATTGCATACACCTACACCGAACCACTCACATACATTGAATACGTGGAGGACATCGCACGTATGGCACACGAAAACGGGTTGTGGAACATACTCGTTACGGCGGGATATGTGTGCAAAGAACCTCTCAACGACCTGCTGCCACTGATTGACGCAGCCAACATCGACCTAAAATCGTTCAGCGACGACATCTACCAGAAGGTGAGCGGCGGCAGACTCGCCACCGTTCTCGACACCATCCTCACCATGCATGAGGCAGGAATATGGATTGAACTGACAAACCTGATAATACCTGGCATCAACGACGACCTCGACATGATACGCAGGATGTGCAGATGGATGAGAGACAACAACATGGAAGAGACACCTCTCCATTTCAGCCGCTTTTTCCCACAATACCGCATGAGCGACGTGCAGCCCACACCCATCAGCACCCTGAAGGAGGCACGCCAGATAGCGTTGGATGAAGGTCTGAAGCATGTATATTTGGGGAACGTTTGATGACAAGCTTTAAGATGCGAGGGAGAAAAGCGTAGGAAAATTTGACTTTAACAAAAATAATAGCTAACTTCGCAGCAACAAAACGAAATCTACTGAAACATCTATCATGAAGAAAATTTTGACAATGGCATTGGCTCTGTGCTCATTAGGCATGGCAGCCCAAAAAATCGACTTCAACAAAGGAGGACGCCCGGAAAGCGAAGGTCTGGAAGATGGTTACCAACCATGGGTGGTAAATGAGGCTCCCTCAGCCACCAAAACATTCGACGGCGTGACCATCACCCTCTCATGCGACAGGGAATATGAAGGCGAGACAGTGATGACAAACTACTGGAAACAAGGAGTGACAAACGGAGCCAAACTGGTGGGAGATGCCGTCATAGCATACAAGGACGACCATGGCAACATCACCTCGGGAGCCGTGAAACTCGATGTCACCATCAGCGGACTGTCGGCAGGCGGACATTCGTTGCAAGCCTTCCACAACAACATCGACGGCTTCGACGCACCCAAGTTGGATGTCTATGTCAACGGTGTCAAGCAATTGGAAGGAGTGGAGCAGACCAACCGCCAGACCACCGCTTCTGCCAGTGGCAAGTCGTACGTGGAATTCAACGTGGCTGAAGGAGAGACCATCGTGGTGTCATACGTCACTACCCCCGAAGCCTCCGTCACATACGGCACCACAACAGTAAGCATCAACGCACTCGTGTTCAACGAGGCAGACAACACGAAGGTCGCGCTCGACCCCATCCCCGCCAAAGGCGACATGCATGCCGACGCCGACAACGGCAGCGCCGTGCTGACATGGCTTGGAGCATCCACGGCAGTGAAGCACCATGTGCACTTCGGCACCACGGCGGAGAGCATGAGTGAGATTGCAGTGACGACGGAACCCACCTGGACCGTTGACGGACTCAACAACCACAACATCTACTATTGGCGTGTGGATGAAGAAGACAACGAGGGAAACATACACAAAGGAGAGCAATGGTATTTCCGTCCAAGACACCTCGCCTTCCCCGGAGCCGAAGGCTATGGGCGCTTTGCCACGGGAGGACGCGACGGCATAGTTTATCATGTGACATCACTTGAAGACAATCCCGATGCTCCCCTGCCAGGCACATTCAGATACGGCATCACACAGGTGACGGGTCCACGCACCATCGTCTTCGACGTGGCAGGCACCATCTTCCTGAAAGCACGCCTCTCCTGTTCCGACAACTACGTCACCATAGCAGGACAGACAGCACCCGGACGAGGAGTGCTGTTCAGGGGAAGTGCCTTGGGCATCAACAACGAGAGCATCGCCCGCTTCCTGCGCCTGCACCTCGGTGGCGGCGACGACTGGGACGGAAGCAGTCCCAACCCACACACCTCCGACGGCATAGGTGCTGCTGGAGCCAACAACACCATCCTCGACCACTGTTCGATAGCATGGACCATCGACGAGGGCTTCTCCAGCCGCAATGCGAAGAGCATAACACTGCAAAACACCATCATCTCGGAGGCACTCAACTATTGCGGACACAGCCACTATGCGGAGGAAGGCAACCTCGTGTCGCATGGCTACGCCGCCACCATCGGTGCCGGTCAGGCAGAAGGAACGGTGGGTTCGTTCCACCACAACCTGCTCGCCCACAACGAGGGGCGCAACTGGAGCATCTCGGGTGGTCTTGACGGAGGCGGTTTCTACGATGGTCACCACGACATCTTCAACAATGTGGTTTACAACTGGGGAGGACGAGCCAGCGACGGAGGCACGCACGAACTGAACTTCGTGAACAACTACTACAAGAAAGGTCCTGCGTCAACACAGAACTACCTCTTGAGACATCAGTTTGAAGGCACCGGCAAGGGCACTCAGGCGGCATACGTGAGCGGCAACATAAGAGAGGAGACCAATGGAAGGCTAACCCAGGACAAGGAAGGCACCACATATAGATACGACCTCTCTGGTGGTCAGCAACTCACGTGGGAGCCATGGGCGAAAGAGCCTTTCTTCCCTTCATACGCCACCATCGAGACCGCCGAAGCGGCATTCAAGAACGTGCTCTCGAATGTTGGATGCAACATGCCCGAACCCACCAACCACGACATGAGAATGGTGAGCGAGACGCTCAACGGCACAACATCCACCACCGGACATTACACCAAGAAGAAAGGTCTGAT